>JAIXOZ010000042.1 GCA_027486495.1 Comamonadaceae bacterium | reverse complement strand
TATGCAACTTCTCGAAGTGCGTTGTAGGGTTGATTTGACGGGAGCTTGAGCATGGAGTTCGGCCGAACAAGAGCAGACTCATCTCGTGAAGTGTCGGGTCAACCGACACTCTGTGATGTGTCCCTCAAGTTGCGCAGTTTTAGACGACAGTTTGGTCAAGCAGCGCAAGCAGTTGGGTCGAGTGCGAACGTCCAATAATTTCAAATAGACCTTGTGATTTGGGAAAACCGCTTCAAAACCTTGGTTTCTTAAAGAAAAAAAATGCCTTGTGTCGTGTGCCCCTATTTGTGGGGTTGACAGGCATAGTTGTGATGCTGTTGCGACTTGAAGTCGTAAAGTATTTGACGCCCGTGTTGGAAAGCGGCAACTGCCAATCATTCCAGCCCGATCAAACCCACCCCTGCCGCCAAACGCTGTCGTCTTGCAATTCACGCCAGCCAATCACCTGCACCGCTTTGGAAAACACCGCTTCGAGTTCCACCTGTTCAATTGGGTCGGTAGGCAACTCGGGTTGGATCACCCGGCTGACCAAAAAGTGTTTTTGCTTGGCCACGGGTTTGACCGCCGTCCATTTGGTCAGCAGCAGTTTTTTGGGGTTCAGCGGGTTCATGGCCTGTTTTGCACTTCCCTCGCCACTGCTTCGGCCAAGTCGATCACCGCCATGGCGTAGTAGCTGCTCCAGTTGTAGCGGGTGATGGCATAGAAATTTTCGGTGCCGGCTACATAGCTGGGTGCGTCCGGCCCGTTGAGCAGTTCGATCAAGGCCAGTGGGCCTTTGTGTTGCATCGCGGCGCCTGACAGGGTGGCACCATGGCCCATGAAGCTGGTCACGCTGAAAGTGGGCAGGATGTCGGGGGCCAGCAGGCTGTCCATGTCAGTTTGGCCCAGGGTGAGGGTGACTGGATAGTGCGTGGGCATGCCGGAGCGCCAGTCAAAGGCTTTGAAGTAGTTGGCCACCGAGCCGATGGCATCCGTGGGGCTGCCAAACAGGTCGATACGTCCGTCGCCATCAAAGTCCACCGCAAATTTGGCCCAGCTGGAGGGCATGAATTGCGGCAGGCCCATGGCCCCGGCGTAGCTGCCTCGAATGGCCATCGGGTCTGCGCCGCTGCGTGATGTGAGCAGCAAAAATTGCTCGAGCTCGCTTTGAAAGAATGCTTGGCGTGAGGCCGCCCGAGGGTGGGCACTGGGGAAGTGGAAGGTCAGTGTGGCCAGTGCGTCGAGGATGCGGAAGTTGCCTGTGTATTGGCCATACAAGGTTTCCACGCCGATGATGCCAACGATCACCGAGGCAGGCACGCCGTATTCACGCTCGGCACGCTCCAACGCGCTGCGGTGGGTTAGCCAAAAGCGTGCACCCGCCTGGATGCGGATGGGCTCGATGAAGCGGGCGCGGTAGGCGGCCCAGTTTTTGGCGGTTGGGCTGCTGGGGGGCAGTATCAGTCGTTCGATCGAGGGCAGGCGCTGCGCTCGTTGCAAGGTGTTTTGAACCCATATCGGGTCCAGTTGCAGGCGCCGGGCGGCATCTTGAACCCACGCTTGGGTTTGTGCAGTGCTTGCCAGCGCAACTCCCGTCACGGCTGCCAGACGGACAGGCCGCATGGCTTGTTTTTTGGGGGGGGCGCTTTTTAGGCGCTGCTGTGGCTTGGCTTTGGCGGGCTGGGCATTTGGGGTTGAGTGCCGTTTGGCCTGCTTGGGGGCTGAATCTGGGGACGTTTGCGCACTGACGGGTGTTGGCTCTGCTGCCCAAGCGGTCAGTGCGCTGAGCAACAGCGCCAGGCCCATGGAGGCCATGCCTTGGCAGGCTTGAAGTTGCTTGGACTTGGGGCTGGTTTTGAACACATTCATTGCGTTGAGTTTAAACGCCGCGCCCTGGTGCCCGTGCTAAGCTGGGTTCTAAATAAAGCAGATCAATTCTTCAAAAACGACAGCCTTGTTGGCTGTGATGATTCTGGAAGACACATACATGGGCGCGACAGGTTATTTCACCCACCCCACTTGTTGGAAGCACGAAATGGGCGCGGGTCACCCGGAGTGCCCTGAGCGTTTGGGGGCCATCGAAGACCGATTGCTGATCAGCGGCGTGGACATGGCACTGCAAAGGCGCGAGGCCAGTCCGGCTTCTCTGGCCGACATCGAACTGGCCCATGGCCGAATGCATGTGGCGGCCTTGCGTGGTTTGGGCGATGCTTTGCGCGAGGACATGGCCGCTGGCGGCCCCACCCACACCAGCTTGGACCCGGACACGATGATCAACGCCCACACCTGGGACGCAGCATTGGTCGCGGCGGGTGCTGCGCTCGATGCCACCGACGCCGTGCTGGCGGGTGAGCTGGAAAACGCCTTTTGTGCTGTGCGCCCACCGGGTCATCACGCTTGCCGCGACAAGGCCATGGGCTTTTGCTTTTTCAACAACGTGGCCATCGCCGCCAAGTACGCGCTCGAGCGTCATGGCCTCAAAAGGGTCGCCATCGTCGACTTTGATGTGCACCACGGCAATGGCACCGAAGACATCGTGGCAGGCGACGAGCGAATCTTGATGGTGAGCTTTTTCCAACACCCTTTTTACCCGGAGGGTGGCTCTACATCGAATGCGGCCAACTTGGTCAATTTGCCGGTACCGGCCTACACCCGGGGCATGGACATCCGCGAGTTGGTGGACATGATGTGGCTGCCGCGCTTGGAGGCGCACCGGCCTGAGCTGATTTTCATCAGCGCGGGTTTTGACGCCCACCGCGAAGACGACATGGGCCAGATGGGCCTGGTGGAGCAGGACTACGCTTGGATCACCCAGCGCATCAAGGAGATGGCTTTGCGTCATGCCAAGGGCCGCATCGTCAGCTGCTTGGAGGGGGGCTATAACCTCAGTGCTTTGGGCCGCAGTGTGGAAGCGCATTTGCGCGTGCTGGCCGACGTTTGAAAATAACTGGGGGGTGAGGGTTTGGCACAATCGATGCCATGACCGATTCAAAGATCCCCCACACACCCGACCTGCTGCTGCATGAGCGCGACGCGCGTGGCGTGCACCGCTTGACGCTCAACAACCCTGCCAGCTTCAACACCTTGAGTGAGGCGATGTTGACCGCGCTGCAACAAGCCTTGAATGCCGTGGCGCAAGATGACCATGTCCGTGTGGTGGTGCTGGGTGCGGCGGGCAAGACTTTTTGTGCCGGGCACAACCTGAAGGAAATGCGGGCTCAGCCCGAGCTGGCCTATTACCAGCAGCTTTTTGCCCAATGCAACCGCATGATGATGACGATTCAGAAGCTGCCCGTGCCTGTGATTGCCCGTGTGCAGGGCCTGGCCACGGCTGCAGGTTGCCAGTTGGTGGCGCAGTGTGATTTGGCGGTGTCTGCCAACAGCGCCACGTTTGGGGTGAACGGTATTGATGTGGGCTTGTTTTGCGCCACGCCCAGCGTGCCGCTGGTGCGCAACATGCACGCCAAGCAGGCCATGGAGATGCTGCTGACGGGGGGCTTCATTTCGGCCGCTGAGGCGCAAAGCCGAGGGTTGATCAACCGCGTGTGCGCGGCAGAAGAACTGGATGTGCAGATCGATGAGTTGGTGAACGCCATCTTGGCCAAGCCGCGTGAGGCTGTGCGGGTGGGCAAGGCCTTGTTTTACCAGCAACGTGAAATGGGCATTGAGGCGGCTTACCAGTTGGCGGGCCAAACCATGGCCTGCAACATGGTGCACGAGGTGGCGCAAGAGGGCGTGCAGGCGTTCATCGAGAAAAGGACACCATCATGGCGGGCATGAGCAACATGGCGGTGGTCGATCCAATGGGTTTGTTGCTGGCTTTGGCGCGGCCCGAGTCTTTGATGGCCTTGGGCGCTTTTGCAGCTTGTTTGGTACTGGCCTGGCTGATGGCCTGGGGCGTGCGCCGTGTATTCACTGGGCAAGACTTGGCCATTTTGCTGGGCCGCAAGTTGTATGACGGTGTGTTGTTTCCAGTACTGTTGCTGGGCCTGACTTTTGTGGCCCGCACGTTGCTGACGCAGCAGCAGCCGGCCCCCTTGTTTGCGGTCTTGCTGCCGGTGTGCATTTCGCTGGCGGTGATCCGCTTGGGCGTGAAAGTGCTGCAGGTGGCGTTTTCCAATGCACCCTTTGTGCGGGTGTTGGAGCGCACGATTTCCTGGTTGGCTTGGGGGGCGGTGGTCCTGTGGGTCACGGGCATTTTGCCGCTGGTGCTCAACGAGCTTGACCAGATTAACTGGAAAATCGGCGGCAGTGTGCTGTCGGTGCGCACGCTGATTGAGGGGGCGCTCACGGCGGGCGCGGTATTGATTGTGGCGCTGTGGGTGTCGGCGGCCATCGAGGCGCGTTTGCTCAAGTCGGCCACGGGTGGCGACTTGTCGCTGCGCAAGGTCATCAGCAACACGGTGCGTGCCTTGCTCATGTTTGTGGGTTTGCTTTTGGCGCTGTCCTCTGTGGGTATTGACCTGACTGCCTTGTCTGTGCTGGGTGGTGCGGTGGGCGTGGGCATTGGCTTTGGCCTGCAAAAGCTGGCCTCCAACTACGTCAGCGGTTTTGTGATTCTGGCCGAGCGCAGCATGCGCATTGGGGACATGGTGTTGGTGGACGGTTTTGAAGGGCGCATTGTTGACATCAAGGCGCGTTACACCGTGATCCGGGCTTTGAATGGCCGCGAATCCATCGTGCCCAATGAATTTTTGATCATCAACCGGGTGGAAAACTTCACCTTGATGGACCCCAAGCTGTCCCAAACGACCATGGTGTCGGTGGCTTATGACAGCGATGTGGGCTTGGTGCGGCGACTCTTGATTGAAGCCTGTGAAAGCCAGGATCGGGTGCTGAAAGACCCCGCCCCCAATGCCTTTTTGAGCCAGTTTGGCGCGGACGGTCTGGAGTTCACCGTGAGTTACTGGATCGGTGACCCGGAAAACGGCCAACTGGCCCTGCGCTCGACCATCAACATGCTGATATTGGCCGCGCTGCGTGAGCACAAAGTTGAGATTCCATACCCGCAGCGGGTGATGCACATGGTGGGTGCGGCCAAGCCAGCTCAGGCTTGAGTGGGGCTCTGGCTTTAAAAATTCTGGCGTTGTTCTGGCCAAACCAGACAAATCAAGGCAGAGAGTTCCGCTTCGCCCAGACCCGCCGCTTGGGCTGATCGCAGTTGCTGTTGAACGGTGGCCATGACCGGCATGGGCGCACCACTGCTTTGCGCCACCTGCATCACGGTGTCCACATCTTTGAGCATGGTGGACAAAGCCCCAATCGAAGGTTGAGTGGGTGCGATCATGCGCGGCACAAACACTTGCAAGGGCTTGGAGTCGGCCCAGCCGCCTTGCAGGGCTTTGGCCAGTTGTTGGAGGTCGATGCCATTGCGGTGCGCCAGACCCACGGCTTCTGCAATGGCGGCCACCGTGCTCGCCACAATGGTCTGGTTGCACAGTTTGGTGGCTTGGCCCGCACCGCTGTCGCCCATGTGGGTGATGTTGCTGGCATAAGCGCACATGGCTTGGCTGGCGCTGTCCAGGGCGCTGAAGGAGCCGCCTACCATCACCGCCAGAGTTCCGGCTTCCACGCCGGCAACGCCGCCAGATACGGGGGCATCCAACCAATCTGCCTGACAAGCTTCAAAAAGTCGTTGACTCCACGCGCGAGTCTGTTCGGGGGGCACACTGGAGTGGTCCACCAGCCATTGAAATGGGCGTGCATGGACGATGCCGTCAGAGCCAAACACCACCTGTTCAACAGCTTGGGTGTTCAACAGGCACATGAAAACGCCATCCACACCGCTGGCCGCTTGGGCCGGGGTGTCGCACCACTGCGCGCCCAACTCAAGCAAGGCTTGGGCTTTGGCAGGGGTGCGGTTCCAGACATTGACCGTGTGCCCAGCCGCCAAGAGGCGTTTGACCATGGGCGCGCCCATCAAGCCCAGTCCGCAAAAAGCCAGTTTCATGGGAGAGCTTTCGAGCCAGCAGCCTGAGCGTCAGAGTTTGAGCGCTTGGGGCAGAAACAGGGCAATTTGCGGGAAGGCCACCAGCAACGCCAGCACCACCACCAAGGTGTAGACAAAGGGCATGACGCCTTTGAAGATCGTGGCTGTGCTCAACTCGGGCAGCATGTTTCTCACCACGAACATGTTCATGCCCACTGGCGGGCTGATCAGTCCAATCATCACCACCAAAACGATGATGATGCCAAACCAAACAGGGTCAAACCCGAGACTCACCACCAAAGGGAAAAACACGGGCAGCGTCAGCAACACCATGGACAACTCTTCCATGGCAGCGCCCAAAATGATGTAGATGGCACAAATGGCGATCATCACGGCCACAGGACTGATGTTGTGTGTCGAGACCAGACTTTTCAGATCGGCCGGCATGGACGTGAAGTTCACAAAATTGGCAAACACCAAGGCGCCCACCAGGATCATGAACAACATGCCCGTAGTGCGTGCACTTTCGACAAGGATGTCCAGCGTGACAGACCAGTTCAGCGATTTGCGCAACAGGGCAATGATGAAGGCGCCGAAAGCACCGATGCCGGCACCTTCCGTGGTCGTGAAGACGCCGCCGTAAATGCCACCCATCACGATCACAAACAACACAGCCACAGCCCACACATCTTTCATGGCATCGAAGCGTTCGGCCCAGCTTGAGCGTTCGGCGGCGGGGCCTGCAGCTGGGTCACGCCAAGTGATGAATGAGATGGTCAGGCACATCATGAAGACCGCCAACAGACCAGGGACCATGCCCGCAGCAAACAATTTGCCGATGCTGGTTTCTGTGACCAGGCCATAAATGACCAAGATGGTGGACGGGGGAATCAAAATACCTAGGGTGCCCCCGGCCGCAATGGCGCCTGCCGCCAGCTGGCCCGAATAACCATGGTCTTTCATCGAGGGGTAGGCCACTTTGGTCATGGTGGCGGCTGTTGCAATGGAGGATCCGCACACGCTGCCAAATCCTGCGCAGGCCATCACCGTGGCCATGCCAAGCCCCCCCCGAAAATGTCCGACAAGGGTATAGGCCGCGCGGTAAAGCTCGCGGGACATGCCTGCGCGAGTCACGAAGTTGCCCATCAAGATGAACAAGGGAACGACCGAGAGCGTGTACTCAAAACCTGCCTCATAGACCGTGGAGGTCACCGAAGCCAATGCAGGGTTGAGTCCCCGCATCCACCACAAACCAGCAAAGCCCACCAGGCCCATGGCAATCGCCAACGGGACCCGGGCGAAGGCCAGGATCAACATGGCCAACAGGCCAATACTTGCTTCTGTCATGGTGTTACTTCTTTGGAGTCAGAGGCGGCCGGATCGGCGTGCGGTATAAAAATAAGCACCAGGTGCATCAGGCCGGCTATTACTATCATGCCGCTCATGGTGTACACGACTGGAGCCAGAGGCAGCAGCAGGACGTTGGTTGTGTCGCCGTATTCTGCAACGCGCATGGCCCGTTTGAAGAGGATGTAGCCCACACCAGCCAGGGCGATGAAGCAGATGACATCTGCCAGCCTGTTGAGGAATGTCTTGACCCCTGAGCTCATGAAGACATCAAAGGTGTCGATGACGATGTGTTCTCGGCGGGCGCTGACCAAAGGCAGCGCGCAATAAATCAGCAAGGCCAATCCAATTTCCGTGATTTCAAAGCCGCCTGCAAGGGGCTTGTTGAAAAAATAACGTCCCACCACATCCACCGCTGTGATGGTCATCATCAAGAAAAGCACGATGGCTGCAAACAGACCCAGAGTCTTTTGCAAAAGTTGAGCCAGTTTCATCCCTTGTATCCTTGCCTGAGGCGGTTGGCGCGACGTGTCCACGCGTCGAATGTGATGTTCATGATGCGGTCGGTGCGCAAGAAATCTCGGGCACGACGCGCCTCTGCTGGATCGATCGGACGAACACCCCCGAGCGTGGATGCATTGATTTGCAACTGTGCCATCCGCTCCATGAAGACGGCTAAAAAAGCGGCTTCCTGGACGCTGCGTCCCGCTGTGAGCAGGCCATGGTGCGCCAACAGCATGGCATGGTGCGGGCCCAAAGCGCCAGCGATGATTTCCCCTTCCTTGTCTGCGGTGGGCAAACCGGGCCACTCGGGCAAGAAAACCATGTCCTCAAACAAAGGCGTGGCGTCCATGTGCGCCACAACCAAGGGGCACTCGGCAGCTGCCAGTGCAGAGACTGCTGGGGGGTGCGTGTGAACAATGGCGTTCACATCTGGGCGGCTTCGATACACCCACAAATGAAAGCGTGTGGCAGGGTTGGGCTCGCGAATGCCATGAGCGCCTTCCCCTTCGATTAAGCGCATTTCATCGTCAATCAACAGCCACGATGCAGGGGTGGCTTCGTCGAATGACAAACCCAGAGGCAGTGTCCAATAGGTGTTCGGAGCCGGTCCCCGGGCGGTGATTTGCCCCGCCAGCCCTGATTCGTGCTTTTCGTCAGCAAGAATCAGGGCGCAGCTGGTCAGAACGTGGCGGGGATCAGTCATCCGGTGCCGAAATTATTTGCCTTCAGCCACACGCTTGAGTTCTTCGCGGAACTCGGCCAAGACCTTGGCGCCGTCAAGACCTTTGGCGTTGGCGGCTTGGACCCAGTTGTTGGCCAGTGGCTCTGTGCGCGAACGCACTTCAGCAATGAAGGCTGGGCTGGCTTGTTGGATGTTCACGCCAGCAGCGCGCAAGGCTTCCATGCCACCTTTGTCGGCAGCATCCCAAGCTTGTCCCGCCAAGCGTGCCAGGGCTTCACCCGAAACGCTGTTGATCGCGTCCTGGTCTTGCTTGGACAGCTTGTTCCACTTTTCTTCGTTCATGAAGAAGCCAAAAGCCGAGGAGTAAAAGCCGCCAGGGAAGATGGTGGCGTGCTTGACCACTTTGTCCAGGTTAAAGGACTTGATGGATTCAGATGGGAAAAACGTGCCGTCGGCCACACCGGAAGCCAGAATTTCATAGGATTCTGGGGCGGGTTTGACCAGAGGCGATGCGCCCAATGCTTTGGCAGAGGCTTCCGAGATGCCGCCACCGCTGCGGATCTTCATGCCTGCGATGTCAGCAACAGAATTGACTGGTTTTTTGACCAAGAACATTTGACCAGGGCCGTGTGTGAAAACGCCAAGCAATTTCACGCCTTTGTATTCACCCGCCTTGTGCAGATGCTTCCAGTGAATACGGCTGAAGGCCACAGAGTTGATTTCAGCCGTGCCGCCCGAGCCTGGGAGTTCGGCCAAAAGTGGCAGGGGGTGACGAGCAGGGGTGTAGCTGGCTGTCACATAAGACACATCCATCACACCATCGCGCACGCCGTCAAAGGTGCCCTGTGGTGCCACAGGGTGTTTGGCCAGCATTTGCATTTTGACGCGGCCATTGGTGGCTTTTTCGACCGCGGCAGCCCAGCCACCCAAAACATCACGCGTCAGGGGGTGGGTGGGGCCCACCCAGCTGGACATGGTCAGCACGGTTTGGGCGCTGGCGGTGTTGAAGCTCATGGCCAGCGCCATGGCGCCTGTCAAGGCGAGGTGTTTAAAAACGATTCTCATGGAGTGTCTCCGTCAAAAATGTCAGGACCTGAGGACAGGCGGTTGAAGAAAAGCAAAGTATATTGATTGGCTGGTGTCAAAACTGCCAAATCAGTCATGGTTTACCCGGGTCTGGTGATGGTCATTGATCTTTAATTCCTCAAAAGCATGAGCCATTCATTTCATCTGCCGCCCAATGCCCGTATTTTGATCACAGGTGCTGCCGGTTATGTCGGCCAAGCCTTGGTGCAGGCCTTAGCTTTGAATGCGCCATCGTCTTGGCAATGGGTTTTGACCGATACCCAAACGGTCGAAGGCGCCCGATCTGGTGCGAATACGCAGTGGGTCATCGGGGATTTGTCGAGTGCTCAGGTTTGTGAGTCACTGTTTGAGCAGCCTGTCCATGCGGTCTTTCATTTGGCCGGCGTGATGAGCGGACGCACGGAGCAAGACGTCGCGCTCGGCGAGCGCATCAATTTGCTTGCGAGCCTGGATTTGTTGGCACGGTGCCGCGCCCAATTTCGACAGGGCGGCCCATTGGTCCGGTGGATCATGACCAGCTCGATCGCTGTCTACTGCACGCCCCTGCCGCATCAGTTGGATGACCAAACGCCCCAGCGGCCCAGCCTCAGTTACGGCACCCACAAGCGCATGCTGGAGTTGATGCTGGACGACATGAATCGGCGTGGCGACCTTGATGGACGAGCCGTGCGCTTGTCGGGCGTGGTGCTTCGACCTGCCTTGCCCAATGGGGCCTTGTCAGGGTTCAACAGCGATCTGATCCGAGAGCCTTTGTCGGGCCGCACCTACATCTGCCCGGTATCCAGCGATGCCCGACTGTGGCTGCTGAGCTTGCCTGCAGCTGTTGCACACCTCATGCGTTTGTTGGGCACGGACCATGCCAGTTGGTCCCAAGTCATGGGTCCGGCCGGCACCTGTGCACTGAATGCGCCAGCCTGGCCCGTGACCGTGCGCGAGGTCTTGGAAGCCATGGCCCAGATCGATCCGCAGGTCCCACAAAGGGTGCAGTTTGCGCCACAACCTGACCTGGAAGCACAGTTTGGCGCTTGGCCCCTGGATGTGACTTTTGAACGGGCGAAACAGCTGGCCCTGACGGACGAGCGACAGACTTTTCAGCACGATTTGAGCGCATTTGTGCGGCATTTGGCACAGCCGGTGCTGGGTGCTTGAACTTACCTACATCCAAGGAGAAATTCTCATGAGCACCCCCAAACGCACTTTCATGCCCCCCGAAAAACTCACATCCGCAAGGATTGTTGAGGGGATGGACCGCACACCCCACCGTGCCTTTTTGCGGGCGGTGGGCCTGTCGGATGAAGACTTTGGCAAGCCGATGGTGGGCATCGTCAGCCAGCATGGTGAGAACACCCCTTGCTCCATGTCCTTGGGGCCGCAGGCCGATGCCGCTCGGCTGGGCGTGGCGGCGGGGCAGGGCATTTCCGTGCCTTTCACCACCATTTCCGTCTCGGACGGCGTGTCCATGAACCATGCTGGCATGCGCATGAGCCTGGTGTCCAGGGAGATCATTGCCGACTCCATTGAGGCGGTGATCACGGCTCACGCTTACGACGGCTTGCTGGGTTTTGCCGGTTGCGACAAAACATTGCCCGGCGTGTTGATGGCCATGGCCAGGCTCAATTGCCCGAGTGTGTTTGTTTATGGTGGTGCCATGTTGCCGGGTCAGTGGCGGGGCAAAGATGTGACCATCCTCACCGCTTATGAAGGGGTTGGATCGGTTCTGTCGGGTCAGATGAGTGAGCAAAACTTGAACGAACTGGAGCGTGCCTGTTCTCCCACGGTGGGTTCTTGTCCAGGCCAGTTCACGGCCAACACCATGGCCATGGTGGCTGAAACCCTGGGCCTGGCTTTGCCGGGTTCGGCCATGATGCCTGCGGTGTACAGCGAACGCTTGGCACTGGCGCGAGCTGCAGGCCGACGCATCACCGAGATCATTCGTGAAGGCGGCCCCTTGCCGCGTGACCTGATCACCCGCAAATCCCTCGAAAACGCTTGTGCGGCAGTGGCTGCCACGGGCGGCTCCACCAACGCGGGCCTGCACTTGCCAGCCATCGCACACGAGGTGGGCATCACCTTTACCCTGGACGACGTGGCCGCCGTGTTTGCCAGAACCCCCTTGATTGCGGACTTGCAGCCCGGCGGGCGCTTTTTGGCTGTGGACCTTCACCGGGCGGGTGGTGTGCGATCGGTGTTGAAGTCTTTGCTCGATGGCGGTCATTTGCATGGCGATGCCCTGACTTTGTCTGGCCGCACACTGGCCGAGGATTTGGCCGATGTGCCCCAGCCGGATGGCCAAGTGGTCCGGCAGGTGTCTCAGGCCATCAGTCCCACAGGGGGTGTGGTCGTGCTCAAAGGGAACTTGGCACCAGAGGGGGCTTTGATCAAGGTGGCCGGTTTGAAATCCTTGGTGTTTGAAGGCCCGGCACGGGTCTTTGAAAACGAAGAAGAATGTTTCGAGGCGGTGACAAAGCAGGCTTATGCGGCAGGTGATGTGCTGGTGATCCGCAACGAAGGCCCCAAGGGCGGCCCGGGTATGCGTGAGATGCTCGGGGTCACGGCGCTGGTCTACGGGCAGGGCATGGGTGAGAAAGTCGCCTTGTTGACCGATGGCCGTTTTTCAGGTGCAACCCGGGGCATGATGGTGGGCTACATCGGGCCGGAAGCGGCAGACAATGGTCCGATTGCCTGGCTGGAAGACGGGGATCGCATTCGGCTCGACGCCAACGCTGGCACCTTGGATGTCCTCTTGAGCTCGGAGGTGTTGGCTGCGCGCGAGCAGGCTGCGGCTGCGCGCATCAAGCCGCGCCTGTCGGGGGTGCTGGAAAAATATGCCAAGCTGGTTTCGGCAGCCCGTTTGGGGGCGGTCACGCACAGCGGCCCCGGTCAGGCGGAGTGATTTTTGAGCGGCATGGGTGATTCGAATTTTCGGTCTAAAATGCGAACGATCGTGCTTTTTTGAGAAATGTGCGGTGCCTTTATCGCGGTTTTGATGCACAATTGACGTTTACGTAACGTCAACGACATCATGGCGTTTTGAGGTGCTTGGGTTTTGATATCAATGGAGAAGCTTTCATGAAAATTCTCGTTCCCGTCAAGCGGGTGGTGGACTACAACGTCAAGGTCCGTGTCAAGTCTGATGGTTCGGGCGTGGACATTGCCAACGTCAAAATGAGCATGAACCCCTTTGACGAGATCGCCGTCGAAGAGGCCGTGCGCCTGAAAGAAAAGGGCTTCGCCACTGAAGTGATCGCCGTTTCTTGTGGTGTTGCCCAGTGCCAGGAAACCCTGCGCACCGCCATGGCCATTGGTGCTGACCGCGGCATTTTGGTCGAGACCCCCGCCGATCTGGATCTGCAGCCCTTGGCAGTGGCCAAACTGCTCAAGGCGCTGGTCGACAAAGAGCAACCCGGTTTGATCATCTTGGGCAAACAAGCCATTGACGACGATTGCAACCAGACCGGCCAGATGCTGGCCGCATTGGCCGATCTGCCCCAAGCTACTTTTGCCTCCAAGGTCGAGATCGTGGACGGCAAAGCCCATGTGACCCGCGAGATCGACGGCGGCCTGGAAACCCTGGCTGTTTCAATGCCCGCGGTGGTGACCACCGACTTGCGCCTGAATGAGCCGCGCTATGTGACGCTGCCCAACATCATGAAGGCCAAGAAAAAGCAGCTCGACATCTTCAAACCCGAAGACTTGGGTGTGGACGTAGCCCCCCGCATCAAAACCCTGAAGGTGATGGAGCCTGCCAAGCGCAGCGCGGGCATCAAAGTGCCCGATGTGGCGACGCTGGTGGACAAGCTCAAAAACGTGGCCAAGGTCATCTGACCATCCAAGGAAATCTCATGACCTCTCTCGTTATTGCCGAACACGACAACGCCTCGATCAAAGGCGCAACCTTGAACACCGTCACGGCCGCTGCCGCTTGTGGTGGTGATGTGCATGTGCTCGTCGCTGGCCACCATGCATCCGCTGCTGCACAGGCCGCGGCCCAAATCGCTGGCGTGTCCAAAGTGATCCACGCCGACAGCGAAGCCCTGGCCCATGGCTTGGCCGAAAACGTGGCAGCCCAAGTGCTCGCGATCGCTGCCAACTACAGCCACATCCTGTTCCCCGCAACCGCTGCAGGCAAGAACGTCGCGCCCCGCGTGGCAGCCAAATTGGATGTCGCGCAGATCAGCGATGTGACCCAGGTCATGTCTGCCGACACCTTCGAGCGCCCCATCTACGCAGGCAACGCCATGGCCACCGTGCAAAGCACCGACGCCACCAAAGTCATCACCGTGCGCACCACCGGCTTTGACGCTGCTGCTGCCACAGGTGGCAGCGCCGCCGTGGAAAGCGCTGCCGCGCAAGCCGACAGTGGCAAGAGCAGCTACAAGGGCAGCGAAATCGCCAAGAACGACCGCCCTGAATTGACTGCCGCCAAGATCATCGTCTCGGGTGGCCGCGCCTTGGGCAGCAGCGAGAAGTTCAACGAAGTGATGACGCCGCTGGCTGACAAGCTGGGCGCAGCGATTGGTGCCAGCCGCGCAGCAGTGGACGCTGGATATGCCGCCAACGACCTGCAAGTGGGTCAGACCGGCAAAATCGTCGCACCACAACTTTACGTGGCTTGCGGCATCTCGGGTGCGATCCAGCACTTGGCGGGCATGAAGGATTCGAAGGTGATCGTGGCGATCAACAAAGACCCTGAGGCACCGATTTTCAGCGTGGCCGACTTTGGTCTCGAAGCCGATTTGTTTGCGGCTGTGCCTGAGTTGACACAGGCACTTTGATCTTTTGACTGGCCCTGGAACGCTTTCATGCTGAAACAGGGTCCAGGTTTTTTCCGTGCGCCGGGTTCGGTGGCCGGGGCTGGCTCAGAGGCGCTTCGCTTTGCCACATCGCCAGCCCCGGCCACCGAGCCCGGCGCACTGCGTTTGATGCCGTTTTTATGCAGCGCCATTGATCCCGACACCCATTTGAATCAGGAGATAAACCATGAGCTACATCGCCCCCCTCAAGGACATGCTGTTCAACATCGAGCATCTGGCCCGCATTGACCAGATCGCGCAGATTCCCGGCTTTGAAGACGCCGGTCTTGAAACCGCGCAAGCGGTGCTTGAGGAATGCGCCAAGCTCAACCAAGACGTGATCTCGCCCCTGAACTGGGAAGGCGACAAGAACCCCTCCTTCCACAACGGCAGCGGCGTGACCACCACCCCCGGCTTCAAAGAGGCTTATCAGCAATACGCCGAAGGCGGCTGGCAAGGCCTGCAGCACCCCGCCGACTTTGGCGGTCAGGGCCTGCCCAAAACCATTGGCGCGGCTTGCGGCGAAATGCTCAACTCGGCCAACATGGCCTTTGCGCTGTGCCCCTTGCTCACCGACGGTGCGATCGAAGCTTTGCTGACCGCAGGCTCCGATGAGCTCAAAGCCACTTACTTGGAAAAGTTGATTTCCGGCCAATGGACCGGCACCATGAACCTGACCGAGCCGCAAGCCGGGTCAGACTTGGCCGCTGTGCGCACACGCGCCGAGCCCCAGCCGGATGGCACTTACAAAATCTTCGGCACCAAGATCTACATCACCTACGGTGAGCACGACATGGCCGAGAACATCGTGCACTTGGTGCTGGCCCGTGTCGTGGGCGCACCCGAAGGCGTCAAAGGCATCAGCCTGTTCGTGGTGCCCAAATTCATGGTCAATCTCGATGGCTCTTTGGGCGCGCGCAACGACGTGCATTGCGTGAGCATCGAGCACAAGATGGGCATCAAGGCCAGCCCGACAGCCGTGCTGCAGTTTGGTGACAACGGCGGCGGCGTGGGTTATTTGGTGGGTCAGGAAAACCGCGGCCTCGAATACATGTTCATCATGATGAATGCAGCCCGTTACGCCGTGGGTGTGCAAGGCATCGCGATTGCCGAGCGTTCGTACCAGCGTGCCGTGCAGTACGCCCGCGACCGCGTGCAAAGCCGCCCGGTGGACGGCAGCTTGCCCGCTGCTGGCCCCATCATTCACCACCCCGATGTGCGCCGCATGCTCATGACCATGCGCGCCTACACCGAAGGCTGCCGCGCCATGGCCGCCACGGCCGCTGCGGCTTATGACGCCTCGCACCACCACCCCGATGCCGAGGTGCGCAAACAGAATGCGGCGTTCTATGAATTCATGGTGCCCCTGGTCAAGGGCTACAGCACCGAGATGAGCCTGGAAGTCACCAGCTTGGGCGTGCAGGTGCACGGCGGCATGGGCTTCATCGAGGAAACGGGTGCGGCGCAGTATTACCGCGACGCCAAAATATTGACCATCTACGAAGGCACCACCGCCATTCAGGCCAACGACCTGGTGGGCCGCAAGACTGCCCGCGACGGCGGCCAAACCGCCAAAGCATTGGCCGCGCAAGTGGCTCAGACCGAGAGCGAATTGGCGGCCTCTGGCAACGCCGACGCACAGGCCGTGGCCCGTCGCCTCAAAGCCGCCCGCGAAGCGTTTGTGGACGTGGTCGAGTTTGTGGCGGGCAACACCAAGGCCCACCCCAACGACGTGTTTGCAGGCAGCGTGCCTTACCTCATGCTGGCGGGCAACCTGATGGCGGGCTGGCAAATGGGCCGTGCCTTGCTGGTGGCCCTCACGCCCGAGGCGCAAGCCCAAGACGCCGCTTTCATGGCCGCCAAAATCATCACCGCGCGCTTTTACGCAGACCACATGCTGAGCAAAGCGCCCGGCATGCGCGACAGCATCGTCGAAGGTGCAGGCAGCGTGACCGCGATGGCGCTGGACGCGTTCTGATCGATGGGTGAGTGTCACTCCTTGTCATGCCGGACCCGATCCGGCATCCATTTCTGAAGATCAAACGGCTCATGGGTCCTGGGTCTTCGCCCGGGATGACAGCCTGAATCCCGGCACTTTGCTCAGGATGACCGTCTGGACCCTTGGGATGGCGATTCTGAGTGGTGAGCCTTCCAGGGCTCGAAGTGGGTGAAATCCATTTCCTGTCCCCGCGCCGACAGCGTCTGATCCGTTTGTCCCCTCACAATAGACCGATAATTTTCAGGAGAACTCATGTCCAAGTTACCTTCCGTTTTGGCCAATCTGCCATTCCCCGCCATCGCTTCACCCTTGTTCATCATCAGCAACCCCAAGCTGGTCATCGAGCAGTGCAAGGCCGGCATCGTGGGCTCCATGCCCGCCCTGAATGCCCGCCCTGCTGCGCAACTCGAAGAGTGGTTGATTGAAATCACCGAAACCCTGGCCGCCTACAACGCAGCCAATCCCGACAAGCCTGCGGCTCCCTTTGCCATCAACCAGATCGTGCACAAGAGCAACGACCGCCTCGAGCACGACATGGCCATGTGTGTGAAGTACAAGGTGCCGATCATCATCACCTCGCTGGGTGCACGCGAAGAGATCAACGCCGCTGCACACAGTTACGGCGGCGTGGTGCTCCACGACATCATCAACAACAAACACGCGCACAAAGCCATCGAGAAGGGCGCAGACGGCCTGATCGCCGTGGCCGCTGGTGCCGGTGGACATGCGGGCGTCAAGAGCCCGTTTGCCTTGATCCAGGAAATCCGCCAGTGGTTCGACGGTCCAGTCGCCTTGTCGGGCTCGATCGCCACGGGCGACGCCATCTTGGCGGCCCAAGCCATGGGCGCAGACTTCGCCTACATCGGCTCCGCCTTCATCGCCACACTCGAAGCGCGTGCGGCCGAGGAGTACAAACAAGCCATTGTGGACAGCAACTCGGACGACATTGTCTACAGCAACCTGTTCACCGGTGTGCACGGCAACTACTTGGCCCCGTCGATCCGTGCAGCGGGCCTGGACCCCGAGAACCTGCCCGAGTCCGACCCCAGCAAAATGAACTTTGGTGGCGACGCCAAGAAAGCCTGGAAAGACATCTGGGGCTGCGGCCAGGGCATTGGCGCGATCCAGTCGGTGCAAAGCACGGCCGATTTGGTGGCCCAGTTCAAGGCCCAGTACCAAGCCGCCCGCGCCCGCCTGGCCCTGTGATGGCCTTTGCCTGAGTTGCCCTTGACCATCAGCGCACAACGCCCTTCGGGGCGTTCTTTTTTGATCGATGCGATCAAGGCGGCAGGCTGCTTGTTGATCGTGTTGCACCATCTGGCGTTTTACGGGCCCATGTCGGATGTGGTCGCTGCTGCCTGGCCCCGGGTGGTCAATTGGCTTTATGACCATGGCCGATTGGCGGTGCAGTTCTTCTTGGTGTGTGCGGGTTTTCTCACGGCAAGCAGTTTGGCGCGGTACGAGTCGCTATCGCTGTCCGAGGCCCTGAAGTTGGCCTGGCAACGCTATTTGCGCCTGGCCATTCCCTTGCTGGCTGCACTGAGCTTCACTGTGTTGGTCAGTGAATGGGTGCGGCCCGGCTTTGAGCACGCCAGCATGTCGGCGCCGCCCAACTGGGGGCAGGCGCTGGCTCACGTCGCGCTCATGCAGCATCTGCTGGACCTGGAGTCCTTGTCGGCAGGCATTTGGTACGTGGCGATCGATTTGCAGTTGTATGCGATGGCCTTGGCTTGCCTGGTGGTGTTGAAGGCCTGGCCCAAAGCACGGACTGCGCACCCAAGCGTTCAAAGTGCCAACACGGCGCAGCAGGGCGATACCCGTCGCTGGGGGCTTTGGCTGGTGCTGGTTTGTGCGTCTTTGTGGTGGTGGAATCTGGACGTCGATCTGGACGATCTGGGCGTGTATTTTTGGGGCTCTTATGGTTTGGGCCTGCTCGCTTGGGATGCACGCCGATGTGCCGCACTGGGCAGTTCGGCGGCGCATGCTTCGTTCTGGAGGATGGGGGTTTTGCTGCTGTTGGTGGGGGGCGTGGCCTGGTGGCTGGAGCCGCGTGCACGCATCGCGGTGGCTTGGGGCGTGGCGGCCTTGTTGGTGGCCGTGCCGGAGTCTTGGTTTGGGGGCGAGGCGCTCGGGCGTTCGCGCTGGCGGTCCGCCTTGCAATGGCTGTCTGATGTGTCTTATTCGGTGTTCCTGATCCATTTTGGCGTGAGCCTGGCGGTCAATGCGGCCATCACGGCGCACTGGCCTGATGCTCTTTGGGCCAATGTGCTGGGCATGCTGTTGGCCTTGCTGCTGTCGCTCATCTTGGGTGGCTGGTTGCATCGGCTGGTGGAGCGGCAATCACCCACCGTGTGGCGATGGTGGTTTTGGGTGGGGGCCTTCCAGGTTACTGTGGCAATGGCCTTGCTGATGAACGCGATGGTCTGAGCTCCGGCAGGGAGCTTTTACCCCCCTTTGCTGGCTTTGACTTTTTCAGTGATGTACGCCAAAGCCTCTTCCACCTGGTCGATCAAAATCAGGCACAGATCGCCCGGTGACAGACGCGACAGGGCGGTGTCGATGGCGTTGAACTCACCTTGGATGTCTTGCACATGGGTGGTGCGCAAGGCGCCTTGCAAGCCTTCCCGCAGCAGGCCAATCACCTCACCGTCTTCGCGCCCACGCTGGCAAGCGTCTTGGTACAGCAGCACTTCGTCAAAAGCTTTGCCCAGAATCTGGGTCTGATCGCGGATATCTTGGTCGCGTCGGTCGCCAGCACCGCTGATGACCACCACGCGCTTGTTCGCAGGCATGTTGTCCACAGCTTGCACCAAAGCCGCAATCGCATCGGGGTTGTGCCCATAGTCAGCGATCAGGGTCGCTCCCCGGTAGTCGAACACGTTGAAGCGTCCGGGCACACCCTGGATATCGCTGATGAAACTGGCCAGACCTTGCGCAATCGCATCCCAATGCACATCGACGGCCCAGGACGCACCCACGGCAGCCAACACGTTCTCGGTCTGAAAACCGATCTGACCTTGGCGTGTCAGTGGCACTTGGCTAAGCGGAATGCGCAGCACCTGTTTGCCCTTTTGGGCCACGATGTCACCGTCTTCGACATAGACCACGCGTTTGCCTTGGGCGCGGTGCGTGGCCAGCACGGGGTGGTTGGCGTCGAGCGCAAAAAAGGTCACATCGCCCGGACTGTGCCGGGCCATGGCCACCACAGCCGGGTCGTTGGCGTTGAGCACGGCCATGCCCATGGGGTCCACGTTGAGCACGATCACCCGCTTGAGTACCGTCAGGTCTTCCAGTGTGGTGATGTAGTTCAGACCCAGGTGGTCGCCTGCGCCCAAGTTGGTGACCACGGCCACTTGGCAGCGGTCAAAGGCCAGGCCTTCACGCAGCAGGCCGCCCCGGGCGGTCTCGAAAACGGCGGCGTCCACATCGGGGTGCATCAGCACGTTGCGAGCGCTGCGCGGGCCGCTGCAGTCGCCTGAATCGGTCTGGCGGCCATTGACGTAGACACCATCGGTGTTGGTCATGCCCACGCGCAGTCCCTGAGCTTTGATCAAGTGAGCGATCAAACGCACAGTGGTTGTTTTACCGTTGGTGCCGGTCACGGCAATCACCGGAATGCGGCCGGTGCCACCTTGGGGGAACATGTGGTCAATCACCGCGTTGCCCACGTCCCGGCCTTTGCCAAAAGAGGGGCTGATGTGCATGCGCAGGCCCGGTGCTGCGTTGAGTTCGACAATGCCCCCGTTTTGTTCTTCAAGTGGGCGCGAGAGCGATTCACAGACGACGTCTACGCCGCAGATGTCCACACCGACCATTTGCGCTGCCGCGATCACCCGGGCCTTCACCTCGGCGTGTACCTCGTCGGTCACGTCGGTGGCGGTGCCGCCGGTAGACAAGTTGGCGTTGTTGCGCAAAATCACACGGCGGCCCTTGGCTGGCACCGACTCGGGCTCCAAGTCTTGCGCATGCAGGCGGCCGATGGCGATGTCGTCAAAACGGATTTTGGTCAGCGAGGTGGCGTGGCCTTCACCTCGGCGCGGATCGGCATTGACCTGGTCAACCAATTGGCGCACGGTGTGTTTGCCGTCGCCAACCACGAGCGGGGGCTCGCGCCTTGCGGCTGCCACCAGTTTGTCGCCCACCACCAGCAGGCGGTAGTCGTGTCCGGGCAAGAACTTTTCGACCAGTACGGTGCCGTAACGCTCGGCTGTGACGTAGGCTTTGTCAAAAGCCTCTCGCGCGGTGATGTTGACCGAGACCCCTTTTCCTTGGTTGCCGTCTTGGGGCTTGACCACGACGGGCAGGCCGATGTCCTGAGCGATGGCCCAGGCCTCATCCAAGCTCTTGGCCGGGCGGCCCATGGGCACAGGCACCCCTGCTGCATGCAGCAAGCTTTTGGTCAGGTCCTTGTCTTGTGCAATTGATTCGGCAATGGCACTGGTGGTGTCGGTTTCGGCGGCCTGAATGCGTCGCTGCTGTGCGCCCCAACCAAACTGAACCAGGCTGCCATCGGTCAAGCGACGGATGGGGATGCCGCGTGCCATGGCGGCGTCCACAATGGACCCGGTCGAAGGCCCCAAGCGAACGTCTTCGTCGAGTTCGTGCAGTTTCGCAATGGCCGCTTCCAAGTCGAAGCCGGTCCCGGCCGCGGCGGCTTGGCACAGCTGCTCGGCCAGGCTCAGTGCCAAACGCCCCACCACTTCTTCGGTGTATTGAACCACCACCTGAAAAACGCCCGGATCTTCGGTGGGCATGGTGCGGCTGAAAGACACCGGGCAGCCAGCGAGCGCTTGCAGGCTCAGGGTGACTTTTTCCAGCGCATGGGCCAGCGTGACGGCCTCGCCCGGGCGCTGCCCATCAAACGGGCCTACTGCGGGAAAGATGCGCCGCAGTTGCTGCTCGACCGGGTGCTGCGCTGAAAGGCCGCTGTCTTCGGCATTGCAGCTGACGATGGCTTCGATGGCGGTGTGGCGGCTCCACAGATTGGGGCCACGCAAAGCGCGAATGCGAGAAACTTGCATGAAGTGGGTTTCCAGGAAGGAGTGGGGTGGCGATGTGGGCCTGCTTCAGGCTGTGGGCAGGCTGCCGTAACTTTTGATGCCCGCTCGGATCAGGTCAGTGCCTATGTCCAGGGCCCAGGCCGCGCAGGCCGCCACCAGCATGTCGCTGGTGTTGAGGCTGCCGCTTTTCAAAAGTCGGGCCACAGCCGGTCGCTGGCTCGACAACACCAAATGCTCTTTGGTTCCTTGGGCCAGAACCAGTTGACCTTCGCGCCAAAAACCGACGCGGTGACCTGCATTGCGGTGCGCTTGCAAGCGGGTGTTGTGCTCATCGTCGGCATAAAACATCACACTCCCATCGCAGTAATCCGCTAGATCGGCCACTTCGGGGTCGGCCGCGTTCAGCACGGCCGTGCCCTCGGGCAGCACCACATCGATTTGGGTGCGAATGTAGCCCGGCATTTTTTCATCACCACCGGGGAAGAGGTCGTCCAGGCCTGTGGCGCGGGGCATGCGGGTGACGATGCCGATCTGGCAGCGGTCATACGGGAGACCTTGGGCCAGCAGATGGCGGGCATCGCTTTCGAATACGGCCGCTTGCACCCCCCGGTTGATCAGCAAACGCTGCGCCTGCGCCCAATCCATGCCGTCCTGAGCGGGCAGCTGGCGTTGGTTCAAGTACAAGCCGTTGGCACACGACAGCCCGGTGTGCAGGCCCTTGAGGTGGAGCAGCCAGGCCAGCAATTGCGCAGCCCGGGTCGTGTCGCCATCACCCATCAGGCCCACCACCGGAATGCGTCCGTTGTCTTCGGGCTTGAACAGGTGGTTGGCAATCGCTTGGCCCACCGGGCGGGGCTGGCCAGAGGCGGGTTTGAGGTGCATCAGCAACCCTGGGCCTGCATTGACCTCGACCACCGCACCGCCTTGTGGCCCCAAAGGCTTGGCAACGTCTTGCGCCACCAGGTCGACCCCGGCGATGTCCAGACCCACCACGCGCGCGGCCAACACCGCTTGTGCCGCCACGTCAGGGTGCACCAGGTCGGTCACGTCCATCGACATATTGCCGGTTCGCATGATCAGCACGCCACGGCCCGCCTCGGGCACGCTGTCTGCGCTCAGCCCTTGGCGCTTGAGCTCCAGCACCGAGGTCGTGTGCTCGTCCAGGCGGATGGTGTCCAGCGGGAAGTCTTCTTCCTCGCCGCGACGGGGGTCGGAGTTGATTTGCAGCTCGATCAGCTCTTGCACCGTGTGCACGCCATCACCCACTATGCTGGCGGTCTCGCCTTTGTTGGCGGCCACCACCTGGTCACCCACCACCAACAGGCGGTGTTCTTCACCCAAGATGAAGCGCTCGACGATGACTTCGCTGCCTTCGGCCAAAGCGATCCCATAGGCGGCTTCGATGTCTTCCTGAAGCGACAGCTCCAGCGACACGCCGCGGGCATGGTTGCCATCGGTGGGCTTGACGCAGACCGGCAGGCCAATGTCCTGAGCAGCTTCCCAAGCCGCTTGTGGGCTGTCAACGATCTGGCCTTCGGGCACGGGAACGCCGCACATGCTCAGCAGTTGCTTGGTCAGGTCCTTGTCTTTGGAAATGCCTTCGGCAATCGCGCTCGTGCGGTCGGTCTCGGCTGTCCAGATGCGGCGCTGGCGCTGGCCATAGCCGAGCTGCACCAGGTTGCCATCGTTGAGGCGAATGTTGGGGATGCCCCGATCAGCGGCTGCATCGATGATGCTGGCCGTGCTGGGCCCGATGCACAGGCTGTCCACCATTTGGGTCAATTGAGCGATGTGGCTGGCCACGTCAAAGGGCTGGTCGTCGATGGCGGCCAAAACCAAATCGCGAGCACTGAGCAGGGCCTGACGGCTCACCGCTTCGTGGCGGGTGCGGATGACGACTTTGTAGACACCCCGAGGACCCGCTTCGCGGGCTTTGCCAAAACCCGTTTGCATGCCGGCGCGGGTTTGCAGCTCCAGCGCCACATGCTCCAAAATGTGACCAGGCCAGGTGCCTTCTTCCAAACGCTTCAAAAAGCCGCCACGCTCGCCCACACTGCAGCGGTGCTCCACCAGGCCGGGCAGCCAGTCTGCCAAGCGCTGGGCAAAACCGGGGAGGGTGTTGGAGGGGCAGTCTTCCAGATCACCGATGTCGATCAGGGCTTCGATGACGGGGCGGTAAGTCCAGATGTTGGGGCCGCGCAGATGGGTCATGCGCAGGAACTGAATCTGGTGGGGAGTGGGTTGTGCGCTCATGCTTGGAGGGTGCAGCGATAGAATCGTCGCTCGATCGCGGGGTTGGCCAGCATTTGGGCTGGAAGCTCAAGGTTCAACAGGTGCATGTCTTGTGCAGGTGGTTTCAACCAGGTCGATGTGTTTTTTTCGTTGCGCCACCGGGTGCAACGGGTTCTTTGGGATTCAGCCTTCATGTCTTCAGTACTTTCTTCTGCATCTTGGCGTTCGGTTGTGCCGGACGAGTGGCAAGCAGAAGTGCAATCGAGGCTGCAACCCGATGAAAACGCGACAGCCTGGGTTTTGGTTGACCTCAATACGGCATTGAAGTTCCACAAGACCGCTTTGATTTTGACCGATCGGCGAATCCTCACCGCCAGTTTGAGTGAAAAAAATTGGCAAAACTGGCTCTTTGACGAAGGTCAACGATTGTGCCTGACGGACCACGCCGGGGTTGGGCAGTTGGAGCTTGCCGATGAACAAGGCCGATTGGCTGTTTGGCGTTTCACTTTGGGGCTGCAAGAGGCGGTGTTTCGTTGGGTGGCGCTGTTCGAGGCGCAGCAAAGCCACCGTGCCCAAAGCCCGGACGCTCTGGCCACTGACCTGCAAGGCAGGCCAATGCAGTCGGCCCATGTGTCGGTGTGCCCGGTGTGTCAGGCCAGCCTTTCTGAGGACAATGAAGAGTGCCCCGTCTGCAGCCGCGAAGACCTGAACCCGCCCTCCACCTGGACCCTGCTCAAACTGTGGCGCTTTGCCCGGCCTTATAAGCGTTCTTTGCTTGCGGGCTTTTTGTTGACCCTGGCCTCGACCGCGGCCACACTGGTGCCGCCTTACCTGACCATGCCGCTGATGGACGAGGTGCTGATTCCGTACCAAAACGGGGCCAACATCGACCCGGGTTTGGTGTCCCTGTACCTGCTGGGATTGTTCGCATCGGGTTTGCTGGCCTGGGGCTTGGGTTGGGCCAAAACCTACATCTTGGCGCTGGTGTCCGAGCGCATCGGCTCCGATCTGCGCACCACCACCTACGAGCATTTGCTCAAACTCTCGCTGGAGTACTTTGGTGGGCGCCGCACGGGCGATCTGATCGCGCGCATCGGCAGCGAAACCGACCGCATCAACGTGTTCTTGTCGCTGCACCTGCTGGACTTTGCCACCGACGTGCTGATGATTGTGATGACTGCGGGCATCTTGTTTTACATCAACCCGACTTTGGCGTTGGTGACCTTGTTGCCGCTGCCCTTCATTGGCTGGTTGATCCATGTGGTGCGCGAAAGACTGCGCACTGGCTTTGAAAAAATCGACCGCGTCTGGGCCGAAGTGACCAACGTGCTGACCGACACCATCCCCGGCATCCGGGTGGTCAAAGCCTTTGCGCAGGAAGACCGCGAAGCTCAGCGCTTCAAAGATGCCAACGTGCACAACCTGCAGGTGAACGACCGGCTCAACCGCGTGTGGTCCTTGTTCTCGCCCACGGTGACGCTGATGACCGAAATCGGCTTGCTGGTGGTCTGGGGATTTGGCATCTGGCTGGTCTCGGACGACCAGATCACCGTGGGTGTGTTGACCGCATTTTTGGCCTACATCGGGCGCTTTTACAGCCGCCTCGATGCCATGAGTCGCATCGTCTCGAACACCCAAAAAGCGGCCGCTGGTGCCAAGCGGATTTTTGACATCCTGGACCACGTCTCCAGCGTGCCCGAGCCACTCCACCCCGTGGCTTTGCCGCCTCAGGTCAAAGGCCACATCAGGGTGCGCGACGCCGATTTTCGCTATGGCAACCGCGCTGTGATTCGCCAGCTGAACTTCGACATTCAGCCCGGCCAGATGATCGGTTTGGTGGGTCACAGTGGCTCGGGGAAAAGCACACTGGTCAATTTGATTTGCCGGTTTTACGACGTGAGCGATGGGGCCATTGAGCTTGACGGCACCGACATCCGCCAGCTCAAGGTGGCCGATTACCGCCGGCAGATTGGTCTGGTGCTGCAAGAGCCGTTTTTGTTCTTCGGCACCATCGCTGACAACATCGCCTACGGCAAGCCCGACGCCACCCGCGAAGAGATCGTGGCCGCAGCCCGTGCCGCGCATGCCCACGAGTTCATTTTGCGCATGCCCCAGGGCTACGACTCGCTGGTGGGCGAGCGCGGACAGGGCCTGTCGGGCGGCGAGCGCCAGCGCATCTCGATCGCAAGGGCCTTGCTGATCAATCCGCGCATTTTGATTCTGGACGAGGCCACCTCGGCCGTGGACACCGAGACCGAAAAAGAGATCCAAAAAGCCCTCGACAACTTGGTGCGCGGGCGCACGACGATTGCCATCGCGCACCGCTTGTCCACTTTGCGCAAGGCCGACCGATTGGTCGTCATGGACAAAGGGGTGGTGGTCGAAGAGGGTACGCACGACGTGCTCATGGCGGCCCAAGGCGCTTACTGGCGCTTGTACGAAGCGCAGCAGCGCCAGGCCGAAGCGGTGGCTGTGCTGGGCGGCAGCGACGAGGACAAGAAGGTGAGCGCATGACCCCGTTTGATTTGCACCGCGACGCGTTTGGTCGCTGGGTACTGGTGTTGGCCGATGGCACGCGCTACGGCCCGGTGACGGCCCTGCGTGCCTACCCCGTGTCGGCCCCGGACCAAGGCGTGGCCCTGATGGATGCCGATGGCCACGAATTGCACTGGGTGCCCGATCTCGGTGCGTTGTCACCCGCCTTGCAGGCTACGCTGCGCGAAGCGCTGGACGAGCGCGAGTTTTTGCCACAAATTTTGCGCCTGGACACCGTGAGCAGCTTGGTCACGCCCAGCACCTGGTCGGTGCAAACCGACCGGGGTGCCACGCAATTCATGCTTAAGGGCGAAGAAGACATCCGCCGCCTCACTGGCACGGTGCTGCTGATCAACGACGCCAATGGCGTGCAGTATATGATCCGCGACCTGGCGGCCATGGACAAACACTCGCGCAAACTGCTGGACCGTTTTCTTTGAGCCGTGCCTATGGATGTGGCCTGATTGTTTCAGCCCGCTGATGTTGAAACATCTGTAAAACTCAGGTTTTCCCGGGCGAAGATCCGGGATCGAGTGCGGACCACAGCCCTTTGCAAAGACCGGCCCCATGCACTGGATCCCGGCTCAAGGCCGGGATGACGGAGAAATACGTCCGCGATGACAAAAGCAAGGCCAGGACGACCCAGCTGATGATGGCGTCCTCACACCTGCACACTCCTCAGGGTCGGATCCATCAGGTGGGGCTTTTTCAAAGTGGCCAGACCGAGCCCTGCTCAGGCACCAGCGCACGCCATTTGATCTCGTGTTCGATGCGCTGGCGCAGCATGTCGGACGCTTCGCGTTCACCGTGCACCACGTACACCTGACTGGGCGCACTGGGCATCTTGTGCAGCCAGCTCAGCAGTTGGTTGGCGTCGGCATGGGCCGAAGCCGATTCGATTTGCGCCACTTCGGCCCGCACCGCCACATCTTGTGCATGGATGCGGATGGTGCTGCGGCCGCTGGCCAGCGCCGCGCCCCGCGTGCCCGGGGCTTGGTAACCGGTCAGGATGATCATGTTGCGGTGGTCCCCCGCATATTGCGCCAAGTGGTGCAACACGCGCCCGCCCGTGGCCATGCCACTGGCGGCCAAAATCACCATCGGACCGTGCCGCCGTGCCAGTGATTTGGACTGCTCGGGCGTTTCCAGCATGGTCGCCACATGGTCCATCTGGCGCACCTCCTGCGCGCTCAGGCGGTGCTCACCGGGGTGGCGCTCAAACAAAGCGGTGGTGTGGATCGCCATCGGGCTGTCCAGAAAAATCGGCAAGCCATGGGGTATTTCACCTGCGGCCTTGAGTTGCGCAATGGTGTGCAGCACGGCCTGCGCTCGCCCCACGGCAAAGACCGGCACCACGGCCACGCCACCACGCGCGGCCAGTTTTTTAAAGAGCGGCCCGAGTTCTTCGAACAGCTTTTGTAGGGGGTGCTGACGGTCACCATAGGTCGACTCAATGAGCACTGTGTCGGCCTGAGGCGGTGGCTCGGGTGGGTTCATGAGCGGGTCGTCGGGTCTGCCCAAATCGCCAGAAAAAAGAACGCGCCGCCCGCCCACATCCAGCAGCAGACTGGCTGCGCCCAAGATGTGGCCGGCGGGCTGAAAGCGGGCCTTCCAGCCCCGAATCGGCTCGAACCACTGAGCTTGATGCTCCGCGTGCAATTGTTGGAGGCTTTGGATGGCCTCTTGCTTGGTGTACAGCGGCAGGGCCAGGGCATGTTTGGAAAAGCCATGCCGGTTGGCAAAAAACGCGTCTTCTTCTTGGATATGTCCGCTGTCGGGCAGCAAGATGCTGGCCAAATCACAGGTTGCAGCGGTGGCGTGGACCCGACCCCGAAAACCGTTTTTCACCAGCAAAGGCAAATACCCGCTGTGGTCCAGGTGCGCGTGGGTCAGCACCACCGCATCGATGTTGGCCGGGTTTACCGGCAAAGGGCTCCAGTTGCGCAAGCGCAGTTGTTTGTAGCCCTGAAACAGCCCGCAATCGACCAGCAGCCGCTTCTGGTTGTGCTCTATCAGGTATTTGGAGCCGGTGACGGTGTCGGCTCCGCCGAGAAAGGTGATGGTGGCGCTCATGCGCTCATGTTCACCGCATCGGCTGGCTCGGGGTTTGACTTGGGTCAACGAATGAACCGACCTGCAAATTCAGCCCGAAGTGCGAGAGGGGTTGCGGTGGGTGACGATTTTTGCGTACCCGCCAAGAGGAACCCGCCGCAACCCCTCTTGCACTGCCCAGCGAGTCAGTTCAGATTCAAGCTCCAAAGAAACCTTTGAGCTTGTCAGTCCAACTCTCGCCGCTGGGCTGGTGTTTTCCGCCACCTTTGGACAGCGACTCTTCAAACTCCTTGAGCAACTTTTTCTGGTGCTCGGTGAGCTTGACCGGGGTCTCCACAGTGATGTGGCAATACAGGTCGCCCGGGTAGTTGCCGCGCACGCCCTTGATGCCTTTGCCGCGCAAGCGGAACTGCTTGCCGGTCTGGGTGCCTTCGGGGATGTCGATGGCCGCTTTGCCGCCCAAGGTGGGCACTTCGATCTCTCCACCCAAAGCCGCTTTGGAAAAGCTGATGGGTACGGCGCAATGCAGGTCATCGCCATCGCGTTCGAAGATGTCGTGTTTTTTCAGGCGGATTTCGATGAACAAGTCGCCTGGTGGCCCGCCATTGGTGCCCGGCTCGCCATTGCCCGCGCTGCGGATGCGCATGCCGTCGTCGATGCCAGCCGGAATTTTGACTTCCAGCGTTTTTTGTTTTTTGACCTTGCCCTGCCCGTGGCAGGTGCCGCAAGGCTCGGGAATGATTTTGCCTGTGCCTCGGCAATGCGGGCAGGTTTGTTGCACGCTGAAAAAGCCCTGGCGCATTTGCACTTGGCCTTGGCCGTGGCAAGTGCCGCAAGCTTTGACGCTGGTGCCCGGTTTGGCGCCGCTGCCGTTGCAGGTGTCGCAAGCGTCCCAGCTCGGAATGCGCAGCTGCGAGTCCTTGCCGTTGGCCGCTTCCTCGAGCGTGATCTCCATCGCATAGCTCAGGTCTGCACCGCGGAAGACTTGGCGTCCACCGCCGCGTCCGGCCCTGCCTTGGCCACCAAAAATGTCGCCGAAGATGTCACCAAACGCGTCACCAAAACCACCGCCAAAGCCCTCGGCACCGCCACGCATATTGGGGTCGACCCCGGCGTGGCCATGCTGGTCATAGGCCGCGCGTTTTTGCGGATCGGACAACATCTCGTAGGCTTCTTTGCCTTCTTTGAATTTGGCTTCGGCTTCTTTGGCTTTGGCGTCCTCGCCCTGGTTGCGGTCAGGGTGGTACTTCATCGCCAATTTGCGATAAGCCTTTTTGATGTCTTCGTCCGAGGCGTTTTTGGCAACGCCCAGCACTTCGTAAAAATCTCGTTTGGCCATGAGGCAATCCAACCGTTAGAACAAGAACGCCGCGAAGGTGATTCAGTCATCTGAATCAGCCAGCGCGGCGGGACTGCGGCGAGGCCGCAGAGCGTGGGGTCTTAGCCCTTTTTGACTTCCTTGACTTCAGCGTCCACCACATTGTCGTCTTGTGGTTTGGCATCAGCGGCACCGGCTGCAGCACCCGCAGCGGCCTGCTGGGCTTGCATGTCGGCATAGACCTTTTCGCCCAATTTCTGGCTGGCGGTCATCAGGGCTTCGGTTTTGGCTTCGATGGCGTCTTTGTCTTCGCCCTTCAACACCTCTTCCAAAGACTTGGCAGCAGCTTCGATGGTTTCTTTTTCTGCCGCTTCGATCTTGTCGCCATGTTCGGTCAGGCTCTTTTTCACGCTGTGCACAGCGGCTTCACCGGCGTTGCGGGCTTGAACGAGTTCGAGCTTTTTCTTGTCTTCCACCGCGTTCAACTCGGCATCTTTCACCATTTGCTGAATTTCGGCTTCGGACAAACCCGAGTTGGCCTTGATGGTGATCTTGTTTTCTTTGCCAGTACCTTTGTCTTTGGCGCCCACATGCAAGATGCCGTTGGCGTCGATGTCAAAAGACACTTCGATCTGGGGCGTGCCACGCGCTGCGGGTGGGATACCCTCGAGGTTGAACTCGCCCAGGGCCTTGTTCCCGCTGGCGATTTCGCGCTCGCCCTGGAACACCTTGATGGTCACAGCAGGCTGGTTGTCTTCAGCGGTCGAGAAGGTCTGTGCAAACTTGGTCGGGATGGTCGTGTTCTTGGTGATCATCTTGGTCATCACGCCGCCCATGGTCTCGATGCCCAGGGACAAAGGTGTCACGTCGAGCAGCAGCACGTCGGTGCGGTCACCCGACAACACCTGGCCTTGAATCGCCGCGCCCACGGCCACGGCTTCGTCAGGGTTCACGTCCTTGCGTGGCTCCTTGCCGAAGAACTCTTTGACCTTTTCTTGCACCTTGGGCATGCGGGACATACCGCCGACCAAAATGATGTCGTCGATCTCGCCGACCGACACGCCCGCGTCCTTGATGGCCATGCGGCAAGGGGCAATGGTGCGCTCGATCAGCTCTTCCACCAACTGCTCCAGTTTGGCGCGGGTCAGCTTGATGTTCAGGTGCTTGGGGCCGGTGGCGTCGGCCGTGATGTAGGGCAGGTTGACGTCGGTGGCAGCCGAGCTGGACAGCTCGATCTTGGCCTTTTCAGCGGCTTCTTTCAGGCGCTGCAGGGCCAGCACGTCTTTGGCCAGATCGACGCCGGATTCTTTCTTGAACTCGGTGATGATGTGGTCGATGATGCGCTGGTCAAAGTCTTCGCCGCCCAGGAAGGTGTCGCCGTTGGTGGACAACACTTCGAACTGTTTTTCACCGTCGACGTCGGCGATTTCGATGATGGACACGTCAAACGTGCCGCCACCCAAGTCATACACGGCGATCTTGCGGTCGCCCTTTTCTTGCTTGTCCAAGCCAAAGGCCAAGGCTGCCGCAGTGGGTTCGTTGATGATGCGCTTGACGTCCAGACCAGCAATGCGGCCCGCGTCTTTGGTGGCCTGGCGCTGTGCGTCGTTGAAGTAAGCGGGCACCGTGATGACGGCTTCGGTCACTTCTTCGCCGAGGTAATCTTCGGCGGTTTTCTTCATCTTGCGCAAGATTTCAGCGCTGATTTGTGGCGGTGCCAGCTTGTTGCCGCGCACTTCCACCCAAGCATCGCCGTTGTCGGCTTTGGCGATGGTGTAAGGCATCAGGTCGATGTCTTTTTGGACTTCTTTTTCGGCGAACTTGCGGCCGATCAGGCGCTTGACCGCGTACAAGGTGTTCTTGGGGTTGGTGACCGCCTGGCGTTTGGCCGAGGCACCCACCAGGATTTCGCCGTCTTCTTGGTACGCAATGATCGACGGGGTGGTGCGAGCGCCTTCGGCGTTTTCGATCACTTTGGTCGTGTTGCCTTCCATGATGGCCACACACGAGTTGGTGGTGCCCAAGTCAATACCGATGATTCTTCCCATTTTGATGCTCCGAAATTGAGTGAAAGTGTTGATGTTTGGCAATTGGGGCGGGGGGCATGACTTTTCAAGTCCCCCACGCCAAAAAGGCTTTTATCGCTTGTCATGCCGGACTTGATCCGGCAGCTATCTTCTTGAAGCCATGGACCCCGGATCCAGTCCGGGGTGACCGTTTGGAAAAAAGCGAGGTTTATTTGGGCGCAGTGACCGTCACCAAAGCAGGGCGCAGCACGCGGTCCGCAATGGAATAACCCTTTTGCAGCACGTTGACCACGGTGTTGGGTTCCTGCTCGGCAGGCACCACGCTGATCGCCTGATGGTGGTGTGGATCGAATTTGGTGCCGGCAGCGGGGGCGATTTCAGCCACTTTGTTGCGCTCCAAGGCGCTTTTGAGCTGGCGCAGCGTGGCCTCAGAGCCTTCGCGGATCTGATCGATCGTCACATTGGGGATGGCCAGACCGGCTTCCAGGCTGTCGAGCACGGGCAGCAGGCTGTCGGCAAAACCCTCCACGGCAAATTTTCGGGCCTTGGCAATTTCGTCATCGGCGCGGCGGCGGGCGTTTTGCACATCGGCCTGGGCACGCAGGTACTGGTCGGCCAGATCGGCGTTTTGGGCCTTCAGGTTGGCCAACTCGGCTTGGGCATCGGCCAGTGGGTCGGTTGCAGTCATGGCAGCAGCTGCAGCCAATTCTTCGTCACTCATGGGCTTGGGGTCTTGGTTGTGTGTGGCTTCTGACATGAACAATGTCCGCAAAAAAAGGATACCCCTTTTAAATAGGGGCGTAGTTTCAGGCTTCAAGGGGGCTTTTCCAGCTCAATGTCCCCGAAAATGGCCCAAGAAAAACCCGCCCAAAGGCGGGTAGGTCGGAAAAGCCGTAGCCGTTTCGACTGGGGCTCAATCGAGGGCCAGCAGTTCCACGTCGAACTTCAAGGTGGCGTTGGGCGGGATCACGCCGCCTGCGCCGCGGGCACCGTAGCCCAATTCGGCGGAGATGATCAGGGTGCGCTGACCGCCCACCTTCATGCCGGCCACGCCTTCGTCCCAGCCCTTGATGACCATGCCTGCGCCAAGACCGAACACAAAGGGGTCACGGCGGTCGCGGCTCGAATCGAACTTGGCACCTTGCTGGCCGTCTTTGTAGAGCCAGCCGGTGTAGTGCACGGTGACGTCTTGACCTGCGGTGGCTTCAGCGCCTTCACCGACAACGGTGTCTTCGTATTGCAGGCCGGAGGGGGTGGTGTTCATGGGGGGTCCTGTCAGAAATGGGCCCGGAGCCGCTGGCGGGCTGCCGGGGTGTGGAAAACCCAAAATTATGCCAGCCCTGCTAACCCTCAGTTCACCCGTTGGCGTTTGGCCAAGTCGCGCATCAGCGCACCGGCACCATAGGTCCAGGCGGGTGCTTGGTCCGAGGTGCTGACTTGGTTGACCAGGGTGCCCAGTTGTGGGGTGGAAATGCTCACCACGTCGTCCACCACATGGGTGAAGCCCTGGCCTGGGCCGTGGCGGTCTTGTGTTGGCGCAAACATGGTGCCCAAGAACAACATCATCCCGTCCGGGTATTGGTGGTAAGGGCCCATGGCTTGGCCCGCCAAGTCCAGCGGGTCGCGGCTGATTTGGTTCAAGGCACTGCTGCCTTGCATCACAAAACCCTCGGGGCCTTGCACTTTCAGGCTCAGCTCGCACTGGCGCACGTCGTCGATGCTGAAGTGGTCGTCAAAAAGGCGGATGAAGGGGCCGATGGCGCAGCTGGCGTTGTTGTCCTTGGCTTTGCCCAGCAGCAGGGCACTGCGGCCTTCGAAGTCACGCAGGTTCACGTCGTTGCCCAAGGTGGCGCCTACCACCTCGCCGCGTGAATTGGCCGCCAGCACGATTTCGGGTTCGGGGTTGTTCCACTGGCTGCCCGGATGAATGCCCACCAGGGCCCCAGGGCCGACCGCGCTCATGGGCTGCGCCTTGGTGAAAATTTCGGCGTCCGGTCCGATGCCCACTTCCAGGTATTGCGACCACATGCCCTGGGCGAGCAACACCTCTTTGAGTCGGGCCGACGCGGGCGAGCCGGGGACCACGCTGCGCAGGTTGTCGCCAATGACGGCCACCACCGCTTGGCGCACGGCTTCGGCGCGGGTGGCGTCGCCCCGGGCTTGTTCCTCGATCACGCGCTCGAGCATGCTGGCCACGAAGGTCACGCCTGCGGCCTTGACGGCTTGCAGATCGCAGGGGGCCATGAGCCAGGGCTGATCGCTTTGGCGTTGGGTCTCGTCGCTGTTGGCCAAAGCTTGGGCGGTGCTGGCCAAGCGCGGGGCCCGGCCCGAGGCCAGGCAGGTGCGCACTTGGGCAGCCGCATCGGGCAGTTCCAACAAGGCGCTGCTGGTGCTGGCCAGAGCCGACAAATCCAGTACGTCTTCAGGCGTGACAGCCACCACAAAGGGTCCCAGGCCGGGCACCCACAAACGACCGATCAGCAAGGCCTGGTGTGCGTCTTGGGGCAGTTGTGCGAGCAGCATGGTGAACACCTGAGGATCAAAAACAGAATCTTCTCAGACATCGGCGCGGGGCGCTGTCACCCATGTCAAGCCTATGAAAAAAGCGCTGGCGCTTGGCCAGGGCGGCTTGTAGCGGGAGCGAACCTGCAACGAGCTACCCGGTGAAACGATTGCTTGCAATTAATGTGGCTTGCCCCACACAGGCAGTGTCGGCTGTCGGTTAGATTTGGAGTCTTAGCTGAGCCACTTCAAGGAATGACCATGACCCGAAAAAATACTGTTTTGACCCATTTGGGTGTTGCTGCTTGCGCCGCAGCTGTTTTGTTGACCGGTTGCGCCACCGCGACTCAAGAGCAAAAAGGGGCCGGAACCGGGGCCGTGATTGGCGCCGTAGCGGGACAAGTGTTGGGCCGCGACAGCAAATCCACCGCCATTGGTGCGGGTTTGGGAGCCTTGGGCGGCTACATCTGGTCCAAGCAGATGGAAGACAAAAAGCGCGCCATGGAACAAGCCACTGCCGGCACGGGCACGGTGGTCACGCAAACCCCTGACAATCAGCTCAAACTGAGCATACCGAATGACATCTCATTTGACATCGGACGCGCCGACATCAAGCCCAATTTGCGCCCCATCTTGGACCAGTTTGCGCAAGGCCTGAGCCAGCAAACCAGCATGGAAGTGCGCATCGTGGGCCACACCGACAGCACCGGCAGCGATGCGATCAACAATCCGCTTTCGGTCAACCGCGCTCAAAGTGCCCGTGACTACTTGGTGGCCCGGGGCGTGAACAGCAGCCGCATCAGCATCGACGGCCGCGGTTCACGTGAGCCTGTGGCCGACAACGGCACGGAATCTGGTCGCGCACGCAACCGCCGCATCGACATCTTCTTGGCCGAACGCGGTCAAAGGTAAATTTTTTGCAGCAGTGCCAGCAGCGTTTTGCGCTGCCCTGGCGTGAGCTTGGCGGTTTTTTCGATTTCCAGCTCGGTGGCTGTTTGCTCGGCTTGCACCATCAAGTCATGGCCTTTGGGGGTGGCGTGTAGCCCCACGGCGCGGCCGTCGTGCGGGTGGGGTTTGCGCTCGATCAGGCCGCGAGATTCGAGCGACTGGACCAGGCCCACCAGATTGGGGGGCAAGAGGTTGAGCGTTGCGCACAACTGGCGCGAGGTCACGCCCGGGTTGTGGCAGATGGTGGACATGACCGAAAAATCAACCGGCTTCAAACCATAAGGGGCCAAGCGCTCCAGAAACAGTTCAATGATGCTCAGTGCGGCCCGGCGGGCGTTGTAGCCCATCAGAGTTTGCAGGTAAGCCGTGTCTACCGTGTCCACTGCGTTCGCTGCGGAGGGGTTGGAAGAGGCCCGCTCTCGGCGAGTTTTGGCGAGCGGGGGCTGTCTGGGTGCATTGGGCACAAAGGTGCCGGTCTCGGTGGCCTCGGGCCTTGGGGTTTTCAGTGTCGGTTTGGGGGGCATGATGGCGCGATGGTGTCGGCGCGATTATGCCGCCACGCACTGCTGCACGATGATGAAGCTGCGCATCTGGAACTCGGGCAGCACCCAGCTGCGCAGGGCTTTTGCTGGCGTCAGCCAACGCGCATCGGCATGGGGCGTGTCGGCGTCCACGCCCGCTTCGATGCGCAGCCAGGCCCAGTCCATCAACACCAGCGCCACGGCGCGCAAATAGTCGTCGGCCACACGGTAGGCCAGCGCCGCGTCTTTGGGTGCAGCCTGCACGATTTGCTGGGTGATGGCGCGCAATGTCTGGATGCGCGCCATGGCGGGTGTGTGCGTTTTGGCTGACTTGGGCAAGTCCGCTGCGATGGTGTCCAGCAACGCGTTCATGCCCGTGCCGCCATCGGCCAGCACCTTGCGCACCAAGAGGTCAATCGCCTGGATCTCGTTGGTGCCTTCGTAAATCATGGCCACGCGGGCGTCGCGCACGATCTGCTCGATGCCCCATTCGCGCACATAGCCGTGGCCGCCAAACACCTGCAGGCAGTCGCTGCCGCCATGAAAGGCTTGGTGGGTGAAGACCGACTTCATGACCGGCGTGACCAGTGCGCACCAGCGTTGGGCGGCGGCTTGCGTGTCGGCATCAGGGCTGTGCTTGATCAGGTCGAGTTCCAGCGCGGTGCGGTAGGCCAGCACACGACCGGCGTCAACCCAGGCACGCTGCGTGTCCAGAATGCGGCGCATGGCGGGGTGTTCGCCAATCAGGTCGGCTTCGCCTGCTGATTTGCCTTTGCCGGGTGCACGCATTTGGCGACGCTCTTGGGCATACGCATCGGCCTTTTGCCAGGCGGCGTCCAGCAGGCCAATGCCTTGTAAGGCCACATGCAATCGGGCGGCGTTCATCATCACGAACATCGCGTTCAGGCCTTTGCCAGGCTCGCCCACTATGGAAGAGACCGCTTCGTCAAACCGCATCACACAAGTGGGGCTGCCGTGCAGGCCCATTTTTTCTTCGATGCGGTCGCAGTGCACACGGCTTCGGCTGCCGTCCGGGTAGAACTTGGGCACCAGAAACAGGGACAGGCCTTTGGGGCCGGGCGGCGCATCGGGCAGGCGGGCCAGCACCAAGTGCACGATGTTGTCGGTCAGGTCGTGCTCGCCGCCGGAGATGAAAATCTTGGTGCCGCTCACGGCGTACTTTCCATCGGGCAGGGGCACAGCTTTGGTTCGAGCCAAGCCCAAATCGGAGCCGGCATGTGGCTCGGTCAGGCACATCGTGGCCAGCCATTCGCCGGTGGCCACTTTCTCCAAATACTGCGTTTTGAGTTCGTCGCTGGCGTGGTGCTTGATGCACTCGTAAGCGCCGTGAAGCAAGCCCGGCGCCATCGTCCAGCCGTGGTTCGCGGCGGACAGCATTTCGTAGAGCATGGCTTCGAGCACACTGGGCAGGCCTTGACCGCCGTCTTCGGCGCTGGCCGCCAGCGCGGGCCAACCCGCTTGCCAAAAAGCTTGATAGGCCGCTTTGAAGCCGGGCGGCATGGTGACCGCGCCATCACTCCACTGCGCACCGATTTCGTCGCCATCGCGGTTGAGCGGGGCGACGACTTCGCCCACGAACTTACCCGCTTCATCCAGCACTTGGTGCATCAGTTCTGCGTCCACCTCGGCAAAAACAGGCAAGGCTTGCAGTTGGGCGCTTGCATTCAGGACCCTGGACAACAAAAACTGCATGTCGTCGGTGCGGGGTTGGTAGGCGTTCATGGTCGGTTTCAAAAACAAGGATTTTGGGTCAAGTCACCGCTTTATTGGCAGGTGAAACTGTCGGCATTTTCCAGCGAACCTTGGCCCATGTATTGGGCGACTTTGGGGTACGCGCACAAGGGGCGAGTGCGTTGTGCGCTCCAGTTCGCGGGCAACTCGGCGTTCACACCGCCTGCATTGCCCGATCCGCGCACTTGGGCCGTGATGCGGTCAGGGGCAAGGCCTTGCTCCACCCAAGCCACCAAAGGCGTGAGTGCGTCAAACTGGTCCGTCGCAGGGCCTGCGCTGCAATGGTTCATGCCAGGAATGGGGAAGTGGCGCACGAAATTGGCGCTGTTGGGCACTTCTTTGGCCACACGATCGACCCAGGCGCGGGTATCGGTTTCAGAAAAAACCGGGTCACTCACACCGTGGTACAGCAACACCTTGGCGCCACGTTGTTGAACCTGTTTCATGTTGGCAGGTTTTGCATGGTTCAAGGGCGTGATGGTCTCGTCGGCGCTCTCACTGAACCCAGGAGGTTTGGCAAAAATAGCGGCGTACAAGTTGTCGTAATCGGAATCGAATGCCTTGACGTCCCGTTTGGGGCTGGTGAACACATGGCTCAAGGCACCTGGGTCCAGGGCTTGCGAGAACACAAATTTCCAAGTGGCCCAGTTGGCGCCAGAGACACCCGGGTCGTATGGAAATGGGCTGTAGAAAGGCGTGCCATTCGCGGTTTGCCCCCCTTTGAAGACTTGAGCGATGACATTTTTTTGCATCACACTCAAGCACTTTCCGTCACGTCCCGCCGTGCAATTGGGGATGTCTTTTTGAACGTCAAACGTTTTTTGGCAAGCGGCCACATCTTGAACCATGCCGTCGGTTGCGCCATCGATCGCATCGCATTTGGCCAAAACTGCACGGGCCAAGACCTGTCGGTCTTCGGCGTTGAAGCCAGCGCCAATGTCGGGGAACTTTAAATTGGGATTAAAAGGGTGGTTCACCGTGGGGCCTGCGGGCGCCAAGCTGTTCCACAAGGAAGAGCCCCAAAGTTGGGCCAAGGCGGCGTTGGGCAAACGGTAGCCCGGTGCGCCTGCCAAGTAGCCGTCAAACTGCTCTGCATAGCGCGAAGCGGCCACCAAGGTGTGTCGTCCGCCGTTGGAGCAACCCGCGATGTAGGAACGGTCAGGCAATTTGCCATAAGCCGTTTTGATCAGCGCCTTGGCCATGGGGGTGAGTTTGCCCACGGCGGTGTAACCGTAGTCTTGGCGTGCCTGCGGCTCAGAGCCAAAGTAAGGGTTTTGTCTGGGGCTGTGACCGGCGTCGGAGCTGATCACCGCGAAACCCTGCGCGAGTGCGCCAGTCAAGGGGCCGCCACCCAGCGCACCCAGTGCGGGCTGCACGACACCATCCAAGCCGCCATTGGCCTGGTAGAAAAAGCGACCGTTCCATTCTTTGGGCAAGCGCATTTCAAAACCAAGCGCATAAGGCTGTCCATCGGCACCTTGACGCTCTTGCATCTTGCCCTTGATCAAACAGTGGCTGCCCGTTTTGTAGGCCGTGACAGCGGTTGGCTGTGGACCGGTACGCACCTCTCCGGCAGGAACCAGCTCGGTCGACTCAATGCGTGTTGCAGCGTATTTGAATTGGTCACGCAGTTCATCGCATTGCAACAAAGAGCCGCTTCGCGCAGGTGCCAAGCTGGCCGGTGCTTGGGTCGTCAAACCGTCGGCACAGCCTGTCAGCCACAATAAACTTCCCAAAGCCATCAGTCGGATCGTCATGTGCGCCCCTCATACGTGGTGTGATGGCAGCGCGTCGTTGTGGCACTGCCAGAAGAATCGAAAAATCACAAAACCAGTTTGGACCTCTGGCAGGCAGTGATGGAGGTCACAGAGACCACCTCGATGGCCATGGTTTTGCGCTTAGCGCATGGGCCATCGAGGGTGTTTCATCCAGCGTTGGCTGAGAGATCAGGAGTCCACGCTGAAGCCGATGCGCTTGATCAGTGGACCCCAACGTTCGAGTTCCACTTGCGAGCTCTTGAGCTGGTCAGCGGCAGAGCCTCCAAACGGAATCAGACCGACAACGGTCAAGGCATCCTGCACGCCCTTGTCTTTCAGCGCTGCGTTGATGGCGGTGTTGGCCGCTTGGACCACGTTGGCGGGTGTTTTGGCGGGGGCGTAGAAGCCGAACCACTCTTCCACAGTCAACTCGGGGAAGCCTTGTTCAGCAAATGTGGCCACGTCGGGCACAAAAGGCGAACGGGTTTTGCCCGAGGTGGCCAAGATGCGCATCTTGCCGGCTTTGTGGTTGGCAATGAAATCGCCGTGGGGTGTGAACATGCAGGCAATTTGGCCACCGACCACGTCGGTCACGCCAGGCACCGAGCCACGGTAAGGCACATGCTTGAACTCAAAGTTCTGGTTCAGGCCGAGCAAAGCGCCAATGAAGTGCGGTGTGGAGCCTGCAGCGGGCGAGCCGTAGCTCGCTTGTGCGGGGTTGGCTTTGGCCCAGGCGATGAAGTCTTTCACGTTTTTGACGCTGGCAGGCACCATGGGGCCCACGGCAAAACCGTGGTGGATCATGGAGGCGGTGCCCACGGGGGTGAAGTCTTCAAAAGGCTTGTACTGGAGATTTTTGAAAATGTGGGGGTACAGAGAAATCGCCGAGAAGGGTGTCATGGCCAAGACAGAGCCGTCGGCCGGGGCACTTTTGAGCAGGTTCAAAGCAATTTGACCGCCCGCACCTGGCTTGCTGTCAATGATGCCGGCGTTCTTGCTGTAAGGCGTGCCGCCAAACTTTTCGGCCACACGGCGGGCGCAGATGTCGCCCGAGCTGCCGGGTGGGAAGCCGTAGAGCACTTTGACTTGCTCGATGGGCAGGCCACTTTGTGCCCAGGCTTGCTGGAATGCGGTGCTGCCCAGAACGGCGGCTCCAATGGTCGATTGAATGAATTCGCGACGGTTGCTCATGCTTGTCTCCTCTTGGGGTGGGTTGAAAAACTCAGGGGGTAAAAAAGGTCAATCGAAAAAATCAGCTGCACAAAGTGCGGATGTCTTCGGGCACCGGGATGGCTTTGATGCGGTCCGGATCGTCAGGGTGCTTGATGCAAAAGGCACGCACTTCGGTGCCTTCACACAGCACGGTGTCACCGCGCATGACCACATGCTTGTGGACAAACACCTTGTCGCGCCATTCCTGCACGCTGGTGTGCACCTGAATGGTTTCGCCGTAGGTGGCGGGGCGGATGAATTTGGTGTTGATTTCCAAGAGTGGCGTGCCAATGATGCCGCGCGTTTTGACCAGCTCGCGCCAGGGCAAGATGCCGCATTTCATGAAAAAGTTCAGGGACGAGGCGTCCATCCATTTCGAGAAATTGGGGAAGAACACGATGCCTGCGGGGTCGCAGTCACCGAACACCACTTGCACGTCGTAGACAACGGTTTTGCTCATGTTTTTTCTTTCAACGCGGGGCCATGCGCAAGGCACCATCGAGGCGGATGACTTCGCCGTTCAGGTGGTCGTTGTGCACGATGTGGCAGGCCAGCTCGGCAAACTCGCTGGGCTTGCCCAAGCGCGCGGGGAAGGGGATGCTGGCGGCCAGGGACTGCTGGATCGGCTCGGGCAAGCTCGCCAGCAGGGGGGTTTTAAACAGACCCGGAGCAATGGTGCACACGCGGATGCCGTGCTGGGCCAAGTCGCGTGCCATGGGCAGCGTCATGCCGACCACACCAGCTTTGGAGGCGCTGTAGGCCTGCTGGCCCACTTGCCCGTCAAAGGCGGCGACGGACGCGGTGAAGACCATCACGCCACGCGCACCATCATCCATGGGGTCGAGCTTAGAGCAGGCCTCGGCAAACAAACGCGCCGCGTTGTAGGTGCCGATCAGGTTGACGTTGATGACCTTGGCGAATTCTTCCAGCGGGGCGGCTTTGCCGTCTTTGCCGACCACGCGTTTGGCTGTGCCGATGCCCGCGATCTGCATCAGGATGCGGGCAGGGCCATGGGCTGCTGCGGCCGTCTGGATGGCCTGGGCCATGCTGTCTGCATCGCTCACGTTGCAGTGCACCGCCACGCCACCGATGTCGGCTGCCACGCGCTCGGCGTTGGCCATGTTCAGGTCGAGCACTGCGACCTTGGCACCCAAACGGGCCAGTTCGCGGGCCGTGGCCTCGCCCAAACCAGAGCCACCGCCGGTGACCAGTGCTGCTTGTCCTTGGATGTTCATGTCAGTTCCTTTTGTGAATCTTGTCGCATTCAGTCGCGAATGTCCGTGGCGTCAAACGGCTTCGGGGTTTTCGATCAACAGCGCAATGCCTTGTCCGCCGCCCACACAGGCGCTCGAGATGCCATAACGCAAGCCGCTGCGTTGGAGCTCGCGTGCCAGCGTGATGGTCAGGCGCACGCCGGTCGCAGCCAGGGGGTGACCCAGCGCGATCGCGCCGCCGTTGACGTTGAGCTTGGACATGTCGAGCCCCAACTCGCGGCCCACCGCCAAGGTCTGCGCGCCTTGCGCTTCGTTGATTTCGAAGCGGCCAATGTCGGACAGCTTGAGGCCCGTGCGCTCGAGCAGCAAGCGAATCGCAGGCGCGGGGCCAATGCCCATGATTTCGGGCGGCACACCCACGGCCGCTGCAGCCACCACGCGGGCCATGGGTTTTTTGCCGTGTGCCTTGGCGTAAGTGCCCGATGTGACCACACAGGCTGCTGCCGCGTCGACCAAGGCCGAGCTGTTGCCACCGGTTTGCACGCCGTCTTCGTACACGGACTTGAGTTTGCCCAGTACCTCGGCAGGGGAGAGGCGCGGGTGGGTGTCGGCGTTGACCTCGGTCACTTTGCCTTGCAACTTGATGCCGCGAGCGATGTAGCCTTCGAGCTCGAATTTTTCAGTGACCACGGGCACGATCTCACCCGCATGGAAACCGGCTGCTTGTGCGGCCACTGCCTTGGCAAACGAGTCGGATGCGAACTGGTCCACCTCTTCGCGGGTGATGTTGTATTTTTTGGCCAGGTTCTCGGCCGTCTGGATCATGTTGATGCCTGCGGCTGGGTCCTTCAGGGCTTCCCACATGAAGTCCTTGAAGCCCACGGGCGCGCCCAGCTTGAAGCCGGTGCGGTGGTCGAAGGCGGCAATCGGGTTGCGCGTCATGCTTTCGGTGCCGACGACCAGTGCGGCCTCACAAACACCCGCTTGGATTTGTTCACCCGCTTGGCGAAACAACTCAAAGCCTGTGCCGCAGATGCGCTGCACCATGATGGCGGGGACCTCTTGTGGCACCCCGGCGTACAGGCCAATGTGGCGCGGCAGCACAAACTGATCGAAGTCGCCCGGGGCCATGTTGCCAGTGATGACCGAGCCAATGTCGGTGGGGGCGATGCCTGCGCGCTTCAAAGCTTCGCGAGCGGCCTTGATGCCCAGGTCTGTGGGTGAGATGTGGCCCAAAGCGCCGCAGTAATCGACCATGGGCGTGCGCACGCCCTCGTGCATCCACACATCGGCAAACGCGTTGAAAAATCCTTTGGAGCTCATGTTGGGTTTCCTTGCAGGGGGTCTTGTCGAATCCGTTGTGTCATGCCCGACTTGATCGGGCATCCATGCGCCGTGAAGGCATGTGTTACCTCTTTCGAGGCCATGGCGTGGGGAGGGCAGATGGGTGAATGCATTCCCGAGCCTAGGCATGAGGTTGGAGGATGTTGGGCAAAGTGCCTTCGTGCAGCGCCGCCACGGTGTCCGCGCGGTGCGCGAGCACCGAGCGTTGGTTGATCGAGCCCTTGTCGGTGATCTCGCCCTTGTCGATGGTGGGTGGCTCACTGAGCAGGCACAGGCGTGCAATGCGGTTGGCGCTGCCGCTGGCGGTTTGGGCCAGGGTGTTGACGATCTCCTGGAACTTGGCCAACACCGGGGCAGACGCGAGCACCTCTGACATCGGCGCATCTGCAGCCAGACCGCTGAGCGCTCGCACAGCGGGTGTTGGGAAAATCATCGCGCCAACTTCCTTCATGTTGATGCCGGTGAGCACCGCGTCCTGAATGTAGGGCGCACCCGCTGCCGTGATCTTGCCACGCAGCGGGCCCACGCTGACAAAGGTGCCGGTGGCCAGCTTGAAGTCTTCGGCAATGCGGCCGTCAAACTTCAGGCCCAGGTGCACATTGGCCTCGTCAATCCATTGGACCGCATCGCCGGTCTTGAAGAAGCCTTCTTCGTCAAACGCACTGGCGGTTTCTTCTGCGTTGCGCCAGTAGCCGGGTGTGATGTTGGGGCCACGGTAGCGCACTTCGGTTTTGCCTTGTGTGTCCACGAGCTTGAGCTCTAGGCCGGGTGTGGGCACGCCCAGGTCGCCCGCTTGCACAAAAGGGTTGGTCACGAAGATGCCAAAGGGACCGGATTCGGTCATGCCCAGGCCCGTGCCCATGACGATGCGCTCGCCGATTTCACGCTCTTGTGATTCGTACAGGCTGTCCCAAATCGGTTGGGCCAATGCGGCTCCGGCATAGAAGAACATTTGCATCCGCGAGAGCAGCGTTTTGCGCAGCTGGTCATCGGACTTCATGGCGTGGGCAATCGCTTCAAAGCCGGTGGGCACGTTGAAGTACACCGTGGGCGAGATCTCGCGCAGATTGCGCAAGGTCTCGTGCATCAGCGCTGGCGTGGGCTTGCCGTCGTCGATGTAAAGCGTGCCGCCGTGGAACACCGTCATGCCAAAGTTGTGGTTGCCACCAAAAGTGTGGTTCCACGGCAGCCAGTCGACCAGCACCAGTTCGCGCTCGGCCAGCACCGGCATGGACTGCGCCATTTGTTGCTGGTTGGCGCACCACAAGCGGTTGTTGTTGATGACGGCCTTGGGCATCTTGGTCGAGCCGCTGGTGAACAAAAACTTGGCGATGGTGTCAGGACCGGTGGCTGCCATGGCGGCATCCACAGCGGTGGTGACCGCAGTGGCGCACAGGCTGTCAAAGGCCGTGACCGTGCGACCAGGCACTTGGCCTTCACACATGACCACTTCCATGTCATCGCTCACTGTGGCCGCAATGGCTTTGGCGTAGCGGGCGTCCGATGCAAACACCAAGCCCGGCGTGACGGTGCGCAGCACATGTTTGAGCTTGTCATAGTCCACGCTGACTAGTGAGTAGGGCGGCGAGGTGGGCACAAAGGGCACGCCCGCGATCAGGCAACCCAGGGACAGCAAAGCGTGTTCCAGGCTGTTTTCGCTCAGGATCACCACGGGCCGCTCGGCGCTCAGGCCCCGGTCGAGCAAGCTTTGCGCGATGCTGCGGGCGGTTTGCCAGGCTTGCGCATAAGTGATGTGCTTCCAGTCGCCCAAGGTGCCATCTGTATTTTTCACGCGCCGGGCCATGAAGGTCTGCTCGGGCTTAACCCGCGCCCAGTGCTGCAAACGATCGGTCAGGCGGTCAGGAAAAGCCTGCAGCGTCTGATCGGCTTGCAGGTATCGCGTGCCGGAGGCGCCATCGCGCACGTTGACGCGGGTCACGCCAAATTTGAGCGGGCGGAATTTGGGGGCGTTCATGCGCGTCTCCGGTTCAGCTTTTTTGTACCTTGGCCGCCTTGCCTTCAAGGAAGGCGCGCACACGGGCTTTGGCTTCGGGGGCGGCTTGGGCGATCGAGGCCATCAGGGCTTCGGTGAACAGGCCGTGGTCAGCGGGTTGTTCGGCAATGCGCGGCATGGCGTGCGTGAGCGCAAAGTTGGTCAGCCGCGCATTGGTGGCAATGCGTGTGGCCAGCTCGATGGCCTTGGCCAAAGCCGTGCCGGTGGGCACCAAGTATTGTGCAAAGCCCACACGCTCGCCTTCTTGCGCGTCGTAGACGCGACCCGTGAGCATCATGTCGATCATGCGCGCCGTGCCAATCAGCTTGGGCACGCGCACCGAGCCACCGCCGCCCACAAAAATGCCGCGTGTGCCTTCGGGCAGGGCGTAAAAAGTGCTCTCGTCGGCCACACGGATGTGGCTGGCGCTGGCCAGCTCCAGTCCGCCACCCACCACCGCGCCGTGCAGCGCACAGACCACGGGCACGCTGCCTTGCTCCACCGCGTTCAGCGCCACATGCCAGCCGCGCGAGTGGTGAATGCCTTCGCCCGCGTCGCGCTCTTTGAGCTCCGACAAATCCAGCCCAGCGCAAAAGTGGTCGCCCTCACCGTGGACCACGGCGGCTCGGGCTTCAGGGGGCAGGTTCTGGAACACATCGCGCAGCGCTTCGATCAGGGCATCGTTGAGGGCATTGCGCTTGGCTGGGCGACAAAGGCGCACCAAGGCCACTGCGCCTTGCATCTCCAGGGCCACGCCATTGACGGCGGCACGTTCCAGGATCGGGTGGAGGGATTGGGTCATCGCAAGAGGTCCTAGGCTGATCATGGCCAGGCGGCCAATAAAGTTATTACTGATAACCATATTGTGCGCACCCCATGCAGCTTTGGTGCTTGGTGTTTACCCTAGTTGGTGGAGCGTTGATCGGATTGTGTGTGTTGGGCTTTGTCGGGCCTTCAGGTCCGACAAAGTTCACCCTGCTTTGCGGGCTTGGCGGGGGCCCCAGGGTGTGAAGGCTAAGGCCGCAGCCGTCACCACCCCATACAGCACCATGGCCACCGCCACCAGCCCATAAAAATGATCCGCTGTGCCTTGGTTTTGTGCTAACCACCAACCCACGCCCGCCACCAGCACCAGACGCACCGTGCCGGCCAGCACCGGTCCAATGACCTGGCCTGCCCCTTGTGAAGCGAAGTACAAGGTCAGGCCCAGGCCAAAGAAAGGGAAAGCAGGTCCGGCCGTTACCAGGTATTGCCTGGCGTAGGCCAGTACCGCCTCGTCTTGTGTGAACAGGCGCGCCCACAGATCCGGGGCCAGCCAGACCACGGCGCCAATCACGGCCAGGTTGAAGGCCGAGACTCCCGCTGCCACCCAGGCCACCCGCCTGGCGCGGGCCACCTGGCCTGCGCCCATGGCCATGCCCACCATGGGCACAGCGGCCACGCCGATGCCAAAGGCGATGGGGATGAGCAAATACTCCAGTCGCTGGCCGATGCCGTAGCCGGCCAGCGCTTCGGTGCCCAGCCGCGCCAGCAGGCCGGTAAAAATCAGGATGGCCAGCACCGACTGCATCGGCGACAAACAGGCCACGGCCCCCACCCGCAGGATGTCGGCAAACAGGCTGCGCTGCAGCGCAAAGCCTTGCAGGTGCAGTGTCAAGCGCCCCTGGCTGCGCACCAAGTACCACAGGAAATACACCACGCCCGCCGCTGTGGCCAGGATGTGCCCTAAGGCCACCCCCACGATGCCCAAGGCGGGCACAGGCCCGGCTCCCAGTGACAGCGCACCGCCCAGCACAATTTGCAAAGCGGCCGTGGCCACCAGGGCCAACGAGGGCGCGCGCATGTTGCCCGTGCCTCTTAGGATGGAGGCCAGGGTGTTGAGCAGCCAAACCAACACGGCCCCGGCAAACAGCGCTTGGCCGTATTGAACGGCTTGATCCTGCACCGCACCTTGCCCGCCCAGCAGCGCGTAAAAGTCTGGACCCCAGAGCAAAAAAATGGCGCTGTAGAGCAGACCCGCGCCCAGGCCAATGAGCAAGGCGTGCTGCACCAGGCTTTGTGCGCGTGCCAAATCCGATGCGCCCAAGGCCCGGCTGATGGCCGCCGACACGCCCCCGCCCATGGCACCGGCCGACATCATCTGGGTGAGCATGGCAAACGGGAACACCAAGGCCATGGCCGCCAGCGGCGTGGTGCCCAGACGGCCCACGTAATAAGTCTCGGCAATGCCCACCAGCACCGTCATCACCATGGCCAGCACATTGGGTGCGGCCAGGCGCAGCAAGGTGGGCAAGATGGGGGCCGTCAGCAGCCTTTGCAAATCGGGTGTGCTCATGCGGGCATCAATTCGGTTGGCTGGGCGCAGGCGCTTGCAACAGTTGGTCCATGGGCCACTGCAGCAGCTCGGCCAGTCGGCAGACCACCCAGCGTGCCTCGCGGGGCGAGACCACGGCGGGCTCGGCCAGAAGTCCGGTTTCGCATTGCGCCAGCACCAGCTCTTCGGTGATGCCCAAAGTGAACTGCATGTTGGCAGCTTTTTCTGTCAGCAAGTTGGCCAGGTCTTCGCACAACTCGTAGCGTGCGGCCATATCGCGTTGGCCCAAGCTGGGTTTGATCTTGCCGGGCGGCACGAACAGCGCCATGAAGGAGGCGGGGATGTCGATCTGGAATTCTTCGGTCATGGTGTGGGTGGGCGTTATCGGGGTGAATTAACGCACAGAAGCAGCTATTGATCCGGTCCGATGAAATGTGAATGGCCTGTGTGCTTGTCCGCTCTTTGTCATCGCAGGCGAAGACCCGGGGTCCAGCATGGAGCACTGACTTTTGCAAAGACCTGTTGCCATTCTGAATCCCGGCTCGAGGCCGGGATGACAAAAAAATCAAACTTCACTGCTCCAAATCCATCAGGGGTTGTGGCTTGGCTTGGCTTGTGGGCTCAAACCAGCAACTGCCACGCCAGCCCCAGCGCCGTGCACAGGCCCAACAGCTTGAACACGCTCAGCTGCCTGCGGATCAGCAACCAAGTGACCAGCAGGGTGAGCGCCACGGCACCCAGATCGGGCAACATGTGCCAGCCCCCGGGCAGCCAGGTCTGGCGTGCAAAGACGCCTGCCAGGTGCACGATCACGCCGATCACGGCCGCCGTGATGCCTTGCAGGGGGCCAGCCAGCGAAGGCATGTGGCGTGTCGACTCGACCAGCGGACCGCCCGCCAAAATGAACACAAACGAGGGCAAAAAGGTGAACCAAGTCACCACGCAAGCTGCCACGATGCCGCCAAGCACTGGGTAGCCGAACAAGGCCTGGCTGTGACCGCCTAAAAAGCCCACAAACGCCACCACCATGATCAGCGGCCCCGGCGTGGTCTCGCCCAGTGCCAGACCGTCCATCATTTGCGCTGCGCTCAGCCAGCCGTAATGCACCACGGCCGCTTGTGTCACAAAGGGCAACACCGCGTAAGCGCCACCAAAGGTCAGCAAAGCCGCTTGCGTGAAAAAACCACCCATGTGCGTGAGGGTGTGGTCCAGCCCGAACACCAGCGCAATCAGGCCCAGGCTCACGGCCCACAATCCCACGCCCCAGGCCAGTGCGCGCAACAGGCGCGGGTGGCTGTAGTGTGTGTGTGCGGGGGCGGGCGTGTCGTCGTCCAGCCAAGCCGGGGCTGCGCTGTGCGCCTCGGTTGGCGTGGCTTGGCTCGCTTGGGTTGGGGCCTGAAGGTCCACTGCGGGCTGGCGCGACATGTAGTAGCCTGTGGCCGCCGCACCCGCAATGATCCACACAAAGGGCAGACCCCAGAGCATGCCCAGCAAAGACAGCACCGCCAGCGCCCACAACCAGCGGGCCTTCAAGGTGCGCAGGGCCAGGCGGTGCGCCGCTTGCAGCACCAGCGCGGTCACGGCGGGCTTCAGGCCCCACAGCAGTGCTTGCCCCCAAGGGTGTTGCCCCCAGGCGGTGTAGGCCCAGCTCAGCACGATCAGCAGCACCAAAGACGGCAGCACAAACAAGGCCCCAGCGGCCAGGCCACCGCGCGTGCCGTGCATCAACCAGCCGGTGTAGGTGGCCAGTTGCTGCGCTTCGGGGCCGGGCAGCAGCATGCAGTAGTGCAGCGCGTGCAGGTAGCGTTTTTCCGAGATCCAGCGGCGGCGCACCACCAACTCTTCGTGCATCAGGGCGATTTGTCCGGCCGGGCCGCCGAAGCTGATGCAGCCCAGCCAAAACCAGAACTTGACCGCCGTTCTGAAGCTGGGCACACGCGGTGTGTCCGATGCATGCGGTGCGTTCATGCCTGCTCGAACTGGGCGCGAAATGCCTGCACAAAACCAGGCGTGCCACTCAAAGTCAGGCTCAGCGAGAGACTTTGCGTGTCGACCGGCTCAGGCACAAGGCTCAGTTGCCCGGTGCTGGGCACAAAGCGGGGCGTGGCCACTTGAGGCTTGCCACCCTGGCTCAGCAACGTGACCTGCAGGTCAAAGTCCCAGTTGGCACCGTTTTCCAGTGGGCCGGGGCCTTCGTGGTCAAAGCTGTGCGCCCAGCGCAGCACCTGCGCAACCTCTTGCAACAAAGCCGTGTTGTGTTGGGGCGCAGGTTGCGCCAGCGCATCCCAGCAGACCACGCCCTCAGCATCCTCGCTGCAGTCAAAATCAAGCAATTGCAAATTCATCGGCCACGTCCTTCCCGTAATTCTGTTCCCAGCGGTCCGATTGTCGCTGCCACAAGCACTGGCTGATCAGATGACTCACACCGTGGCAATCGGCGTGGCCGGTGAGCCAATGGCCCCGGGCAAGCGCAAGGGTGGGGCGGTGAGCAAAAAGCGGTGACGGCCGTGTTCGCGCAGCCAGTTGGCCAAGGGGGTCAGGTGCCAGATCTCGCCAAGATGCACGCCCAGCTTGAACAGGCAATGCTCGTGCAAAGGCAAAGCTGCGCAGCTGCCGGGGCGGGGTGTGGCGGGCAAGCCTTCGACCGCGTAGTTGTCGGCGATCAGCGCCACCAGGCCCGAATCGGTGATCCACTGCAGCAGGCGTTCGTCGCGCCCCTCCAGCACGGCACATGAATTGTCCACCGCGTGCGGGTCGGGTTGTTTGTTCATCTCCAGCAGCATCTGTGCAAAACCCGTGTGCAGGCACACCATGTCGCCAGGCTCCACCACCACCTTGTCTTGGCGCATGATGTCCATCAGCAGGTCGTAGCCCACCCGCACACGCTCGCGGCCCAAGTGGGCATGAAGGTCGATCATCACCGCACGGCCTTGCACGCAGCGCTCGGACATTTTTTCAATGCCCAAGGCCTTGGCTGCCGATGTGGATTCGCGGGCGATCTCTGGGAAACCAAAAATGCCAGCCCCTGATCCACTGCTGGGCCCAACCACATCGGTCCCTGCGCGAAAGCCGTTGTAATACACCGGCTCGGGCACACCGTCGCCGTTGGCGTCGAACATCGAGCCCACATGCGCCAGGCTGTCCCATTGGGTGCTGTACTGCAAGTGCATGATCACGAGGTCGTCGCACACCACATCGGTGCAGGCCGGCTCGTCGCACCACAGCTGGTAATTCATGTTGGGTTTGCCCTCGCGCACCGTCGGGCGCAACACGGGCGGCTGACGCCTGGGGTTGAGCACATTGCCCCCCGGAAAATCCAGCGGCAGGCTGAGGTTGAAGGTTTGCCCCGTGCGCACCTCCTGCATGCCTTGCAGCACTTTGTCGGGCGTCAAGAGGTTCATGCGACCGCATTGGTCGTCCGGTCCGAAGTCACCCCAGTTCGAGCCGGGTGGACGGTGTTTCCAACGGGGAGAAGTAGACATGTCAGACTCCTAGGGTGGCGTCCCAAGCACAAGATGCGTATTGGGTGTTGCGCGAATCTTGTGCGCAGGGCGGCAGGCTTTGTGTCACCGATCTGACTGTGCGCTGCTTGGCCCCAACCCTCACGGGTTGGCACCGGTCACTGTTTGCTTTGACCTTGAAACTCGCGCCACAACAAGTAAAGGCCGCTGGCCACCACCACCAAGGCGCCCAGCACCACGGCCAGGTCAGGCACTTGGTCAAACACCAGCCAACCGAGTACGGTCATGTAAAGGATCTGCTGGTACAAAAACGGCCCCAGCACCGCCGCCGAAGCGTAGCGGTGCGCCACGGCCACAAAGTAGTGGCCAATGCCGCCGCACAAACCGGCCAGCGCCATCACGCACCATTCCAGCAGGGTGGCCGGTTGTTGCCATTGCCACAGCGCCACAGGCGTCAACACCAAGGTGGCCACCACCGCCGAGGTCAGTTGTGTGGTGGCCGGGTGTTCGCTGCTGGCCAGGTAGCGCGTCATCATGTTGAACAGGGCATACAAAATGGCATTGAGCGCCGACAACAAGATGGCCGGGTGAAAGCCTTGGCTGCCGGGGCGAATGATGACCAGCACGCCCGCAAAGCCCACCGCAATGGCCAACCAGCGTTTGGCGTCCAGCCGTTCGCCCAGCCACCAGGCCGACAGCAGGGCGATCAAAATCGGCACGGAAAACTGCATGGCCCCGATCTCGGCCAGCTGCAAATATTGCAAGGCCCAAAAATTGAGTGCAGTCATGGACGCCAACATCAAGCCGCGCAAAAACTGCAAGCGCGGATGCCGCCAGCGCAACAAATCGCCTTTGACCGACGGGGCAAAGACCGCGATGGAAAAAATCGAGTGCGTTAGAAAGCGCATCCACACCACCTGCATCACGGGCAGGGTGAGCACCAGCCATTTGGCCGATGCGTCGAGCACCGCAAACATCAAGGTGGTGACCGTGACCAGCGCAATGCCGATGCGGCGGTGTCGGGCGCTGTCGCTGAAAAGTTGGCTCATGGGTTGGGTCAGATGCCGCCGGGCTCAGCGCTTGGGCGGTGTTTCCAGCCCGCCTGTGTAAAAGCGGTTGAAGGTGGGGGAGATGATCAACTCGTTGATGCAGGTGCGCGCAGGCATTTGCGCCACAAACAAAATGGCCTGGCCCATGTCTTCGGCCTGAACCATCAATTCGCGCTGCTCGGCAGACGGCGGCACGGGCCGTTTGTCCAAAATGGGCGTGGCCACTTCGCCGGGCAAGAGCGAGGTGGCGCGGATGCCGTGCGTGCATTCCTCCATGTTGATCGACTCGGTCAGTGCCAGCACGGCGCGTTTGGTGGCGTTGTAAGCCGGACCGGTGAGCTTGGAGGCGTACAGCCCCGCCCAAGATGACACGTTGATGATCAAGCCGCTTTGCTGCTGGCGCATGGCGGGCAAGACCGCATGCACGCAATAAAACAGGCCGGACAAGTTGATGGCCACCACATCGTCCCAGGCCTCGGGTGTGACCACGTCGAAATTGCGCTGTGTGGCATTGGTGCCCGCACTGGTCACCAGGATGTCGATGCGCCCATGACGGTCCAGAATCTGCTGCACGGCCGACTTGACGGCGTGCTTGTCGGCCACGTCCAGCAGCAGTGCCTCGGCACTGCCCACAGCCTGCAAAGCGGCCAAAGCGCTGGCGTTGGTGGCGGCGTTGCGGCCCGAAATCACCACATGGGCCCCGGCCTTGGCCAGTGCCATGGCGCCAGCCAGCCCAATGCCGCTGCCCCCGCCGGTGATCCACGCGGTTTGGCCTTGGAGTGATGGTGTCATGGAGGGTTCCTGATCAAGTGCTCAAGCGTGTCTGCCCGATCAGGTTGATGGGCCGCGCTTGCCTGTATTTAAGCAGCCTTTGCGATCTGGCCTGCTGCTCAGGTGACAAGGGATGACAACCGCTAAGTGGCCAAGCAGGTTCCATCGTTGCCAGCAGGCGGCCTGTCTTGCTCAGCTTGACCACGCTGGCAGGGCTTGCGGTTTGCGTATGATCCACGTTCCGAACGGATGGACAGAACATGAGTAACTTTGCAGCCCAGTTGAAAACCGAGATTTCACGCCTTGCCAAAAAAGAATCGCGCACGCAAGCGGCGGTTCTGAAAAAGGCCCAAACCACGCACCGCGCCGAGATCGCCGATCTCAAAAAGCGCATCGCCAGCCTCGAAGCCGTGGTGCGCCGCCTGGGCAAGACGCCAGCCCGCCCCGCTACCCCAGTCCAGCCAGAGGATGAGCCGCAGGGCTTGCGCTTTCGCGCCGATGGCTTTGCTTCCCTGCGCAAAAAATTCGGTTTGTCGGCCGCGCAGATGGCCTTGTTGCTGGGTGTGTCCAACCAGTCTGTCTACCACTGGGAGACGGGCAAGTCCAAACCCCGCGCCGCGCAGCTCCAAGCCATCGCGGCCGTGCGCAAGTTGGGTAAAAAAGAGGTGGCTCAGCGCTTGGCGGCGCACTCGACTGAGACGCGCACTGAATGATGGGTTTGGCAAGCCCCTCAATTCAATCAAAGAACCCACAAGCGTCACGCACTGACCCGGGGCCACTTGGGTCCCTGATTCGATGGCAGTAATCGTAAATTTCACCCACAAAAAAAGCCCGCAAAAGCGGGCTTTTTTTGTTGTTGTATCTGGCTCCTCAACCTGGGCTCGAACCAGGGACCTACGGATTAACAGTCCGGCGCTCTACCGACTGAGCTATTGAGGAACAGCTTTGAATTATAGTGCGATTTTTTGCCTGTTTTGAGAGGGGGCGCAAGTTTTTTGAAAATTCTTGCGCGGTCATTTGGTGGTGTGGCAGCAGGGTGATTCTGTGAGGAAATCAATGCGTGCGTTTTGCAGGATTAGACCCGTATGCCACCAGCAAGGTTGCTATTGAAGAGGCCAGCAGGGATCCGGCAAAAGGGCCGAGGGTTGGGGTGTTATTGGGAAAGCTGGCAAGCAACAGTCCAGTCATCCAGTCGCCGGTCTCGATCCAGCCGGGCACCACGGCGCCGATGAGTCCGGCTATGCATCCTGCGATGGCGCTCATGGGTGTCATTCTTTTCCAGAAGCCCAAAAGGACCGGTATGACGGCGGTTGCACACAGCAAATCAGCCACTAAAAAAATGCGCAAGACGGATATCCCTTCAAGTGCAACCAAGAAGACGGGGATCATCAGCAGGACCGTGAGCCATCTGGCTTGGCGAATGGTGGTGGTGCCGGTTTGATGCCGGAAGGTGAGCAAAAGCGATGCGAGCGCATTTTGCAAGGAGTCCACTGAAGAAGCCACCAGTGCGGTGGCCAAGACCATGACGATCGCTGCCAACCAGGGACTGGTGCCGCCGATCAGCACAAAAAAAGGCGCCGGTGGTTGACCGGGGTCTTTGCCAAGCATCACGGTGAGCATGCCCAAACCCCCGATCACGGCAATGATGATCACGGTAATGATGGCGGCCCAAAGAGAGCCGGTTTTCAGGGCGCTGTCGTCTCGGGCTGACCAGATGCGTTGCCAGTAACCCTGATGAAAGAGATTGGCCGCCGTCACGGCGATGATCAGGGTGATGGCAACACCCAAGCCGGGCGCAAGCGGTATGGAGGGTGGGGCTGGGAGTGGGGTTTGCAGGTCCCGGGTGGTCCAGGCGATGCTGACGCACACAGCCACGATCAGGCCCAAGATCAGCCAGCCTTGCAGTCGGTCGGTGGCCATGCTGGCACGCAGTCCGCCCCAACTGGTGTAGACGAGCGTGGTGAGGGTCACAGCGCCCATGACCCAGTGTCCCGGCAACTTGCCCGTCAAGCCGGCAATGGCGGACAGGGCCGTGAGTTCTGCGGTGATGAAACACAGCATGTAAAGAAGAGACAAGCCGGTGAGCCAGAAGCGCATCAGGGGTCCAAACCGCTCTTCAGCGAACTCTGCCAAGCTGCGGCCATGGGGCATGCGCTGACGGATGGCCGGACCAAACCAAACCAGGATCAGAAATGGCAGGGCCGCCGCCACGGCGTAACCTGCCAAGCCAACTGGGCCCACGAATGCACCAATTTCTGGTGGCACAAACAGGATCCATGCACCGAGTCCGGATGCGACAAAGGACAAGGTCAGGGTCAAGGCCGATTGTGAGTTGCGAGCGGTGATGTAGTCATCCAAGCTGCCTTGGTCGGCACCGGCTCGAAGGCCGATCCAGGCGAAGATGGCGAGGGTGCAGGCCAGCAAGGCCGCGAGGGTCAATTCCATGGTGAAGTTCTTTCGCAGAGCGTAGGGTGACTTTTATCGGGTTTGCAGGATGTGCATGGGAACAGGCGCTGAAATGTGGTTGAGGGGGCCACTTCCGGCTCCGGTGCGCACATGTGCACCTGCCTGTAAGGCTTGGCGAATGTAGGCATGGCTTTTTTCGATGGCCTGCTCGATCGGGTCACCCAGCGCGAGGTGGGCGGCAATGGCCGAAGACAGGGTGCAGCCTGTGCCATGCGTGTTGGGGCTGTGGATTCGGGGGGCACGCAGCCACCATTTCTGGCCCAGGCTGTTGACAAACAAGTCGGCCACCGTGTCGCCACTGAGGTGCCCACCTTTGATGAGGACAGCGCGAGCTCCCAAGCCCAGCAGTTGGTCTGTCGCGGCCTCCATATCGGCTTCATTTTTCAGGGTTTGGCCGACCAGGAAACCCGCTTCGTCAAGGTTGGGCGTGATGAGCTGGACACGGGGAAAGAGCTGCTGAACCAAGGCCTGTACGGCTTCGTTTTCGATCAATACCGCACCACTGGTGGCGATCATGACCGGGTCCAGAACCACCTGCCGCAGTTGATGCGTGTCGATGGCGTCAGCCACCACTTGAACGATCTCAGGGGCATGCAGCATCCCGATCTTGACGGCATCCACACCAATGTCTTCGATGACTGCATCGATTTGATCGCGCAGCATTTGAGGGGGGATGGCGTGGATGGCGCGCACGCCGGTGGTGTTTTGTGCGGTCAGGGCCGTGATGGCGCTCATGCCGTAGCAGCCAAGTGCACTGAAGGTCTTGAGGTCGGCCTGAATACCAGCGCCGCCTCCGCTGTCTGAGCCTGCGATGGTCAGCAGGAGGGGATAGCGTGAGGTCGAGGGATTCATGGGCGGGGCTCTTGGGGGAAGTTGGCTTGTGCCAAGGCGAGCAGTTCGGCCGCAGCCGCAGCCGGGTCGTCCGCTGCACAGATGGCGCTGACAATGGCCAGCCCATCGGCACCACCTTGACGCACTTGTGCTGCATTGGTGCGGTTGATGCCGCCGATGGCCACCAGAGGCAAGGCGGTCATGGCGCGCGCACGTTGCAGCCCCGCCAGCCCCCACGGGGTTTGGGTGTCCGTTTTGGTCGGCGTGGCAAATACGGGACTGATGCCCAAGTAGTCCACAGGCAGATCGATGGCCTGAGCCATGTCTTGGTCGTTTTCGACCGACAAGCCGATGAACACATGCGGTGGCAATATTTTGCGCACCAGATCGACCGGCATGTCGCTTTGTCCCAAGTGCACACCATCGGCCTGGCAGGCCAGGGCCACGTCAATGCGGTCGTTGATCACCAGCGGGATTTGCAAAGGCAGCAACAAGGACTTGAGTGCTTGTGCACGGGCCACAAACGCTCGCGTGCCAAGCTCTTTCTCCCTCAGTTGCACGCAGGTGACGCCGCCACGTACCGCATCGGCGACGACATCGGTCAGCGAGCGCCCTCGGCACAGCGTGGCGTCTGTGACCAGATAAAGGCGCAATTGTTCGCGCCTGATGCGTACAAACGGGTTCATCGGGCTATCAACCCAAGTCCAGTTTCAAGCGTGTCTTGAACTCAGACTCGGGCAGCCCTTGCAGGTTGTCGAGCAAGAGCGCGGCCATGGTTCCCACGCCAAGGCCTTGGGCCTGGGCTTGTTCAGCGGCCCGTTCGCCAGCGATGCTCATCAGTGCCATCGCGGCGGTGGTGGCACGCCAGGCATCGGGCTGAACCGCGCAGAAAGCGCCGATCAGCGCGGTCAGCGAGCAGCCCACGCCAGTGATGCGGGTCATCCAGACATGGCCATTGTTCAGTCGTGCCATGCGCCCGTGTGCGTCCAAAATGTGGTCGGTCTCGCCGCTGACGCTCACCGCGCCTTGTGTGCGCTGGGCCAGGGCTTGGGCGGCGTCCAAGGCATCGTTGGCGCTGGCGCTGCTGTCCACTCCCCGGGTTTTGATGGCCGCATTGGCGGTGCTCATGATTTCTGAGCCGTTGCCACGGATCACGGTGGGGTGGCCAGCGGCCAACAATGCCTCCAAAGTTTGGTTGCGATAAGGGGTGGCCCCTGCGCCCACCGGGTCGAGCACCACAGGAATGCCGCGGGCTTTGGCGGCAACCATTGCCAAGGTCATGCTTTGCACCCAGTAAGGGTCCAAGGTGCCAATGTTCAGCACCAGGGATTGGGCGATTTGCACCATGTCCTGGACCTCTTCGTGGGCATGGGCCATAACGGGCGATGCACCGGCAGCCAGCAGCACATTGGCGTTCAGGTTCATGACCACCAAGTTGGTGATGCTGTGCACCAGGGGGCTGCCGTTGCGAACGGCCATGATGTCGGACCACAGATCGTCCGGGGAAACGCGAGATTCATTGGACAGTGCCATGACGTTACTTTCGTTATGGCAGGTCGGCTGGCTGGGAACGTCATGCGGCCGAAACCGGACGCCGTTCTTTTGACAAGCTTCCCTGCGCGAGGATTACCTCAATCAGGTTCAAAGGGACTTTCTCAGTCGATGGCTTTGCAGCCACCAACACCCCTAGCGAATGCGCCGCAGGATCGCGGCGCGAGGTGGATTTTAGGCGATGCCTAAACGCTGGTGCAGCAGCGTGGAGGTTGTCGTGTACTGCAGCAGGGTCTTTTCTTCGGGGCGCAGCAGCGCCATGGCACCAAAAGCGGCCAGCGTGGCTTCATGGAAGCCGCAGAGGATGAGTTTCTTTTTGCCGGGGTAGGTGTTGATGTCGCCCACCGCAAAGATGCCGGGCTCCGAAGTCCCGAAGTTTTCGGTGTTGACCACCAGTTGTTTGCGTTCCATGGCCAGGCCCCATTGCGCCACAGGACCTAATTTGGGCGACAGGCCCAGACAGGTTTGCAGCACGTCCAAGTGCAGCCATTCGGTCTCGCCTTGGGGGTTGAGCAGTTCCAGTGCTTGAAGGCGTTCAGCTAAGGTGCGCAGGCCGGTGGGCTGACCGGCCACAAAGCGCATGCGGCCTTCGTGACAGGCTTGGCGCATTTGCGCGATCTGTTCAGGTGCGGCGCTGAATTGGTCGCGGCGGTGCAGCAGCGTCACGCTGGCAGCGGCTTGTGGGCCTTGGCATGCATCGAGGCAGGTTTGCAAGGCCGTGTCGCTGTCGCCCGCCACCACCAAGTGTTGGCCTGCCCAGCGCTCGGGCTTGGGGTGCTCGGCAAAGACTTGCGTGCCATCAAAATCCGCCAGGCCATCGAGCGCCATGCGGCGCGGCAAAAATGCACCCACGCCCGCGGCGATGAACAGGGTGGGGGTGCGAAAGGTCTGGCCAGCGCTGGTGGTCACCTGCAGACGCTGGTCGGGCAGGCGCTCGACGCTGCCCACTTGCTGGCCCAGGTGCAGGGTGGGTTGGAAGGGGGCAACTTGTTGCTGGAGGCGCTCGATCAGTTCTAGGCCTGTGCAAAACGGGATGCCCGGGATGTCGTAGATGGGTTTTTGCCCATACAGCTCGGCGCATTGGCCGCCGACATGGGGCAGGGCGTCAACCACATGGCAGTGCACGCCTTGCAGGCCCAGCTGGAAGACCTGAAACAGGCCCACGGGGCCTGCACCAATGACCAGCGCTTCGGTGTCGATGGGGGTGGTCATGAGTTGTCGATCGCGAGAAAAGGGCCGAAACATTCGGCCCTTCAAAAAGTTCAGCGAATCAACTCAGCCAGCTTGCCGGTCTTGTCTTTCCAATCGTCAGCGCTGGCCAGTGGGGTTTTACGCTTGGTGATGCTCTTCCAGCCGGGCAAGACGGCCAGCTCGGCGTTGAGCTTGGTCATGTGCTGCTGGTCGGCGGGCAGGTCTTCTTCCGCAAAGATGGCATTGACCGGGCACTCGGGGATGCACACAGCGCAGTCGATGCACTCATCGGGGTCGATGGTCAGGAAGTTGGGGCCTTCGCGAAAGCAATCCACGGGGCAAACGTCCACACAGTCGGTGTATTTGCACTGGATACAGGATTCGGAAACAACGTGGGTCATGATGGACTCGGAAAATGGAGCAGCGCTGTGGGATTGGCGCGGGAATTTGGATTTTAAAGGAGATCGTTTGCCTCCCGCTGGAGGCGAGCCCCTGCTCGCGACAGGGATGATGGTGAAACAAACGTCTGGGCGATGGTGGCCAATTTGTGGGAGCCAAAGCCGCCGACCAGCAAATCAATGCGTCACTCGGTGGCATCAGCCCCGACATGTCGACTCAGTTCACCAGCACAGCCCCCGAGGTCTTGTGGCTGGCCGTGTCAACGAGCACCAGCGCACCCAAAATGCGCGACTGCGCAAAGGGCAGGGTGGCCAGTGGCTCTTGCAGGGCCAGGGTGACATGGCCGATGGCGTTGGGGGGCAGCTCGGTGGCTTCTTCCTCGGCCAGGGTGTTCACGTTCAGGCGGTGCACCACGCGCTGTACTTTCACTTTGACCCAGCGGTGGCCGTGCAGTGCCCAGTACAGGCGACCTGGGACCAGGGGCTCGTCGTCCATCCAGGCGATGGTGGTGCTCAGCTGGCGCTGGCCTTCGGGTGCACCTTCGGTGGCCAGCAACCAGTCGCCCCGCGAGACGTCCACTTCGCGGTCGAGCACGATGCCTGCGCTGTGTCCTGCGGCTTTGTTTTGGGCTTGGCGGGTGGCCGACAACACTTGCGAGACCACAGCGGTCTGGCCGCTGGGGAAGACTTTGATGGTTTGGCCTGGCTCGATGCTGCCTGTGGCCACACGCCCCCAGAACACGCGGCGGCCTTGGGTGGTCACGCCGGAGTCGTGGAACTTTTCGACCCATTGCACCGGGAAGCTGAAGGCGACATCGGTTTCGGCGGGCGTGACCGGCAGGTCTTCGAGGATGCTCAAAAGGCTTGGGCCTGTGTAGCCACACCAGTCAGGCTGTGACTCAACCACGTTCCAGCCCTTGAGCGCCGACACGGGCACCATGGCGGTCACTTGGATGCCCGCCTCTTTAGCGAATTTGTTCAGCGCCCGCGCGATGTTTTGGTAGGCCACAGTGGCATCGTCCACGGCGTCGAGCTTGTTGATGGCAAACACGACGGACGGCACGCGCAGCAAGTTCACCAGCAGCGAGTGGCGGCGGGTTTGTGGCAGCAGTTGCAAGTCGGGGTTGGCCCAGTCGAGCTTGATGGCGTCCACCAGCACCACGGCGGCGTCGGCGCTCGATGCGGCGGTGACCATGTTGCGGGTGTACTGCTCATGGCCGGGCGCGTCGCCGATGATGAATTTACGGGCTTCCGTGTTGAAGTAGCGGTAGGCCACATCGATGGTGATGCCTTGCTCGCGCTCAGCGCTCAGGCCGTCGGTCAGCAGGGCCAGATCGGTTTCACCCGAGCGCTGCACACCCGCCAGGTGGTCTTGCAGCACGGCCTTGGTGTCCACCAGCAGGCGGCCGATCAGGGTGCTCTTGCCGTCGTCCACGGAGCCGCAGGTGATGAATCGCAACGCAGTTTGCGTGTTGTTTCCTGAAGACTTCGCAGAAAAGTGTAGGTTGTTTTGCATGGTGTCAGTCCTGGTTGGGGAAGTTTGTCATCGCGAGGTACGAAGCGATCCATGGATTGCCGCGCTTCGCTCGCCATGACGGACGGGCGTTTGTCAGAAATAGCCATCCTTCTTGCGCTTTTCCATCGAAGCCTCGGAGGTCTTGTCATCCATGCGGGTGGCGCCGCGCTCGCTCACATCAGCGGCCAGCGTTTCGATCACGATCTGCTTGGGCGTGGCCGCAGTGCTTTCCACCGGGCAGGTGCAGGTGATGTCGCCCACGGTGCGAAAACGCACGTCGCGCACCACCACGGTTTCGCCGTCTTTGGGCGGAGTCAGCGCGGTCACCGGCACCAAGAGGCCGCGGCGGTCCACCACTTCGCGCTTGTGCGTGTAGTAGATCGAGGGCAGCGCGATGCTTTCGCGGGCGATGTACTGCCACACGTCCAGCTCGGTCCAGTTGCTGATGGGGAACACGCGAAAGTGCTCACCTTGCTGCAGCTTGTGGTTGAAGAGGGTCCACAACTCGGGCCGCTGGGCTTTGGGTTGCCACTGGCCAAAGTTGTCGCGGTGCGAAAAGATGCGCTCTTTGGCGCGGGCTTTTTCTTCGTCACGGCGTGCACCGCCAATCAGCGCGTCAAAGCGGAACTCTTCAATCGCTTCGAGCAGCGTGACCGACTGGTGCACGTTGCGGCTCTCGCCCGGGTGGGCCAGGCGCACGGTGCCGCGCTTCATGGAATCTTCGACGCTGCGCACGATGAGTTCTGCGCCCAACTCTTTGGCGCGTGCATCGCGGAAGTCGGTCACTTCGGTGAAGTTGTGGCCGGTGTCGATCATCAGCAGCGGGTAGGGGATGCGGCCTGCGCCAAAAGCTTTCTCGGCGCACTTGAGCATGACGAGCGAGTCTTTGCCGCCCGAAAACAACAAGGTGGGGCGCTCGAAGGCGGCGGCAACTTCGCGCAGGATGAAGATGGTTTCTTCTTCCAAGGCGTCGAGGTGGCTGTTGCTCAGGGTGTGCAGCTCGGTTGGGGTGATGGCGGTCATGTTTTTTTCTTCACTCAATTCGGGTAAGTTGTGTTCAGGACTGTCCGGCAACGTTCAACGTGATGTGGGGCGGGCTCGGGGGCGCAGGGGGCGACGATGTGTGGCGCAAAGCGACTTCTGAGGAGCCCACTTTGCCTCCGGGTCCGTCGCACATCACACCCTCAAGCTTTGACGTGCAAGCCGCACTCTTTGGCCGCTTCGTCTTCCCACCACCAGCGGCCCGCGCGGAAGTCTTCGCCCAGGCTGATGGCGCGGGTGCAAGGGGCGCAGCCGATGCTGGGGAAAAACTGGTCGTGCAGCGGGTTGTAGTCCACCTGGTTCGTGGCGATGTAGTGCCACACATCGCCCCAGGTCCACTTGGCCAGGGGGTTGAACTTGGCCAAGTTTTTAGAGTCTTTTTCGCTGGTGTCGAGCAGCGGCACTTCGGCGCGGGCGGTGGATTGCTCCTGACGCAAGCCCGTGATCCAGGCGCGTTGGCCCGTCAAGGCACGGGCCAGCGGCGCCATTTTGCGGATGCCACAGCAGGCCTTGCGCAAGTCGATGCTTTGATACATCGCGTCTTGGCCTTTGTCACGCACGAACTGGATGACGGATTCGGACACTGGGCGGAACACATTGATGGTCGCACGCGAATGGGCCTGGGTGCGCTCGAGCAGCGCCAGGGTCTCGGTGTGCAGTGCGCCTGTTTCGAGCACGAAGATTGGAATGTCGAGCTGCAGACTGTTGATGAGGTGTGTGATCACCACGTCTTCGGCGCCCAGGCTGGAGGCTTGGGTCACGGGCGCAAATTCAGCAGCCGCGCGTTGCAACAGCGCCTGCGTTTGGGCCAGCTTGGCGGCAAAGTCGGCGCTGGCCTTGGCGTGCAGATCGGTGGCCCTGGTCAATGCATTGCGGGAGGGAATGAGGGAAGAGGTCATGGTCATTTTTGTAGGAGCCAGCCTGCTGGCGATTCCTTGCATTCGCTTGCAGGGCAAGCGCCTGCTGGGTCCTTCTCAGGCGGCTTTGGCAAAGTGCGGTTGCGTGCCCACCGCCGAGCCTTGGTAGAACCCGGCAAAACGCTCAAATTGGCGTTGGGCAGCAGAGGCGTCTACGCCTTCTCGCAGCACGGCCACGTCAAAGCCGGTGCGTTGCATCTGCACCAACTGGTCGATCAGCACGTCGCCGGTGGCCCGCAACTCTCCTGTAAACCTAAGGCGGCGGCGCAGCAAAAAGGCTTGGCTGTAGGCGCGGCCATCGGTGAATTTGGGGAATTGCAGGTCGATGCGAGTCACACCTTTCAGGTCGAGGGTGCGTGGGTCGGCGTCGTTGGCCAGCGTGATGACGGCAGGCGATTCATCCGCGTGGTGCTCTTGGGCAGAAATGATGTTCATGGTCGTGTGCTTGTGTTGTCGCAGCCAGCTTGATGGCGATGCCTGTATTTGGGTCTGTCGTTTGCAGGGCCAACTCTTGTAGATGGAGGGTGTCAGGCGGCGCTTGCTTCGGCGGGGTGGCGGGCGGCGTTGGCCGCTGCTCTGAACGGGTCTTGCCCCACGCGGCGCAGGGTGTCGATGAAAGCTTCGGCCTTGTGGCCCTGGCGGGTACGCAGTGACTTGTAGGTGTCCAAAATCGCTTCGATCACGTCGGGTACTTCAAAAGAAGAGAACGAAGGCCCGACCACTTTGCCTGCCACGGTGGGCCCCGACAGGTCTTTGCCGTCCGAGCCGCCCAGCGTGACTTGGTACCACTCCTTGCCATCTTTATCCACACCCAGGATGCCAATGTGGCCCGAGTGGTGGTGGCCACACGAGTTGATGCAGCCGCTGATGTGGAAGTCGATGTGGCCCAGGTCGTTCAGCTCGTCCAGGTCTTGGTAGCGCTCGGTGATGGCGGCGGCCAAAGGCAGCGAGCGGGCATTGGCCAGGGCGCAATAATCGCCACCGGGGCAGGCGATCATGTCGGTCAGCAAACCGATGTTGGGCTGGGCCAGGCCCAGGGCTTTGGCTTCGAGCCACACGGCGTGCAGCTGGTCCAAGCGCACCCAAGGCAGCACCAGGTTCTGGGTGTGGGTCACGCGGGCTTCGCCAGCGGAATATTTTTGCACCAGTGTGGCGGCAGCTTCCAGCTGATCGGCGGTGGCGTCGCCCGGTGCCTGGCCCACGCGCTTGAAGGACAGGCTCACGGCACGCAAAGCGGGGTTTTGGTGGGGCTTGACGTTTTGCGCCATCCAGCGGGCAAAGGCGGGCGTCTTGGCCGCTTCGATGCTGACGTCGGCTTCGGCTTTAGCAACAAACTCATCGGCCCATTCACCCTGGTCTGCAGGCAGGTTCAGCGCAGGCGCGGCAAAGCAGGCCGACACGCGGTCGAACTCGGCTTGTGGGATGGTGTGCAGGCCACCGTCCTTGACCAAAATTTCTTGGTACTCGGCATCGACTTCGTCAAAGTAGCGCTGGCCTTCGGCTTTGACCAAAATTTTGATGCGGGCCTTGTAGAGGTTGTCGCGGCGGCCCCAGCGGTTGTAGACGCGGATCACGGCTTCCAGGTAATTCATGATTTGGTTCCAGGGCAGGAACTCGCGGATCTGCGTGCCCACCACGGGCGTGCGGCCCATGCCGCCACCGACCAGCACTTTGAAGCCCACTTCACCCGCAGCGTTTTTGACCATCTGCAAGCCCACGTCGTGCCAGCCAATGGCAGCACGGTCTTCTGCAGCGCCCGTGATGGCGATCTTGAATTTGCGGGGTAAGAAAGCGAACTCGGGGTGCAGCGTGCTCCACTGGCGGATCAGCTCGGCGTAGGGGCGAGGATCGACCACTTCGTCCACGGCCACCCCGGCCAGCTCGTCGGTGGTGGTGTTGCGGATGCAGTTGCCACTGGTCTGGATGCCGTGCAGGTTCACGCTGGCCAAAAGGTCCATCACGTCGGCCGATTTGGACAGGGGAATCCAGTTGAACTGCACGTTCTGGCGGGTGGTGAAGTGGCCGTAGTTGGTGGTCAGCTTGGGGGCCAGGCCTGCAATTTTGTCTTGCGTGGCTTGGGCTTCGGCCAGCAAGGCGGCGTCGGGCGTGTCGTACTCTCGGGCAATTTGGGCCAGCACTTTGAGCTGGGGGGCCGAGATTTCGCCATAAGGCACGGCCACACGCAGCATGGGCGCGTAGCGCTGCACATACCAGCCGTTTTGCAGGCGCAGGGGTTTGAATTCATCGCCTGACAGTTGGCCTGCCTGAAAGCGCTCGAGCTGATCGCGGTGTTGTGCGGCGCGTGCGCGCACGAACTGTTTGTCAAATTCGGTGTATTGGTACATAGGAAAAACTCAGATCAAAATCAGTTTGGTGCCTGCCCAGGTCAGCAAGACGGAAAGCAAGGAGCGGATCACCCGGTCGGGCGTGTGGTGGGTCAAGCGTGAGCCCAACGTGATGTAGGGGAGTGATTCCGCCAGCAGCTTGGCCAGTTTGGTGATGGCTGCAAACAGCAAGTCGGTGCCCACGGCCATGCAGGGCTTGATGCCAAAGAAGAAAATTCAAGAGCGGCGTCATCAAGGAGCCGGCACCCACCCCCGTCAAGCCCACGATGGTGCCCACGAAGAAACCTGCAAAGACATAAGCCAAATCAACCATGGGGGCGACTGTAAGGCGTCTTTATGCCTAAACAAACGATTTTTTAGTTGGTTATATATTCTTTTGGATTATAAGAAGGGGGTGGCGGGCCACCGAGGTCATCCCTTGTTACGCGGATGCCTCGTTGTCCCCAGGTTAGCGGTTCTTGCGCTTGAAAACCCAAAATGGGTTGAAACCGGTCAACAAGGCCGTGGCCAGCAAGATGAGCAGTACCCCGGGCAGCAGGCCTGCGGTCAGGGGCTCGCCCAAAAACAAGGCACCCCAGGTCACTCCGAACAAGGGGATCATAAAAGCCGACGATGTGGCCGCACTGGCCGGGATCTCGCGCATCAGGCGCATGCTGATCCAGTAGGTAAAACCTGAGGTGACCGCGCCCAGCACCAGCAAAGCCAGCAAGGCTTGCATGCCCACTGCCTGGCTGGGGGCGGTGGCTGCGGCTGCGGGCACCAGCACCAGAGCGCTCGTCAGGTGCACCACAGCCGAGGCGGGCAGCGCATGGTGTGCCAAGGTGGCGCGTTTCATGAAGATGGCTCCAAAGCCATAACAGGCCGCAGCCACCACACAGGCCAGGGCGCCCAGAACCACGTCCAAGCCCGGCTTCACGGGCCCTAAGCCCAGCAACAAGGTCACGCCTAGAAAACCGAGCACACAACCGAGTAATTTGCTGGACGTGAAGCGTTCTTGGGCCAACATCACCCCAGCCAACACACCGAACATGGGGGAGGTGGCATTGAGCACAGCCGAATACCCGGCCGGCAAAACCAGTCCGGCCCAGTTGTACAAAACAAAGGGCACGACCAGCGTCAATATGCCCAGCCCGGTGAGTGCGCGCCAGTGTTCTCGGGCGGGCCAGGCTTGGCGTGTCCAGCGCATGATGGCGCTGAGCACCAGCGCCGCCAGGGCGCAACGCAGGCAAGCCATGGCCACAGGGCCAAATGCCGGGGCCGCTACGCGGATGAGCGGAAACGAGCCGCCCCAAACGGCCGACAAAAGAACAAGTTGGGTGAGTTGGCGTCCGTTCATGGCTTGCTCATTATCGGCTGGGGCGGGTCTGGGCTTGGGCTTGTTTTGGGAAGCGTGGACCAAGGTTTTTGGTGTCTCAAATGTGACAGTTTGAGGGGTGGCTGTTACAGTCATTTTTTTCGCCATTGAATTCAGGACTTCACGATGAAACGCTTGATTGCCACCGGCTTGCTGAGCGCAGCCGCCACCACTGTTTTGGCCCAGACCCCGATCAAGATTGGGGAGATCAACAGTTATTCGGCCATTCCCCAGTTCACGATGCCCTACAAAAAAGGCTGGCAGTTGGCCGTTGAAGAAATCAACGCCCAAGGCGGCCTGCTGGGTCGCCAGATCGTGGTCATTGACCGCGACGATGCGGGCAAGCCCGACGAGGCTTTGAGACACGCGATCGAGCTGAGCTCGAAAGAAAAAGTGGACATTTTGGCTGGGGGGTTTTTGTCTAACGTCGGTCTGGCGCTGGCTGACCATGCTGCAAAGAACAAGCGCTTGTTCATCGCCAGCGAGCCCTTGACCGATGCCATCGTCTGGGAAAAGGGCAACCGCTACACCTTCCGCCTGCGCGCCAGCACCTACATGCAAGCGGCCATGTTGGTGGAGGAAGCGGCCAAGCTGCCTGCCAAGCGTTGGGCCACGATCGCGCCCAATTACGAATACGGTCAAAGCGCGGTGGCCAACTTCAAGGCCTTGCTGCAGGCCAAGCGCCCCGATGTGGAGTTTGTGAGTGAGCAGTGGCCCGCCCAGGGCAAGATCGATCCGGGCAGCACCCTGACAGCCACCATGGCGGCCAAGCCCGATGCCATTTTTAACGTCACATTTGGGGCCGACTTGGCCCGTTTGGTGCGCGAGGGCAACCAACGCAATGTGTTCCCCAAAACGCCGGTGGTGTCCATGCTGTCGGGGGAGCCCGAGTATCTGGAAGTCCTCAAAGACGAGACGCCCAAGGGCTGGATCGTGACCGGCTACCCCTGGGACCAGATCGACACCAAAGAGCACGCCAGCTTTGCGGCCAATTACTACAAGAAGTTCAACGAAAACCCCAAGCTGGGATCGGTGGTGGGTTACGCCACCATGCAGTCGATTTTTGCGGGCATCAAAAAAGCGGGCAGCTTGGACAACGAGAAACTGGTGGTCGCCATGCGTGGCCTGAAGTTCAGCACGCCCTTTGGCCCAGCCGAGTACCGCACCATTGACCAGCAATCCACCATGGGCGCGTATGTGGGTAAGCTCGATCAGCGTGGCGGCAAGGGCACCATGGTGCAGTGGCGTTACGCCGACGGCAAAAATTATTTGCCCACTGACGCCTATGTCAAGGCGAGACGCCCGGCCGATGCGATGAGGTGAAACCGATCAAGGAGCGGTTCGGCCAGTCACCGTGTTTTGTAAAACACGGGAGACGCTCAGTACGCGTACTTGGGGGGATAAGTTTTCGCGAACTTTGTAATTTTGAGCCCGCTCCTCGGACTTGAATGGGCCGGTGATGATTGCAAAGCGTTCATCCGTGGCCGCGTTGGGCCTGAGCATGATCACCCGTGCATTTTTTAATTCGGCTCGGGCGCGGATCACGCTTTGGGCTTGAGGGGCGTTTTGAAATCGGCCGTGCTCCAGCACGAACTGCTTGGGCGAAAGCTTGGCCAACCAGCGTGCACCCCTGAAGGCCACATCGGGAATAGGTGTTTCGGTTTTGGGCGGTTCGATGGTTTCAATGACGGGGGGGGCAGGTTCGTCGTGCTTGGTTTGAGGCAGCGATGCTGCAGCCACTACCGGCTCTTCGGCGTGGGGGAGCTCGACCTTGGTTGGCGCTTCGGACACTGGGGGTGTCACGGTGGTTTGTTTTATGGGACGATCAAAGTGGGCCGTTGTGAAATACAAGGCCACAAGCAAAACGGCGATCAGCCCTATCACCAAGCCAGGGGTGGTCAATCGGCTGCGCTCGGTACCCGTTCGAGGCCCGATGGCCTGATAGTTTGGGGCCTTAACCAGTTTGAAGTCCGGTTGGTACAGGGCTTGTTGTGTTGGCTCGTTCATGTGCCATTTGACCCAAGGCGCAGGGGGAATTTTTTCGGGTCCAGACGTGAGCTTTGTTTGGGGGTGATCGCCGGGCTGCGCTTGGCAAAGCAGGACCCAGCGAATAGCCAAGCCAGGCATTTGAGCAACCAAATTCTGGAGCAACGCCAAGTCTGACGGCTGCAGTTTCTCAGCATCGTGGATGACCCCCACTTCCAGAGGTCTGTTCTGTGTCAATGGGATTTGCATGGCCTGCTCCAGTCCTTGCCTTGCCACCATTTGGTTGATGTGGCCGATCCAGGACAAAGGCGCTGAGCTTGAAAAATGGGTCACCTCCACATGGGGCGCAAGGGCTCGCCACCAGGCATCCAAAGCCGCACCTGCGCGCTCAGCCGAAGCTTCATCTTGCGCGGAAATCATCAAATGGACGCCACCGTGCAAAACGGCATCTGCCAGATGCGTCAAAGCAGTGGCTTGCTCAGGGCGCAAAGTGCTGGCGGTGCGGTGCGCTACATCAGGATCGAGCCGAGATTGCATGGGAACTTTTAAAATGAGTCATATGCCCAAATTAAACACCAAGAGTGCAATACCCAGGTGTTATGCCATGTCCCTGCGGTGTTCCAGAACGCTGCAAATGGGCTGGCCCGTTTGGCCAAAGCTTCCAAGGTTTGGGCATGGCAGCAAAACAACCGCTTTGACGTGTCGAGGTTCACCGCGTCAATCTGGCGAGCGGGGGCTTGCAGGTGAGGGGGCAGTGTCAGCGGGCACGCCCCAATGTCCCGCCTGGCTGAGGTGCCAGAACTCGGCAAAGGGACTGGGCAGCGTGTGTGGCTCAGACGGCTCACGCAAGAGTTGATCGGGTGCCAGCGTGTCAATGCTGGAGGCCAGGGTCCGGGCCTGTCCCTCGGCATTACGCCCCATCAGGTGCTGCGCCGTGATGTCGCCTGGTTTTTTCAGGCCTGCAGCGCCCACCAGGTCGGCCAGTGCGTGCAAGGTGTTGGCATGGAAGTAATACACCCGCTCGGCCTTGTCGGTCACCACGATGGCGCGTTGGCGCACCGGATCTTGCGTGGCCACGCCCGTCGGGCAGTGGTCGGTGTGGCAGCTGCGGGACTGTATGCAGCCCAGGGCAAACATGAAACCCCGTGCCGAATTGCACCAATCGGCTCCCAGCGCCAGGCAACGCGCGATGTCAAAGGCCGAAATCACTTTGCCCGCTGCGCCTATCCTGATGCGATCGCGCAAGCCCGCCCCTACCAAACTGTTGTGCACCAAGCGCAGCCCATCGCGCAGCGGCATGCCCACATGGTCCGCAAACTCGATGGGTGCAGCGCCCGTGCCACCTTCGGCGCCATCGACCACAATGAAGTCGGGTGTTTGGCCGGTTTCCAACATGGCTTTGACCACCGAAAACCATTCGGCTGGGTGGCCCACACACAGCTTGATGCCCACGGGCTTGCCGCCGGAGAGATCGCGCAGTTGCGCGATGAAAGCCAGCATCTCCACCGGCGTGCTGAAGGCCGAATGTCTGGCCGGGGACACGCAGTCCTGGCCCATGGGCACGCCGCGCGCTTCGGCAATCTCTGCGTTGACTTTGGCCTTGGGCAAGACGCCGCCATGGCCAGGCTTGGCCCCTTGTGAGAGTTTCAGCTCAATCATCTTGACTTGGGGTGAGAGCGCTTGCGCTGCAAAGCGCGCCGGGTCAAAACGGCCCTCCGGTGTGCGGCAACCAAAATAACCCGAGGCAATCTGCCAAATCAGATCACCTCCGGGTTCGCGGTGGTGCCGGGAGATGCTGCCCTCGCCGGTGTCGTGCGCGAATTGCCCCATGGCCGCGCCCTTGTTCAGGGCCTTGACGGCATTGGGCGACAAGGCCCCGAAGCTCATGCCGGAAATGTTGAGCAAGGACAGCGCGTAAGGCTGCCGACATTGGTGTGCGCCCACCGTGACCCTGAAGCCGTACGGGTCCAGGTGAGTCGGTTGCATCGAATGTGCGATCCACTCGGTTTGCGTGTTGTACATGTCCTTGATGCTGCCAAAGCCGCGCTTGTCGTTTTGCACTTTGGAGCGGGCGTAAACCATGTCACGCTGGTTTCGAGAAAACGGCAGTTTTTGCTCATCGTCTTCCATAAAATACTGCCGGATTTCAGGTCGGATGTATTCCAGTCCGTATCGGATGCGACCCGTAAGCGGGTAGTTGCGCCGCACCGATTGGCGGATTTGGGCGTAATCGATGCAGCCCAGCACAAATAGCAGTCCAAAAACGGCGCTGCCCCAGATGGAGTAGGGCAATGCCAACAACGCGGCAGGGGCCGTCGCCAGCCAAGGCAAATACCTAGAAAAAGACGGCTGGGCCATGAGAACTCCTGGAAAGTTAGCCGCCGGCCAAACCAGTCTGGGCCAGTGGAAGAAGCAATGAGCGCTGACGTTCAATGAAGTTTCTTATTTTTACAGGGTAATGTTACAAATGATAATTTAAAAGTTAAATTTCAATTAAATTGAAAACTGCATGGATTTCGATTTTGTGCGTTCAGGACGATGGCCAAGGCGGTCAGATGCAAGCCGCAGCGGCGTGGTGTCCAGCCCCTCAAGCAGACGCAAAGCGCTCGGCCGCAAGGTGTTTGGCCAAATCCTCGGGCACGGGCAGGGCTTCCTGGTTCATCCAGGCGGCGGTGAGTTCGCCGCACAGCACGGCCAGGCTGATGCCGCGGGCGCCCATGCCCGTGCTCAGACACAGTCCAGGCAGGCGCAGGCGGTCTATGGGCCCGACCGCCGGCAAGCGGTTGGGTAAGGTGCAGCGCAAACCAGCCCAGCCGCAGACCCGCTGTGGCTCGAATTGGTCGACCATGATGTCACCCAAGGCCGGCAAGAGGGTGGCCAAGCGCAGACGGTTGGCAAGATGGTCCTCCGCGCGCACGGCTGACTGCGTGCAGTCGCGTTCAAAAGTGGAGCCAATGAACCAGCCCGGCGTACCCTCGGGCGTGGACACGCCACTGATGAAGCTGCCGTGGCCGTTGATGGGAAAGGGGGGCAGTTGCTGGCGCTGGGCGTCCGTCAAGTCAGCCATATGGCCAAAGCTCACTTGCCCGCGCAAAGGGTTCAGTGGCACGGCAAAGCCCGGCTGAGGCTGCAGCAAAGCCAGGCTGTCAAAGGCGCTGGCCACCACCAGCCAGGGGGCTTGGCCCAGCGTTTGGCCTTGGGCATCGGTGACGGCCCATTCTTCGCCGTGCCGCTCGATGGCCTGCACCTGCTGGCCCCAGCGCACCTGCACGCCCGGCGTTCGCAGTTGCGCCGCTACTAGCTGCCGGGGCCGAATCCAGCCTGCCTGTGCGTGCCAAAGTGCGGGGGTGCCGGGGGGCAGGCCCGCAGCGGCAATTTGCGCCGCGCTGGCCGGGGTGCTGTGCTGATCGGGGGTGTCTGCAGGTAGGCGACGTTTGCCCAACAAGTTATGTTCCAGAACGCCCGTGAGGGCCCAATCGGTGCCGCTTTGCAGCAGCATCTGGGCGCGTTGCAGCGTGGCCTGAACCCCCAGGCGCGTGATGCGCGAGAGCACGTTGTCGTCAGGTGAAACGTGGGGTGCGGCCAAGCCCGCAGGCAGGCCCGATGCGCCAGCCCCGATCGCTGGAGCCTGGTCGAGCACCGTGACCGACCAGCCGCGCACGGCCAAGCTGTGCGCCACGGCCGAGCCCGACAAGCCCGCACCGATCACCAGCGCTTGGCGGGTGTCGGGCAGCGAACTCTGGCTTGAATCGGACGCGGGGTGCAAGCAAGACTCGCTGGATGGATGGTGTTGGGTTTGAGTTTGAGGGTTTGGCTTGAAAGGCAAAGACCCAGCGAGCAAAGCCCAACGCCCAACTCTTAAAGCTCAAGTGGCGGCAGGCGGCACGTAGCCCTGGGCGGCGTCTGCGCCGTCGCCAAAGAAATGGTTTTCCATCTGGCGTGCCAAGTACTGGCGGGCGCGCAGATCGGCCAAATTCAGGCGGTTTTCATTGACCAACATGGTCTGGTGCTTGAGCCAGTCGGCCCAGGCCTGCTTGCTCACACCCTCCCAGATGCGCTTGCCCAACTCGCCGGGGTAGGGCGGAAAATCCAGACCCTCTGCTTCTTTGCCGAGTTTGATGCATTGAACGGTGCGTGCCATGGTGGTGTCTTGCCTTGATGTATCTTAAGAAGCGCTGGTTATACGGATATAGAATTTCCGTATTTCCAGTTGGGAGCGGTTCACACGACAATGCGGGTTGACCCGTTGCGTGTGGCCTGACAGACCATAACTGTAGCAAGCTTTCAGCATCCCCCCAGGGCTTTGGGTCTCTTGTCTCCCAACACACAGCAATACCAAATGAGTGCATTTCTTGAAGAACGCGTTTTGAGCGTTCACCACTGGACCGACCGCCTGTTCAGCTTCACCACCACCCGCGACCAAGGCTTGCGCTTTTCGAATGGCCACTTCACCATGATCGGCCTGCGCGGCGACAACGGCAAACCGCTTTTGCGTGCTTATTCCATTGCCAGCGCCAACTACGAAGAGCACTTGGAGTTTTTGAGCATCAAGGTCCCTGATGGCCCTTTGACCTCCAAGCTGCAACACATCCAGGTGGGTGACACCATCATCGTGGGCCGCAAACCCACGGGCACTTTGTTGTGCGACTATTTGTTGCCCGGCAAAAACCTGTACCTCATGGGCACCGGCACCGGTCTGGCCCCGTTCATGAGCATCATCCGTGACCCCGAAACTTATGAGCGCTTTGAAAAAGTGATCCTGGTGCACGGCGTGCGCCAAGTCAACGAGCTGGCCTACCACGACTACATCACCCAAGAGTTGCCAGCCCACGAGTTTCTGGGCGAGATGGTCAGCCAGCAGCTGCTCTACTACCCCACAGTGACCCGCGAGCCTTACAAAAACCAGGGCCGCGTGACCGATCTCATGGAGAGCGGCAAGCTGTTTGCCGACTTGGGTCTGCCCCCACTCAACCCCGAGACCGACCGCGTCATGATTTGCGGTTCGCCCGAAATGCTCAAAGACCTCAAGCGCATTTGCGAAGAGCGTGGCCTCAAAGAAGGCAACACCAGCACACCGGGTGCTTTTGTGATCGAGCGGGCATTTGCCGAGGCCTGAAGCCCGCTGGGCTTTGTGAAACCGTTCACTCCTACCTGTGCCAACACGGGGGGCACAATGACCCTTTGTTTTGAAGAGTCTCCATGAAACTGTCTGTTATTTCTTCCCAACGCTGGATGCTGTTGATGGCCTCGTCAGGCATCGGCATGCTGGTGTTCGGCTTGTATTTGCAGCATGGGGTCGGGCTGAACCCCTGCCCCATGTGCATCGTGCAGCGCTACGCTTTGATTGGCGTGGTGGTGCTGGCTTTGATCGGCTGGCGTTTGCGTGGCATAGGCTTGGCTGCCTCCAGCCTGCTTTTGACCCTCGCCGCGGGCTTTGGTGCCTTCACCGCCGCCCGCCAAAGTTGGCTGCAGTGGTACCCTCCCGAGGTAGTCAACTGCGGGCGCGACTTCTATGGCATGGTCGAGAACTTCCCGCTCAACCGCGCCATTCCCATGATCTTCAAAGGCAGCGGTGACTGCAGCAAGATCGATTGGACCTTTTTGGGCGGCTCGATTGCCAATTGGTCCTTCGTGTGTTTTGTGCTGTTTGCTGTTTTGGGCTTGTGGGTGGCCCGCCAGTCCCGCTCCGCTCAGGCCGCATAACTGAGCGGTACCGCCGTGGTGAATTTGAGCTCTTCCATGGCGAAACTGGAGCTCACGTCGGACAGCGGTACCGCCTGAATGAGCCGCTTGTAGACCAGGTCATAAGCGGCAATGTCGGGTACCACCACTTTGAGCAGGTAGTCCACATCGCCGCTCATTCGGTGGGCCTCCACGATTTCGGCAATGCTGTGCACCGCGGCGCGAAACTTTTCGAGCCACGGCACATCGTGCTCGCGTGTGCGCACCGACACGAACACCGTCACACCCAGGTTCACTTGGTGGCGGTCTACCAGGGCCACTTGCCGGGCCAAAATGCCCAACTCCTTGAGCCGTTGCACCCGCCGCCAGCAAGGCGTGGGCGTCAGGTTGACGGCGGTGGCCAACTCGTTGACGGGCCAGTCGCTGCGAGCCTGCAACAGGTCAAGAATTTTCCGATCAATGGCATCGAGTTTGTGCTTCATGGACAGATTGTAGAAAAGCATTCCAAAAAAACTCTATTTCGGGGTAAAAAAAGCAATTTCATGCTGTCTGTTTGGTGGCAAACTTCTGTATTCAATCGACAAAGATGAATGGCATGAAAAAAATAGGTCTGATCGGTGGCATGAGCTGGGAGTCCACCGCCCTGTATTACCAACACATCAACCGCGAGGTGGCGCGACGCCGGGGCGGACTGCACTCGGCCCCCCTGCAACTGGTCAGCCTGAATTTTCAGGAAATTGCCGACCTGCAAAAGCAGGGCGACTGGGTGCGCATGACCGAAATCTTGCAAACCGCGGCCTGCCAGTTGGAGCACTCAGGGGCCGAGGCTTTGCTCATTTGCACCAACACCATGCACCGCATCGCGCCGCAGGTGCAAGCGGTCGCCGGCGTGCCTTTGCTGCACATTGCCGATGCCACCGCAGATGCCGTGCTGGCCGCCGGTTTGAACCAAGTGGGCTTGCTGGGCACCCGCTTCACCATGGAGCAAGCCTTCATGCGCGACCACCTGGCCGCACGCGGCATCCAGTGCCTGGTGCCCGAGGAGTCCGGGCGTGCCGAGGTGCACCGAATCATTTTTGAAGAGCTTTGCCGGGGCGAGGTGCTGGCCGCCTCACGCCAAAACCTGATCGCGCAGGTGCAGCAGCTGGGCGAGCAAGGGGCGCAAGGCGTCATTCTGGGCTGCACCGAGCTGACCATGAGCCTGCAGCCTGGCGACGGAGGCTTACCCGGCTTTGATACCACGGCCTTGCACGCCATGGCCGCTGTGGATTTTTGCCTGTCCTGAGGTGCGCGCATGTGCCAACTGATGGGCATGAGCTGCAACAAGCCAGCAGCCACCACTTTTTCATTCACCGGTTTTTCGGCCCGTGGGGGGCTGACCTCGGACCACGTCGACGGCTGGGGCATCGCTTTTTATGACGGCAAAGGCTGCCGGGTGTTTCAGGATGACCAACCAGCCAGCCATTCCCCCCTGGCCGATTACGTCAGGCGCCACCCCATCAAATCCAAAGTGGTGGTGGCGCATGTACGCAAAGCCACGCAAGGGGATGTGCAGTCGGCCAACTGCCACCCGTTTCAACGCGAATGGCTGGGCCGCACCTGGGTGTTTGCGCACAACGGTGACCTGCGTGATTTCCAGCCGCCGCAGGGCTGCCAAGACATGCCCGTGGGCAGCACCGACAGCGAGCGCGCGTTTTGCGCCCTCATGAGCCACCTGCGCGGCCACTTCAAAGACCGCCTGCAGCCCCCCGAATGGCCCGAGCTGGCACCCGTGCTGGCCGATTTCACCAGCAAGCTGGCTGCGCATGGCAACTTGAACATGCTGCTCAGCGATGGCCAAGCCCTGTATGTCCACTGCTCGACGCACCTGCACCAACTGACTCGGAACCACCCGTTTCCCAAAGCGCAGCTGGTGGACCGCGACATGAGTCTTGATTTGGGACCCCTCAATGCCGAAGGGGACACCATGACTTTGCTGGCCACCGAGCCGCTGACGCGAGATGAGCCTTGGCAAGCCTTGTGCACGGGCGAGTTCCGTGTGTACGCACAGGGTCATGAAGTCTGGCGTCAGATCAACCCACAAACACAGGCCTTCCCGATGGCCTGCCCAGACCCAGATCTGAAGTCTCGGCCCATGTGGGCTGCCAACTCCTGAGGTACCGTCTTGATTCAACTGGGCTTTGAAGGTTTGCTCGACGCTTTGCCAGTTGGCTATGCGGATTGAACTACCCTGTGCACGATCTGGCCGATGCCATTGACCTTCGTGGCACGCTGGAAGGCTTGGCAGCAAGGATGGCCGACGAGCAAGGTGTGCGTAGGGTGTTGCTACAAGAGGCGGGGGTTGTGTTTGGACCAGAACGACCCGTTGCTTGGGCCCAGCAAGTGGCATGCCGCAATGAGGCCTTGATGCACGAGCAGTCGTGCATTTCGCACCATCACCTAGGTCTGACTTTGCATAACAGGCAGAACTCACTCGCGCCCGCCGTGCAACTCTTTCGAATCAAGTGGTCAACCGTATTCATCAACAGTACCGGGTCCGTGGCCTGGTTCATGGAGGAATTGGATGCCTTGGGCGTTCGGCCTATGGGGCAAGTAATTTGTCACACTCGCTCGTCAAAGCGCTATTGGCCAAGCGCCTGAGCACAAGTCCTTTAAGGTGGTGGTTGACTTCATCAAGCCAGAAAACGAAACCTCCCACGGGTGCCACTGGCGCGATTCGCACCAGTATGGGCCCGAAGACGCGATGCTGAGCGACAAAATCCTCGACTGCCAAGGCTGGATTTTCAATGAGGACATGGCAGGTGCAGTTGAATCAGTCCAACACCATCCGGTGGTCGGACCTGGAAAAAGCGCATCCTCAACATCGACTGGGGTGGGGTGCGGTCCCTCGCAGCTGCATCGAGCGTTTGCGCCGGTGTGGATTTGCCTTCAGCATGCGATCAAGGCGTTTGCGGCACTTGCATCAACAAGGTCTTGGCGGGCAAGGGCTCGACCGCCAAGCGGCAAGTTTGTTGAATTTGGCCTCTAAATCAACGTGCACGCATCTTGATTCGTCCTCTTTTTTGTTTTGAAGTTTGGGCGAATAACACCTGCGAAAAGCTTAGAGAGTCAATGTAAGGTTGACCTCGTTGATGCACCTTCGTCGCCAATTTCGATTTTAAAAAAGCCGGTTCCGCAACTGCCGCTGCCCACTTCAGCCTCGGTAGGCTCGCGCACCGATTCCACTTTCAAGTGCAAGCGCAGCGCAATGCCGGACAGCGGGTGGTTGGCGTCCAGCACCACATGCTCGGGGTAGATTTCGGTCACGGTGTAGAGCACGTTGCGTGGTGCGTCGGGGTGGCAGCCTTCGGGCAAGGCGGTGCCTTCGATGGTGAGGCCAGGCTCGAGTCCTTCGGGAAAGAGGGCCAGGGGCTCCAAGAAAAGCAGCTCTTCGTTGAAGTCGCCAAAGGCGTCTTCGGGCTCCAGGTGCAGGTCGACTTTGGCGCCTTTTTCGTGGCCTTGCAGGGCTTCTTCGATCTTGGGCAGGAGGTCCTGGCCGCCAATGAAAAATTCAACGGGTTCGTCCAGAGTGTCCAGAACTTCGCCCAGCGTGTCTTTGAGTGTCCAGGTCAGTGCGACCACAGAAGGTGTCTTGATTTCCATAGGACAATTGTCGCAGTTTGGCGGCCAGTTTTTGGTCGCCTTGTCTTTGAGCGCAGTTCTTATTGCCTGCGCAACCGGATCTCCCCATGAACACAGATCAACCCTTGGCCCTGCTCGGCGGCCTGACTCCCAGCCAATTCATGAAGCGCCATTGGCAAAAAAAGCCTTTGCTGGTGCGCAACGCCATCCCCGGATTTGTCCCCTGCGTGGGGCGCGCAGACTTGGTGGCACTGGCGGGCGAGGAGGGCGTGGAGTCGCGTTTGATCGTGGATTCGCCCAAAGGCTGGAAGATGAAGCACAGCCCATTGCCCAAGAGAAGCTTGCCGCCTTTAAGCCAAAAAAAGTGGACTTTTCTGGTCCAAGGTGTGGATTTACACCACGACGGTGTGCACGCACTGATGCAGCAGTTTCGTTTTGTGCCGGATGCTCGGCTGGACGATGTGATGATCAGTTACGCCACCGATGGCGGTGGTGTGGGACCACACTTTGACAGCTACGACGTGTTTTTGCTTCAGGCGCACGGCCAGCGCCGCTGGCGCATTGGCCGCAACAAAGACCTGAGCTTGCAGCCGGGCGTGCCGCTCAAGATTTTGCGAAACTTTGAAGCCGAAGAGGAGTTCGTGCTCAACCCAGGCGACATGCTGTATTTACCGCCCAAATATGCCCACGACGGCGTGGCCGAGGGTGAATGCATGACCTGGTCAATGGGTTTTCGGGCACCGCGCGCTGGTGAGTTGGCGCGTGAGTTGCTGCTAGGCTTGGCCGATGAGTCTTTCGAAGGTGTGGGCGATGATCTTTACCGCGATCCTCAACAAGCTGCTGTGTCGTCTCCTGCTGCCATTCCAACAGCATTGGCAGGCTTTGCACGGCAAGTTGTGGAGAAAGCGCTGGAAAATCCTCAGCTGCTTGACAGCCTGCTGGGGGAGTATCTGAGCGAGCCGAAAGCCCATGTTTGGTTTGACAGCACGCAAGCCGAGTCCGACTTAAGCGAGGGTGTGCAACTCGATCGGCGCACCAAAATGATGTACGACGCCAAACACATCTTCATCAACGGAGAAAGCTTCAAAGTCGGAGGGCGTGATGCAATCGTTTTGCGTCAATTGGCCGATGATCGGGGTATTTCTGCGCAAAAATACAAAATTTTAAGTGCAGATGCAAAAGAGGCTTTGCAGGATTGGGCCAGCGCGGGATGGCTGCGAGCTTGTTGAGTTTGATGTCTAAGTGTCATTTCGTGCACCAAATAAATCCAAGACATCAGGAAGCTTTCAATGGGATGACTAGGGAAAACGCTATAATCTGTGGCTGAGTACAAAAGAGCTCGAGTGCTTTTGACTCGGTTTCGACAGCTTTATCAGGTTGTCGAGGCAATTTCCGGAAATTGTTTTTTCATTCACATCTTAGGAAAATCAAAATGAACAAGTCCCTCGTTCTGGCCGCCATCATCGCTGCAGCTGCTTTGTCCGCTTGCGGTAAAAAAGAAGAAGCCGCAGCTCCTGCAGCTCCAGCACCTGCCGCTGCAGCTCCAGCCGCAGCACCTGCTGCTGACGCAACACCCGCTGCAGCTCCAGCCGCAGCACCTGCTGCTGACGCTGCTGCCACACCCGCCGCTGCTCCAGCCGCTCCAGCCAAGCCTTAATTGCTTGAAAAGAACCCAGCGCTTGCTGCTGGGTTCGCAACAAAAAACCCCGCCTTGGCGGGGTTTTTTGTTGGCTGGTTCAGGATTACCGCAACTCAGTTGCAATCAATTTCAAGATCCGTTCGGCATCTTGTGCCGAGGGCTCAGGTTGACCAGTGGCCGTCAAAACGCGAAGCGTACTTTGATTTTCGCCTGAGGCTGTGAGACTAATTTGGTATTTTGTCAGTGTGGAAGGGGTGTCTTTTTTGCTGCCAAACATGCGCCCGAGCAAGCCCGTCGAGTCGCGGCTGGTGCCAGCGGCCACGTAACGGACGAAGTAAACACCGGCCGTGCGGTCGCGGTCTTCCACAGTGAAGCCGCTGCGGTCTAGGGCAACGCCCGTGCGCCGCCACGAGCGGTCCAGGTTGTCTTGCAGCAAGATGACCGGTTGGCCATTGATGCGGCTGATGATGTTGTTGGCTTCGGGTGCATTCACAAGCGCAGTGGCTGTTTTAGCCTCTTCTGACGAGGTGCCCAACTTGACCATCAGGCGGCGCAGGAATTCGATTTCGAGTTCAGGGTCGCTGGGGCGGGGTTGCCAAATGGTCGAGCTTTTCTGACTGTCCGCGTAGTTCTCAATCATGCCTCTGTGGGTGATGTAAATCTCGACGCCGCCTTGAGCGTTTCGCTCTACACGGGTCCTGAATTTGTCACGCTCTCCTGTTGAATACAAAGGATCCAGTACTTTGCCCAGAGTTCTGCGAATGAAGTCTTGAGGTAATTTAGCTCGGTTTTCTGCCCACTCAGTTTCCATGATGCCGACATCGGGGGCGTCGGTGACCAACACAAAGCCATTGCTGGTCCAGAACTCACGCAGGGGCTCCCAAATTTTGTCTGCAGGCAAGCTGGCCACCAGCCAACGTTGGTTGCCTTGGCGCTCCATCCTGACGGGACCCAGTGCATTGGCTGCAGTGCCCGCATCGACCACGCGGCTGCCTGCATTTTGAAATCCTGAAGCGGTGGACGAAGTGCTTTCGATGGCGTAACGAGACTCCTTGCGCAACTGCGTCAGGTCCGGCGGAACTTCTAGTGTGGGCGCTTTGGCCGCGCTTTTGTAGTCGATTTTGTCTTCCTGCAGCACGGAGCATGCGCTGAGCAAACTGGCCAAGGCCAGAACTGTGGCTGTACGTTTAAAAGTGACAGGGGGCATGGCGTTGAAAAACAGAGTGTTCACAAATATCCTTGGGGTATCCATCAAATGAGTTCACTGGCCTTCATGGCCGCTTCGACGACGGGCTGTTGATGCGCAGACAGCTCTGTCATGGGCAAGCGCAAAGTCGGCCCGCACAGACCCATGCGCTGCATGGCCCATTTGATCGGGATGGGGTTGGCTTCAACAAACAGGTTTTTGTGCACGGGCAGCAGTTGGAACTGGATGCGCATGGCTTCTTTGACGTCGCCACGGGTCGCAGCCATGCACAGTTCATGCATGAGCCGTGGCGCGACGTTCGCGGTCACGCTGATGTTGCCGGCACCGCCGCACAGCATCAAAGCCACAGCGGTGGCGTCGTCGCCTGAAAACACGGCAAATTCTTTGGGGACGTCACGGATGAGCCACTGAGCGCGCTCGATGTTGCTGGTGGCTTCCTTGATGCCGATGATGCCAGGCACTTGGGCCAAGCGCAGCACCGTTTCGTGCTGCAAATCAGCCACCGTCCGGCCTGGTACGTTGTAGAGGATCACCGGCAACTCGGGCACAGCCTGGGCGATGGCCTTGAAATGCTGATAAAGCCCTTCCTGGGTGGGCTTGTTGTAGTAGGGCACCACTTGAAGTTGCGCGTCCGCGCCAACTTTGTGGGCAAATTTGGCCAGTTCGATGGCTTCCGCTGTGGAGTTGGCACCACAACCGGCAATGATGGGGATGCGTTTGGCCGCTTGTTCGACCGAGACACGGATGATTTCGCAGTGCTCGTCCACCGTCACAGTAGGGGATTCGCCCGATGTGCCCACCACCACGATGGCATCGGTGCCTTCGGCCACATGCCAGTCGATCAGTTTTCGCAACGTGGGGTAATCCACTTTGCCGTCTGTGAGCATGGGGGTGATCAAGGCAGGAATGCTGCCACGGATGGGGCGAAATTCGGTGGTCATGTCAGGGATTTCTGAGCAAGAAAAAGAACCATTCTAACGAGTGCCAGTGGCATGCAGGTCGCTCAACCCTGTACGGGCGCCAAGACCTGCAAAGGCGCGAGGCGGGCGAGGTTTCAGCCGGCTTGCAACGGCCAGCGTTCGATGACAGCCGATGGCCCGGATCGCACGGCCACAATGCGCTGCACAAACCGGTCGGGCGAGGACTCGAAACCGTCTTCGTAAGCCACTGCGCGCAAGCCAGCCGTGGCTTGGAGGAGTTCACCGGGCTGCAGCAAAAAGTCAGGCCGCGACGGTTTGCCCACGCTTTCGTTGCCATGTGCAAAGGTTTCGTAGATCAACACGCCGCCCGGGGCCACGCTGCCCACAAGGGTGGGCAGCAGCGCACGCCACAGGTAATTTGTCACCACCACGCAATCAAATGTTTGCCCGGTAAATGGCCATGGGCCGTTTTCAATGTCGGCGCAAATGACCGGGCCGCTGGCTTGGGCCATGGCCACCGCTTCGGGATTGCGGTCCACGCCGGTGACGCGGTGCCCCAATGCGGACAGATGGCGCATGTGGCGACCCGCGCCACAGGCCACATCGAGCACGGTGCTGTTCGGTGCAATCAAATGGGACCAGCGCTGGACCCAGGCAGAGGGGTTTTCGGTACCGTGCATGATCAGTCAGGGGGCAAAGTTAAAAACACGACCACAGTTGGTCAGCCAGCATCAACACCACATCGGGTTGGGCATACAGCCCAAATGTCATGGCCAACATCAAGGCCGCCAGCAGCCAAAGGGTGCTTCGGGTGTTCATGCCGTTTGGGGCGCTGCACGCACGATGGGGCTCTCACGCACGGGCAAGTTGACCAGCGCGGCCAACACACCCAGCGCAATGGCGAGGTACCAAACGATGTCGTAGCTGCCGGTCTTGTCGTACAAATAGCCACCCAGCCACACCCCCATGAAAGAGCCGATTTGGTGGCCGAAAAAGATGAAACCGCTGAGCATGGACAAGTGCGCCACCCCAAAAATATGCGCCACCGCCGCGTTGGTGGGCGGCACCGTGGAGAGCCACAGCAAACCCATCACGGCCGAAAAGACGTAAACGCTGGTGGGCGACAGCGGCAGAAGCAAAAACAGCGTGATCGCCACAGAGCGCGAGATATAAATGGTGGCCAGGATGTGCTTTTTGGGGATTGTTGGACCCATGGTGCCCGCAATGTAGGTGCCCACCACATTGAACAGGCCAATCAGGGCCAGCGCATAACTGGCCACCTGTGGGGCCATGCCGTGGTCTTTGAGGTAGCTGGGCATGTGCACGCCAATGAACACCACCTGAAAACCACAGACAAAGTAGCCCGCCATCAGCAGCTGAAAGCTTGGGTACTTGAAGGCTTCTTTCAGCGATTGAAGAATGGTTTGCTCACGTTTGACTTGACCCGGCGCGTGCAAAGCTGGCTCTCTCAGCCCCCACGCCAGCGGAATGATGAGCACGGTGGCAGCGGCCAAAATCATCAGGGCGTTTTGCCAACCCGCCTGGCTGATCAGCATGCCTTCAACCGGCACCATCAAAAACTGCCCGAAGCTGCCGGCCGCTGCCGCAATGCCCATGGCCCATGAACGCCGCTCGGCCGGCAGGTTGCGCCCGATCACGCCATAAATGACTGCGTAGGTGGTGCCCGCCTGCGCCGTGCCGATGATGAGGCCCGTGAAGAGTGCAAACATCCACGGCGTTTGGGCTTGGGCCATGCCCACCAGTCCCAATCCGTACAGCAAGGCCCCGGCCGTGATGACACGGAATGCGCCAAACTTGTCGGCCAGCATCCCTGCAAAAATGCCCATGAAGCCCCAAGCCAGGTTCTGGATGGCCATGGCAAAGCCAAATTCTTGGCGGCCCCAGCCTTGGGCTTGGGTGATGGGCTGCAGCCACAGGCCAAAGCCGTGGCGAATGCCCATGGACAGGGTGACGATGGCCGCGCCGCAAATCAGCACCTGGGTCAGGGATAGGGGTTTGTGTTGCATCCTGTGACTTTAACCAATCTGATGCGGCCCTGGGGTCGCTCTGATGCCTGCTCGCCAAGAAGTTAACAAACACTGTTTTTGCATCCAGTGTTGGGCGGGAAATCCCACTACAATCCGCCACCATGGCCAACCAATCTACTGTCAAAACCTCCAGTGAGTACTCCGAAGGCTCGATCCGCGTCTTGAAGGGCCTGGAGCCCGTCAAGCAACGCCCGGGCATGTACACCCGCACCGATAACCCCCTGCACATCATCCAAGAGGTGCTGGACAACGCCGCCGACGAAGCGCTGGCGGGTCACGGCAAAAAGATCAAAGTCATCTTGCACTTGGATGGATCGGTCAGCATCGAAGACGATGGTCGGGGCATTCCGTTTGGCCTGCACCCCGAAGAAAACGCCCCCGTAATCGAGTTGGTCTTTACCCGATTGCACGCGGGTGGCAAGTTTGACAAGGGCAAGGGCGGGGCCTACAGCTTCTCGGGCGGTTTGCACGGTGTGGGCGTGTCGGTGACCAACGCGCTGTCCAAGCGCTTGGAAGCCACCAGCTACCGCGAAGGCCAAGTGGCCACGCTGGTGTTCTCGGGTGGCGACGTGACCGAGCCGCTGGTCAAACGCGCCACAAGCGAGGGTGACCGCAAACAGGGCACCACCGTGAGGGCCTGGCCTGACGCCAAATACTTCGAATCCAGCGCCCTGCCCATGAACGAGCTGACGCACCTGCTGCGCAGCAAAGCCGTGCTCATGCCCGGCGTGACGGTGACCTTGGTGAACGAGAAAACCAAAGAAATCCAACAGTGGCAATACAAAGCCGGTCTGCGCGACTATCTGACGCAAACGCTCAACGGCGACCCGGTCATCCCGCTGTTTGAAGGCGAAGGCTTTGCCGATGCGAACCACGACAGTTTTGCCGAAGGTGAGGGCGCTTCGTGGGCCGTGGCCTTCACCGAAGACGGCGCGCCGGTGCGCGAGAGCTACGTCAACCTGATCCCCACCAGCGCGGGCGGCACGCACGACAGCGGCTTGCGCGACGGCCTGTTCACCGCCGTCAAGAGCTTCATCGAGCTGCATGGCTTGCTGCCCAAGGGCGTCAAGCTCATGCCCGAAGACGTGTTCGCTCGTGCCAGCTATGTGCTGAGCGCCAAGGTGCTCGACCCGCAGTTCCAGGGCCAGATCAAGGAACGCCTGAACTCGCGCGACGCGGTGCGTTTGGTCTCCAGCTTTGTGCGCCCCGCGCTCGAACTCTGGCTGAACGAGCATGTGGACTATGGCAAAAAGCTGGCCGAACTCGCCATCAAGGCCGCGCAAACCCGCCAAAAAGCGGGCCAAAAGGTCGAAAAGCGCAAGAGCTCCGGTGTGGCCGTGCTGCCTGGCAAGCTGACCGATTGCGAGAGCAAGGACATCGCCGACAACGAAGTGTTTTTGGTCGAGGGCGATTCGGCGGGCGGCAGCGCCAAAATGGGCCGCAACAAAGAGTGCCAAGCCATCTTGCCCCTGCGCGGCAAGGTGCTCAACACCTGGGAAGTGGACCGCGACCGCTTGTTTGCCAACAACGAAATCCACGACATCTCGGTGGCCATCGGCGTGGACCCGCACGGCCCCAATGACAACCCCGACATGAGCAACTTGCGCTACGGCAAGGTCTGCATCTTGTCGGACGCGGACGTGGACGGCTCACACATCCAAGTGCTGCTGCTGACCTTGTTCTTCCGCCATTTCCCCAAGCTCATTGAAACCGGGCATTTGTACGTGGCGCGGCCGCCGCTGTTCCGCGTCGATGCGCCTGCGCGTGGCAAAAAACCGGCTTCCAAAGCCTATGCGCTGGACGAGGGTGAGCTGACGGCCATCATCGACAAGCTGCGCAAAGACGGCGTCAAAGAAGGCGGCTGGAGCATCAGCCGCTTCAAGGGCTTGGGCGAGATGAGCGCTGAGCAGCTCTGGGACACCACGCTCAACCCCGACACGCGCCGCTTGTTGCCGATCGAGTTGGGCCCGCTCGACAACGCGGGCACTGAAAATCTCATGACCCAGCTCATGGGCAAAGGCGAAGCCGCCGCCCGGCGCGAGCTGATGGAACTGCACGGCGACTCGATCGAAATCGACGTGTAAATCGGTGTTAATTCTTACCAGGTAATACAATGCAATGGTGCTTTCACCAGCACCCAGATCAACCCGGAGGTCCACCATGCTTTCCACCCTGACCAGCAAAGGCCAAGTCACCATTCCGCAAGCCCTGCGCCAGCAACTGGGCTTGATGCCGGGGCAAGCGGTGACGTTTGACCTCAGCGCCGACGCCAGTTGTATCACCTTGCGCCCCGCTGTACCTGCCAAAAAGTCGCCCCAACCCGGCTTTGGTATGGTCAAAGTCAAGGGGGCACACGTGGCAGCCGATTGGGATGCGGCCCAAGCGCTCAAGCCATGAAGCAACGCACCTCGCAGCTGACGGCGTTGGACACCAATGTGTTGGCGCGTTATTACGTGCAGGCCGAGCAAACCGATGCCGCCACGGCGCTCCAATGTGAACATGCCCGTGCCTTGATGGAGAGTGGCAAACCCCTCTTTGTGGCCACCACCGTGGTCTTGGAGTTGGAGTGGGTTTTGCGTGGGTTCTACAAACTGGAGGCACGCACGGTGGCCAAGGTGTTCAACCACTTGCTCAGCATGCCCCAGGTGCAAATGCAAGACCGCCAGGCCTTGCAAAGTGCCTGCGATGCCTTGAGCCAAGGTTTCGATTTTGCCGATGCCTTGCACCACGCCAGCAGCCGCCATTGCGATGCGCTGGTCACCTTTGATGCCAAAGGCTTTGCCAAGCGGGCCGCTGCAAAAGGTTGGGTGCCCAAGGTGCTTGTTCCATAATCCCTGAGCTTCAATCGCCCATGACTTTGGCTGACCAACTGCGCATTGAATTGCGCGATTTCAAACCCGCTATTTACAGCGATGTGTTGGTCGATCCGGCCACGCCATTGCCCAAGTTCCACAAACCGATCCAGGCCGCCATGGGTTGGGAAGACGTGCGCATGCATGGTTTTGTTGTGCCTATGAAAAGCGAACGCTATTCCAGGGTTCAGGCCAACCGCCACTTTGAAAAGCCACAGGCCGGTGGCTGGGGGGTACCGGCCAACAACGAATCACGTTTCAAACTTCAAGACGTGATGGCCACACCCAAAGACAAACGGCTTTATTTGTATGACTTTGGCGACGACTGGGAGCACGTCATCACCCTCAAGTCGGTGGTGGAGACCGATACCCCGCTGCCGCACTTGCTCAAAGCGCAAAATGGCTGCCCGCCTGAAGACTCCGGTGGCCCCGGTGGTGCAGAGTACTGGGCCGTTGTCTGGTACGAAAAAGCCCACGCAGAGCACGCAGAGCACGATGTGGCGCTGGACATGTTTGGTGAGCATGAACCCGGTTGGCTGGTCTTTGAGGCACTGCAAAAAGCGGTGACCCAGTTGCAGCCCAAATTGCGCCGAGTCCAATGAATTTGCACACTCAGGCATCCCAACCTTGCAAACTGTTTGAGTCCACCCGCGTGCGCTCGCATTGGGCTACCGTGCAGGAGAAGTGGTATTTCTCTGTGGTGGATGTGGGGCAGGCGATGGCCGACAACCTCAACGCAACCGACTACTTGAAAAAACTGCGAAACCTTGGCAGCCGATGTGCTCACACCCTTGCGCCTGATCCATTCCATACCCTCACCCAAGACCGCGCCGTTCAAGCGCTGGCTGGCCAAGTGGGCCATGAGCGCATGAAAGAAATGGCAGATCCCGCTCAAAGCCTGAACCGCGTCCGTGAAAACTGGCAAAAGCTGGGACGCAGCACCAAGTGGATTCAGCTGCGCATGACGGGGCAAGAAACCCGCAACAAACGGACCGATGACTGGAAAGAAAGCGGTGTCGAAAGGTCGGACGAATTCGCGCTGCTGACCCACATCATTTACCAAGAGTGGACGGGTTTGAGCCTGCAGGCTCACAAGTGACGAGCAGTCACTTTTTGTCGCCTGATAAATCAAGGCCCGCTCAACTCCCTGCCACACCCCAACGCAAAACCAACCATTCGCAGAAAAAATGACCGATTTGCTGACCCCTGAAGCTTCACTTCAACTTGCCGCCCCTGAAGGCGACCACCTGGGTGCTTATGCCCAGCGTGCCTATCTGGAATACGCGCTGTCCGTCGTCAAAGGCCGCGCCTTGCCCGATGTGTGCGACGGCCAGAAACCCGTGCAGCGGCGCATTTTGTATTCGATGGACCGCATGGGTTTGTCCTACAGCGGGCCCAACAACAACACCGCCGCCAAGCCCGTCAAAAGCGCCCGTGTGGTGGGCGATGTGCTGGGCCGCTACCACCCGCACGGCGACACCGCCGCGTACGACGCGCTGGTGCGCATGGCGCAAGACTTTTCACAGCGCTACCCGCTGATCGACGGGCAAGGCAACTTTGGCTCGCGTGACGGCGACGGCGCGGCCGCCATGCGCTACACCGAAGCGCGGCTGTCGCGCATCACCAGCTTGTTGCTGGATGAGATCGACATGGGCACGGTGGACTTCATTCCCAACTACGACGGCTCCACCGAAGAACCGCGCCAGCTGCCTGCTCGCTTGCCCTTCAGCTTGCTCAACGGCGCCAGCGGCATTGCCGTGGGCCTGGCCACCGAAATCCCCAGCCACAACCTGCGCGAAGTGGCTGACGCCTGCGTGGCGCTGATCAAGAACGACAAGCTCAGCGACAGCGAGTTGATGGCCATCATCCCCGGCCCCGACTACCCCGGTGGCGGCCAGATCATCAGCCCGGCCAGCGACATCGCCGACGCCTACCGCACCGGTCGCGGCAGCCTCAAAGTGCGTGCCCGCTGGAAGATCGAAGAACTCGCCCGAGGCCAGTGGCAACTGGTGGTGACCGAGTTGCCGCAAGGCGTCAGCTCGCAGCGCGTGCTCGAAGAGATCGAAGAACTCACCAACCCCAAAGTCAAAGCGGGCAAAAAAGCGCTCAGCACCGACCAGCTGCAGCTGAAAGCCAGCATGCTGGCCGTGCTGGACGTGGTGCGCGACGAATCGAGCAAAGACGCCGCCGTGCGCCTGGTGTTCGAACCCAAGACCAGCCGCATCGAACAACAAGAACTCATCACCGCCTTGCTGGCCCACACCAGCTTGGAAACGTCTGCACCGATCAACATGACTTCGGTGGGCATCGACGGCAAGCCGATTCAAAAATCGCTGCGCCAGATGCTGGTGGAGTGGATCAGCTTCCGCCAGACCACGATCACACGCCGCAGCCAGCACCGCCTGAACAAGGTCTTGGACCGCATCCACATTCTGGAAGGCCGTCAGCTGGTGTTGCTGAACATCGACGAAGTGATTCGCATCATTCGCCACAGCGACGAGCCCAAGCCCGCACTGATCGAAGCCTTCAAGCTGAGTGACCGCCAGGCCGAGGACATCCTAGAAATTCGCCTGCGCCAACTCGCCCGACTTGAAGCCATCAAGATCGAACAAGAGCTGTCCGAGCTGCGCGGCGAGCAAGGCAAGTTGGAAGAGATCTTGGGCAGCCCCGCTGCGTTGCGCCGCCTGATGGTCAAAGAGATTGAGGCCGATGCCAAAACCTTTGCCGACCCGCGCCGCACCCTGATTCAAGAAGAGAAAAAAGCCGTGGCCGAAGTCAAGGTGGTGGACGAACCGGTGACGGTGGTCGTGTCGGAAAAAGGCTGGGTGCGCGCCCGCACCGGACACGGCCACGACGCCACAAGCTTTGCCTTCAAGGCGGGCGACGGCCTGTATGGCACCTTTGAGTGCCGCACCGTGGACACCCTGCTGATCTTTGGCAGCAACGGGCGCATCTACAGCGTTCCTGTGGCGACCTTGCCCGGCGCACGCGGGGACGGCCAACCGGTGACCACGTTGATCGAGCTGGAACCGACTACGCAAATCGCCCACTACTTTGCAGGCCCCGCCAACGCCACCTTGCTCCTGAGCGGCTCAGGGGGCTACGGTTTCATGGCCTCGGTCGAAAACATGATTTCGCGCAACAAAGCGGGCAAAGCCTTCATCAGCCTGGGCGAGGGCGAAACCGTGTGCGTCCCCAGTCATGTGAGCGGCTCCAGCGCCACCGTGCCTGCCGACAAACAAGCCATGCCGGCGGCCACCAGCGTCTGCTGCGCCAGCTCGGGAGGACGTGTGCTGACTTTTGAGATCGCTGAACTTAAAACCATGGAAAAAGGCGGCCGGGGCCTGATGCTCATCGACCTGGAAGCCAAAGACACCCTGGCAGGCGCAGCGGCTTACACCCGCAGCGTGAAGATCGAAGGCATTGGCCGGGGCGGCAAAGAGCGCGAGGAAACGCTGGAGATTCGGAGCCTGAACAACGCCAAAGCAGCCCGTGCCAAAAAAGGCCGTGTGGCGGACTTGGGCTTCAAGCCGAACAAAGTGACGCGGGTGGAGTGATCAAGGCGCAGTGATGCTTTTTTGAGCAGGCCCCGCCAGCCCTTAGCGGGCGGGCATTTCGCGGCTTATCCCTGTACTTGTCCACACCTTTGGGCACGGGGTTTGGGGACAGTTGCCAAGTGCGGGCGATGTGCCCGCATCAGGCTATTTAGCCCTGTGCACCCAGCAGG
>JAIXOZ010000003.1 GCA_027486495.1 Comamonadaceae bacterium | reverse complement strand
TTGCTGCCAATGAAGATGCCAATCGGTCCCCGCAAAGCCGCCAAGCTCTCTTCGGATTGATCAAAGTGTTCGATCATGCGCGCGCGCCTGGCCTCGTCGTTGCGCCGAGAACCAATGGCTCCGACGTAGAGTGCGTCACTGTTCAATGCTTCCAGCAATGCCAGGTCATCGAGCTTGGGATCGTGGGTTAAAGCAATCACACAGGTTCTGCGGTCCACATGGAAATCCTTGACCACGTCATCGGGCATGTCCGATGACAGCGTCACCCCGGCCACCTGCCAGCTGCTGCGGTACTCCTCGCGAGGATCACAGACCGTGACGGCAAAGCCACAAAATAAAGCCATGGTCGCCAGGTATTCCGTCAGCTGACCAGCGCCAATCAGCAACATCCGGTACTCAGGGCCAAAACTGTTGGCAAGCGTGATGCCATCGTAAGTGAGCGGCTCTGGTTGATGCGCTCTGGCCAAAGTCACCTGCCCGGTGGCCATGTCTGTGCGGCGATGAACCATCTGGCCTTCGGTGAGCATGTCCACCAGAGATTTCAGTGCCGCCACATCGGGGTTGAATTCGAGCACAAGTTCCAGGGTGCCACCACAGGGCAAACCAAAACGGTGCGCTTCATCGGCACTGACACCGTAGGTCACGCGTTCGGGTGACCTGGTGGGAATGTTGTGCGTCTTGTGTTCTGGCGCTGAGGAGTCCGCAGATGAAGACGCATTTTTATAGCGGTAAATCAGGTCATCTTCGATGCAACCACCAGAAACCGACCCCACCACCGCCCCGGTTTCGCAAAGGGCCATGATTGAACCCACAGGACGCGGCGACGAACCCCAGGTGCGCACCACCGTGGCAAGCAATGCTTTTTGGCCCTGCGAACGCCAGCCCAACAGCTGGGTCAACACCATGAGGTCAAGGTTTTCCATGTCAGATTCGAACCTCTCAGCGTGCGACCATGAACACCACAGCCGCCACAGCAGCAGCACCTGCAGCCCATATCCACGCGGGCACACCGGCAGACTGTGTCGATGCTGGAGCGGCTTCGTTGGCCGATGGTTCTTGCGCTGCGGGGTAGCGTTTTTCGAGTTCAGCTTCAAAGCGCTTGAAAAAGTCTTCGGCCATGTTCTTGGCCACGCCATCAATCAAGCGTTGTCCCAGTTGTGCAATTTTTCCACCCACAGAAGAGTGCACGGTGTAATGCAACTCGCAGCCCTTTTCCAGCGGCTTGATTTCTACCGAAGACTCGCCTTTGCCAAATCCGGCCACCCCGCCCTGGGCATCGAAATGGAGTTTGTAACTTTGGGGGGCCACGATGTCTGTGAGCTGGACATGCCCATTAAACAGCGCCGAGACAGGCCCCATTTTGATGCCCGCGGCCACCGCAAATTTTTGATCGCCTGCGAGTTCAAATTTTTGACATCCGGGGATACAGGCCTTCAGGATTTCGGGGTCATTCAAGGCCGCCCAAGCTTGCTGTTGTGTCACTTGGAGCGTACGTTGTCCTGTCATGTCCATGTTGATTTTCTCCTGTCAAAAAATTAGGGAATTGCTTGTACGTTTCATCAGCTTGCTGATGGCTTGTGCAAGGTCTTCAAGCTTGCTGAGATTATGAACAGCCAGCATGCCATCGGCGTGTTGGTGCAAGACCTGCGCACCGTTGGCCAGTGGTGCATAACCGTCAAAGCGCAAGAGCGGGTTGAGCCAGAACAGCTGCCTGCAATGTCGCTTGAGCCAAAGCACCTCTGACTTCAAGTGGGCAGGCTCACCTGTGTCCAGACCGTCACTGATGAGCAACACCACGGTTCGCCGCCCCACCAAGCAACGCGCATGGCGCTCGCGCAAAGTGGAGAGTGATGCCCCCAAGCGGGTGCCCCCTGCGAAATCGGCGATGCGCTGGTTGGCTTCCTCGAGCATCCGGTCGGTGTCCTTGTGCTTGAAAGCGGGACGCAGATCCGTGAGGTCTGTGCCGAAAGCGAAGACAGCGCGTGGGTGAGCCCGCGTGGCTTGGTGCAAAAAGGCCAATAGCAATCGGGCGTACCGCTCCATGGACCCGGAAACATCCACCAACACCAGCAATGGCAAAGCCTGCGGTTGACGCGCACGTTGGGGCAACCACAGCAACTCACCTTCCGTTCGACCTGCATGCTGCATGGCCGCGGGCCAATGCGGGCGCTGACCGCGCAGACCCGCACGGGTGCGACGGCCATGCACTGGGGCCAAAGACAAGGGAATGTCGCGGACCAATCTTTCGATCAGGCGGAATTCACTGGCGTTGAGTGTCGCGAAGTCTGCGTGGTGAAGCCGCTGGCGGTCACTGGCGGTCATGGCCGCATCCAGTTGAATTTCACTTTCCTGGCGCGGGCCGCCTTTGGTCTTCTTGGTGGCAGCCAAGGCCTCTTGCACCCTGGCTTTGCGCGGAGGTGGTTGACCCTGGCGCACTTTGGGCAACATTTGTGCGAGCAGTTGCTGCGCCAATTCAGGGTTCCTGAACAAGGCGGAAAACAGCTGGTCAAAGACCTCGATGTCTTGCTGGCGGTTGATCAACACCGCACCCAACGCCGCATGCAGGTCGTCTTTTCGCTCAAGCCCCACAAGGCGGGCCGCCTCAATGGCCAATGCCATGCGTTGACTGTCGATGGGAACACCCGCCCTGCGCAAGGCGCGGCCAAAACCAATGATGTTTTCGGGCAGCTTGCCGCTGCGCGCATCCCCGAGTTTCATGGGCTCAGGCCTGCTGCGGCACAGGACGCAAAAGTTCGTCGATCATGGGCACCAGCGCAGCCACATCTTCACGCTGCTTGAACAAGATGCCCGCCGTATCCTGGATCACCTCAGGGTCCAGCGCGAGGGTATCGAGCGCCACCAGCGCCTTGGCCCACTCCACACTCTCGGCAATTCCAGGCGAACGCTGGAAGGCATTGGCAAATGGCAAGGAACGCAAGCGCGACACAAATTCTGTGACGGCCTCAGTCAGCAAGGGGCCGGCGTTGGGCACTTGGCTTTGCACAATCGCATGCTCTCGTTCACGCTCGGGGTAATCCATCCACTGGTAAAGGCAGCGACGTTTGACCGCGTCGTTCAGGTCGCGTGTGCGGTTGCTGGTCAGGATGGTGATGGGTGCCACCTGGGCCTTGATCGTGCCCAGTTCCGGAATGGTGACTTGGTATTCACCCAGGTATTCCAGCAAGAAGGCTTCAAAAGGTTCATCGGCACGGTCGACTTCATCGATCAGCAAGACAGCCCCCGGGGCTGGTGCCTCCAAAGCCTGCAACAAGGGCCGACGGATCAGAAAGCGCGATTGATAAACCGCCTGCTCGATCTCGGCTGCAGTCTGAGTGGCTTGTGCGGCACGCATGTGCAGCAGCTGGGCCGTGTGGTTCCACTCGTACAAAGCCTCGCGCTGCTCCATGCCGTCGTAACACTGCAAACGCAGCATGGGCCGCCCCAACACTTTGGCCAGGGCTTTCGCCAATTCTGTCTTGCCGACACCGGGCTCGCCCTCCAGCAACAGCGGTCTGCCCAGTTTCATGGCCAGAAAAACCGATGTCGCCAGACGGCGCGGTGCGTGGTAACCCACGCCCTGAAGGGCGTGGGTCAATGCATCGATGCTGACAAAAGCGGGAGTGGATTCAAGCATTGGCCTGTTGCACCGCCCGTTGAGTCTGCACCTTGATCAACTGGGCACGGTATGCAGCGCTGGCATGCAAGTCACCATTGAGCTCACCCGCATCAATTGACACGCCTTCCACCGCCTCGGGCGTGAAACTCTTGGACAAAGCAGCCTCCAGGCCCGCATGGCGAAACACACCATTGCCCGCGCCCGTGATGGCCACGCGAACGCCCTGGTCTGTTTGTGCCACAAACACGCCCACCAGCGCAAAGCGCGAAGCGGGTTGGCGGAACTTGGCGTAAGCCGACTTTTTAGCCAATGGGAAATGGATGGCGGTGATCAACTCACCCTCTTCCAAAGCTGTGGTGTACATGCCCTGGAAAAAATCATCGGCAGCGATCTTGCGCTTGTTGGTTTGCACGGTGGCACCCAATGCCAAGACGGCGCTGGGGTAGCAAGCCGCAGGGTCGTTGTTGGCCACCGAGCCGCCCATGGTGCCCATGGCACGGACCTGGCGGTCACCGATGTTGCCCGCCAAGGCAGCCAATCCCGGAATCGAAGATTTCACCTCAGGGCTGTCGGCCACAAATTCATGGCGCGTCATCGCGCCAATGACCAGTGTGTTGCCTTCTTTTTTGATCCCGCTGAGCTCACCCACAGCGGCCAGGTCAACCAAGCAGCTGGGCTGCGCCAGGCGCTGCTTGAGAGAAGCGATCAAGGTCTGGCCGCCAGCCAGCGCTTGGCCACCTGCAGAAATTTTGGCCACTGCGTCCGTCAATGCGGCGGGCCGTTCGTATGCGAATGCGTACATGTTGTGAATCCTCAGGCTTTGGCTTGTTGAATGGCGTTCCAAACCCGGTTAGGGCTGGCGGGCATGTCGAGGTCTTTGACACCCAGAGGGGCCAAGGCATCGAGCACAGCGTTCATCACCGCAGGGGGCGAACCGATGGCACCGGCTTCACCGCAGCCTTTGGTACCCAATGGGTTGGTGGTGCAAGGGGTGCACACATGGCCGATGGTGAAGGCTGGGAAATCGTCGGCGCGGGGCATGGCGTAGTCCATGAACGAGCCTGTCACGAGTTGACCCGTCTCGCGGTCATACACGCAGTGCTCCATCAGCGCCTGGCCAATGCCCTGAACCAAACCACCGTGCACCTGGCCTTCGACAATCATCGGGTTGATGATGGTGCCAAAGTCATCCACGGCCGTGAAACGGTCTACACGAACTTGGCCAGTGGCCGGATCGACTTCGACCTCGCAAATGTAGGTACCGGCAGGGAAGGTGAAGTTGGTCGGGTCGTAGAACGCGGTCTCGTTGAGACCTGGCTCCAACTTGTCGAGCGGGTAGTTGTGTGGCACATAGGCCGTCAAAGCCACTTGACCAAAAGTCACCATTTTGTCGGTGCCCTTGACCTTGAACTCACCACCGGCGAAGTCCACATCGGCATCGCTGGCTTCCATGAGGTGAGCCGCAATTTTCTTGGCCTTGGCTTCAATTTTGTCCAGCGCGCGCATGATGGCTGCACCGCCCACCGAGATGGACCGCGAACCATAAGTGCCCATGCCGAAGGGAACACGACCCGTATCGCCGTGCACGATGTCCACCTGGTCGGGCGAGAGGCCTAAGCGTGCGGCCACCACCTGTGCAAACGTGGTTTCGTGGCCCTGGCCGTGGCTGTGTGAACCGGTGAAAACCGTCACGCTGCCCGTGGGGTGCACGCGCACTTCGCCGCACTCAAACAGGCCTGCTCGCGCACCCAAAGCACCCGCCACATTGGAAGGGGCCAAGCCGCAAGCCTCGATGTAGCTGGAGTAACCCAAACCACGCAACAAGCCTTTGGCTTTGGATTGCGCTTTGCGTTGCTCCAAGCCCGCCACGTCGGCCAAATCATTGGCTTGTTTCAGGCAAGCATGGAAGTCACCCGTGTCGTACTGCAGCGCAACCGGTGTCTGGTAAGGGAACTCGGTGATGAAGTTGCGACGGCGAATTTCATCTTGAGACAGGCCCATTTCCCAGGCAGCGCGAGAAACGATGCGCTCCAGCAAATAAGTGGCTTCAGGCCGACCTGCGCCTCGGTAAGCATCGACAGGCGCGGTGTTGGTGAACCAGGAGTCCACCTCCACATAGACCTGCGGCGTTTTGTACTGACCCGCCAGCAGCGTGGCGTAAAGGATGGTCGGCACAGCAGTCGAGAAGGTCGAGAGGTAAGCACCCAGGTTGGCGTCGGTGTGGACACGGAAGCCCAAGAACTTGCCATCTTTGTCCATCGCCAGTTCGGCGTGGCTGACGTGGTCACGGCCATGGGCATCTGACAGGAAAGCCTCCGAGCGGTCGCAATTCCACTTGATGGGGCGGTTGAGCTTTTTGGAGGCCCAAGTCAGGCACACATCTTCGGCATACAGGTAAATCTTGGCACCAAAGCCACCGCCCACATCGGGCGCAATCACGCGCACTTTGTGTTCTGGCAGGCCCATCACGAACGCGGTCAAAAGCAGACGCTCGACGTGCGGGTTCTGGTTGGAGACATACAAGGTGTAGTCGTCACCGGCACGGTTGTAGTGCCCGATGGCGGCACGCGGCTCCATGGGGTTGGGTGCCAGGCGGTTGTTGACCAGGTCAATCTTGGTCACATGGGCCGCATTGGCAAATGTTGCATCGACGGCCGCCTTGTCACCAATGGCCCATTTGTAGCATTGGTTGTTGGTGGCGATGTCGTGAATGACTGGGGCACCTGGAGCTTGCGCATCGCGCACATCCACCACCGCGGCCAGGGGTTCGTAATCCACCATCACCAACTCGGCCGCGTTGCGGGCTTGCTCGTAGGTTTCTGCCACAACCATGGCCACATGGTCGCCCACATAGCGCACTTTTTCGAAAGCCAAAATCGGATGCGGCGGCTCCTTCATGGGTTCGCCGTTGGTGCTGGTGATCAACCAGCCGCATGGCAAACCATTGATCTTGTCTGCGGCCACATCCTGGCCATCCAGAATGCCAATGACACCTGGTGCAGCCAAAGCAGCCGTTTTGTCGATGCTGCGAATTTTGGCGTGGGCGTGGGGTGAACGGACAAAAAAGCACTGGGCCATGTTGGCCAGCACGATGTCGTCGGTGTATTGACCCGCGCCCGTCAGAAAGCGGTAGTCCTCCTTGCGGCGGAGGGATTCCCCAATGTGGGGCAAGTTGGCGAAATCAGAAGCACCCATGTTTGATCTCCTTAAGACTTCATGGCCGCTGCACCCTGCAGCACGGACTTGACAATGTTTTGATAACCCGTGCAGCGGCACAGGTTGCCCTCGAGCGCCTCACGCACATCTTGTTCGCCCGCATTGGGCTGACGCTTGCAAAGGTCCAGCGCACTCATGACCATGCCTGGCGTGCAAAAGCCGCATTGCAAGCCATGGCACTCCTTGAAGGCGGCCTGCATGGGGTGCATGGTGCCATCGGCAGATGCGAGTCCTTCAATGGTCTCGACCTCGGTGCCAGCGGCTTGCGCCAAAAGCATGTTGCAAGACTTGACGGCCCGGCCGTTCATCAACACCGTGCAAGCCCCACATTGGGCTGTGTCACAGCCGACATGGGTGCCGGTGAGTTTGAGTTGCTCTCGCAACGCCTGTACAAGCAGCATATGGGGTGCTGCTTCCACCACAACGGCCTTGCCGTTGACCTTGAGTTGAACCTGCATTCTTGTCTCCTGTAAAAAGGTTGCCATCTTCATTGCAACACGCACACACAAAGGCTTCCATGCGTGAAAGCCCTAACCCTTTGATGATCCGCAAGGCACAGTCAAACCTTGAGGAAAATTACTTGCCCGCGTTCGGGAAAAACAACTGCTCGCCCCCAATTTTGTAATCCGCAATCACGCCTTGCCCTGCGGCCGAGGTGATCCAGTCGACAAACTTTTGCGCATCGGCTTGTTTGACGTGCGCATGCTTGGCGGGGTTGACCACCATCACGCCGTACTGGTTGAACAAGCGGTTGTCGCCCTCCACCAAAATGG
>JAIXOZ010000083.1 GCA_027486495.1 Comamonadaceae bacterium | reverse complement strand
GCTGCGGCCCTGCAAGAATTGCAAGGCCTGTGCGCGTTTTACAAGGTGCTGGGTTCTTACCCCGTTCCTGAATGACCCCCGAGTGAGCGCACAGTGAAGTTCCAACGCCTGGCCCTGATCGGCTGCGGCCTGATGGGCGGCTCGTTTGCGCTCGCGCTGCGCCAAGCGGACTTGGTGCAGCACATCACCGGTTTCAGCGCCTCCGAAAAAACCCGGCATCGCGCCCTGGAACTGGGTGTCATCGACCAAGCCTGCAACAACGTGGCCGAGGCTGTGCAAGGTGCTGACTTGGTTTTGCTGGCTGTACCTGTAGGCGCCATGCAAAGCAGCTTTGCCGCCATGCGAGATGCGCTGGCACCTCATGCCTTGCTCATGGACGTGGGCTCCACCAAATGCGATGTGATCGCTGCAGCCCAGGCCGCACTCGGAGAACGCCTGAACTGCTTGGTGCCCGCCCACCCGATTGCGGGCAAAGAAGTCGCGGGCATCGAGCACGCCGAAGGCACGCTCTACCAAGCGCGCCGCACCATCCTCACGCCCCTGCTGCAAAACAGCATCCGCCAAATCAAAACGGCGAGCGAAGTCTGGACCGCCATCGGCAGCCATGTCAGCCACATGACGCCCGAAGCCCACGACGCCACCTTTGCAGCCGTCAGCCACTTGCCTCACCTGTTGGCCTTTGCTGCGGTGAACGCTTTGACGGCGCAAACCCAAGGCGCTGCGTTTTTGGAAATGGCTGGCCCCGGCTTTCGCGACTTCTCGCGCATCGCTGCCAGTGACTCATCGGTATGGCGCGACATTCTGAGTGCCAACCACGCCGAGGTGCTCACGCAAGTGGCGCACTTTCGCGTGGCGCTCGACCAATTTGAAAACGCCTTGAAACAAGGCGACAACGCCACGCTGCAACACCTGATTCAACAAGCCAGCGATGTGCGCTCGGCCTGGACTCTGCAAGCGGGCAACACTTGCAACAAAGCTTTTTGAAGACTGAACGATGTTCTCCACCGCCTTCCTCGACCTTCCTGCGCTGCAAGGCGCGTCCGGCACCGTCACCCTGCCCGGCTCCAAAAGTATTTCCAACCGCGTGTTGCTCCTCTCGGCGCTGTGCCAAGGCACCACGGTGGTCCACGACTTGCTGGACTCGGACGACACCCAGGTCATGTTGGCCGCGCTGCGCCATCTGGGTTGCGGCGTCGACGTGCAGGGCACCACGGTGACCATCAACGGCTTGGGCGGCCGCGCTTGGCCCACCGAGGCGATCGAGTTTTTCATGGGCAACGCGGGCACGGCCATGCGCCCTCTGACCGCTGCGCTGGCGGTGCAAGGCGGCGACTTCACGCTCAAGGGCGTGCCCCGCATGCATGAGCGCCCGATTGGCGACCTGGTGGATGCGCTGCGTGAGCTGGGCTGCACCATCGACTACCTGGGCAACACAGGCTACCCGCCCCTGCGCATTGGCCAGCCCCAGCTGCAACTGGACAAGCCCATCCCCGTGCGAGGCGATGTGTCCAGCCAGTTCCTCACCGCGCTGCTGATGGCGCTGCCGTTGGCCGCAACAGACCGTGCCATCACGATCGAAGTGATCGGCGAGCTGATCAGCAAGCCCTACATCGAGATCACACTGAACCTGCTGGCCCGCTATGGCATTCAAGTTGAGCGCCAAGGCTGGGAAAAATTTGTCATCCCGGCAGGCAGCCGCTACCAGTCGCCGGGCACGATCCACGTTGAGGCCGATGCATCGTCGGCCAGCTACTTCATCGCGCTGGGGGCCATCGCCAAGGGTGACGGCATCCGCATCCAGGGCGTGGGCGCAGACTCCATCCAGGGCGATATCCGCTTCATGGACGCTGCCGCCCAGATGGGCGCCAACATCATCAGCGGCCCCAACTGGCTTGAAATCCAGCGCGGTGCCTGGCCCCTGAAGGGCATCACGCTCGACTGCAACCACATCCCCGACGCCGCCATGACGCTTGCCGTGATGGCGCTTTACGCCGACGGCCCGACCACGCTGCGCAACATTGCCAGCTGGCGCGTCAAGGAAACCGACCGCATCGCGGCCATGGCCACCGAAAGCCGCAAGCTCGGCGCCACCGTCGAAGAAGGCCCGGACTGGATCACGATACACCCTCTACCCCAGGGCCAGTGGCAACGCGCCAGCATCCATACCTACGACGACCACCGCGTGGCCATGTGCTTCTCGCTCGCAGCCTTCAACGCCGACCAATTGCCGGTGCGCATTGAAGACCCCAAGTGCGTGGCCAAGACCTTCCCCGACTACTTCGAGGCCTTGTTCTCGGTGGCGCACACCAGCGCCCACAACATCCCGGTCATCTGCATCGACGGTCCCACGGCTTCGGGCAAAGGCACACTGGCCAGCCGCGTGGCCGCTGCGCTGGGCTACCACTACCTGGACTCTGGCGCGCTCTACCGCGTGACCGCATATGCCGCGCTGCAAGCCGGCCTGACACTCGAAGCCGCCGATGAAGCGAAGATTGCCGAGCTGGCCCGCCGCCTGCCCGTGCGCTTTGAGGGCGAGCAAGTGCTGCTCAGCAACGTGGACGTGACCGACGCCATCCGCTGCGAGCAAGGCGGCATGAACGCCTCCAAGGTGTCGGTGCTGCCCGCCGTGCGCGAGGCCCTGGTTGATCTCCAGCACAGTTTCCAGCGCCTGCCGGGGCTCTTGGCCGACGGCCGCGACATGGGCACCGTGATCTTCCCCAACGCCCCTTTGAAGGTGTTTTTGACCGCCAGCGCCGCCCAAAGGGCCGAAAGACGGCATAAGCAGTTGATTTCTAAGGGTTTTTCGGCTAACATCGACGCTCTTCGCGCTGATTTAGAAGCGCGTGACGCTCGGGACACATCCCGCAGCGTGGCGCCTTTGAAGCCCGCACAAGATGCCTTGCAACTGGACAATTCGTCCTTGACCATCGAAGCCTCGGTGGAACAGGTGATGGTCTGGTGGCAAAGTCGGCAGGTTTTCGGTTGATGAACTGAAAACGGCCAAACCAGCCCGCCCTGTGCAGGCTGACTTGAAGTTCCACCCGGCTCTCTTCGTGCAGCTTGCACACTGGCCAGGTGGTTTTTTACAAACCAACCGCGGTTCACACCGCACAACCAACCGCCACAGTCAGCTCCTGGAAACGACGCATTCCGCGTTCGTCAGTCCTGTTTGTGGATGAGGAAATCACATGTCTGAATCTTTTGCCGCCCTCTTTGAGGAATCCCTGCAACGTACCGAAATGCGCCCTGGTGAAGTCATCACCGCTGAAGTGGTGCGCATCGAGCACAACTTCGTCGTGGTCAACGCCGGTCTCAAGTCCGAGTCCTACGTGCCGCTCGAAGAGTTCAAGAACGACCAGGGTGAAGTCGAAGTCCAGGTCGGCGACTTTGTCTCCGTGGCCATCGGCTCCATCGAAAACGGCTACGGCGACACCATCTTGTCCCGTGACACCGCCAAGCGTTTGGCTTCGTGGATGTCTTTGGAAAAAGCCCTCGAATCCGGCGAATTCGTCACTGGCGTAACCAGCGGCAAAGTCAAGGGCGGCCTCACGGTGCTCGTCAACGGCATCCGCGCTTTCTTGCCCGGCTCTTTGGTCGACACACGTCCCACCAAAGACCTGTCACCCTATGAGAACAAGACCCTGGAATTCAAGGTCATCAAGCTCGACCGCAAGCGCAACAACGTCGTGTTGTCACGCCGCGCTGTGGTGGAAGCCTCCATGGGCGAAGAGCGCGCCAAGCTGATGGAAACATTGCGCGAAGGCTCCATCGTTCACGGTGTGGTCAAGAACATCACCGAATACGGTGCGTTCGTGGACTTGGGCGGCATCGACGGTTTGCTGCACATCACCGACATGGCATGGCGCCGTGTCCGTCACCCTTCTGAAGTGGTCACGGCTGGTCAAGAAATCACGGCCAAGATCCTCAAGTTCGACACCGAGAAAAACCGCGTGTCCTTGGGCCTCAAGCAAATGGGCGACGACCCATGGATGGGCGTGAACCGCCGCTACCCACAAAGCACCCGCATGTTCGGCAAGATCACCAACATCGCCGACTACGGTGCG
>JAIXOZ010000103.1 GCA_027486495.1 Comamonadaceae bacterium | reverse complement strand
TGGTGGCGGCAAACTCGTGGCCGAGCTCTTTCATGTGTTTGCGTGCATCGGTGATGAGGAACACTTTTTCTGCGATTTGTTTGTAGTTCACATCGCCCTTCACATAGCCCCAGCGCTTCATTTGCGTGAGCATCCACACCGCCATGCTCTGCCAAGGCATGGGGTCAAAGTCGGCGCGGTCGGGCACGTTTTGCACCTTGCCCAGGCCATCGGCAAATTTACCGGTGAGCACTTGGGCGATTACCGCCTCGGGCTGATTCAGATACTGCGCAGGCGAGATGACTTTGGCAATCAACTCGCGGTTGCCGGGCTGGCGTGCCATGGCAGCGGCCGTGAGCACGGCGCGGTACAGCGCGGCAAAGGTGTTGGGGTTCTTCTGAATGAACTCGGTGCTGGTGCCAAAGGCGCAGCAGGGGTGGCCGTTCCACAGGTCTTTGGTGAGCATGTGGATGAAGCCGACTTCGTCAAACACCGCACGTTGGTTGAAAGGATCAGGTCCGAGGAAACCATCGATGTTGCCCGAGCGCAAATTGGCCACCATCTCTGGCGGTGGCACCACGCGGATTTGCACATCGGTGTCGGGGTTGATGCCGTTTTCGGCCAAGTAGTAACGCAACAAGAAGTTGTGCATCGAATAATCGAAGGGCACAGCGAATTTGAAGCCCTTCCAGTTCTTGGGGTCGCGGTTGTTCTTGTGCTTCATGGCCAGTGTGATGGCCTGGCCGTTGATGTTCTGGATGGTGGCGACGTTCATGGGCGTGGCGTTGGCGCCCAGCCCCATGCTGATGGCCAAGGGCATGGGCGACAGGAAGTGCGTGGCGTCGTATTCCTTGTTGATCATCTTGTCGCGGATCAAGGCCCAGCCTGCGGTCTTGGTCACTTCCACGTTCAGGCCCTGCTTTTGGTAAAAGCCCAGTGGGTCAGCCATGATGAGTGGCGTGGCGCAGGTGATCGGGATGAAGCCGATCTTGAGGTTGGTTTTTTCCAAAGGGCCTTTACTTTGCGCCAAGGCCTGCAGGCTGGCCACAGGCAGCACGCTGGCAATGGCGGCCATGGCGGTCTTCTTGCCCACAGCGCGCAAGAACATGCGGCGCTCTTGGTCTTGCGGGAACAAGGCCTTGACCAAGGTCGCTTCGATGAATTCCTGGCTGTAGGCCTCGAACTCCGCGGTCTCGGAACGCGCACGCAACTGTGCGGCGGCGGCATCGGCCGCCACTTCGGCGTGGTGATCGGCGGGTGAATGGTCACGGCCGCAACTGCACTTGAGCATCAGAGGGCGGTCGGCGTTGTACGGATCAAAGAATTCAGACATGGCAACCTCGCATCGTTAAAGATGTGGGGTTCCATGCAAGCTGTGGGCCAGAAAAGGTGCTGACCATGCCGTCGAGCCCGCTTCGCTTCATTTCGCAAGGCACTTGTCGATGCGGTGTAGGGCTGGCCCTACAAAACCCACGCCCACGCCGTGCCCAGGTGTCAACCGATGGTGCTGCATTGGGCCCCGCTGAGGCTTTGTGCGTACAAAGCCAGCTCCACATCGTTCTTGGTGCCGGTCTTTTCCAGGATGCGTGCACGGTAAGTGCTCACCGTATTGGGGGCCAAGCTCAGTTGCGCACCAATTTCGGTCACGGTGTGGCCTTGCGTCAACAAAAGGTAGACCTGGTGCTCACGGTGCGAGAGCTGTTCAATCCCGCTTTTGGTGCGGCCCTGACTCACCAAGCTGGCCAGCGCTTCTGCGGTGGTGGGTGAGACATGCATGCCGCCTGCAGCCACACGGCGCAAAGCCGCCACCAAGGCGTCGGTGTCCGTGCTTTTGTTCAGATAACCCGATGCGCCCAGCTGAATGCAACGCACGGCGTATTGTTTTTCCGGGTAGGTACTGAGCATCAGCACAGGCAGGCCAGGCCAGTCGCGCCGCAAGCTTTGCAGCACATTCAAACCGTCCATGCCAGGCATGGCGATGTCGAGCAGCACCACATCCAAGCCTTGAGTGCCCTGCAGCGACTGCACCATCTCCAGCACACCGGGGCCGGTATCGGACTCGGCCACCACCTGCAGACCCGGGTCGTCGGCCAGCACCATCTTCAGGCCTTCGCGCACGATCTTGTGGTCGTCGCCCAGCAGCACACGAACGGTGGCATTCATGGCGCGGCCTCCCAGCTTGGCAAGGGCATGGACAGCCGCATGCGGGTGCCCCGGCCAGGTTGGCTGTCCACGTCGATCACACCACCAAAGTGCCGTGCCCGCTCACGCATGCCCATGATGCCGTAGGCCTGCGCCGACTCGAAGACCTGCGCCTCGGCCCCACATCCGTCGTCTTCCACCGACAGGTGCAGCCAGCCCTCGCGCTCCACGATGTCCACATCCACCATGCGGGCGCGGGCGTGCCGCCCCACATTGCTGAGCATCTCCTGAAAGATGCGGAACACCGCCATGGCCATGGGCTCGGGCAAGACGCGTTGCGCGTTCACATCCATGCACCATTTGAGCTCTTGCTCGGCCGACTGCACAAACTCCTGGGCCTGCCACGCCAGGGCATCCCACAAGCCCTGGTGGTCGAGGATGCTGGGGCGCAGGTCGGTGATGATGCGGCCCACATTGACCACAGCGTTTTCGATCAGGCGACTCATGTTCTGGCACTTGCCACGCATCTTCTCACGCATGGCTTGCGCCTCAACGGCCGCCCGCTGCTCTTGCTCAGACAAGCGCTTGTCCAGCCAGCCGACATCCATCTTGAGCGCCACCAGCAAACTGCCCAGCTCGTCGTGTACCTCACGGGCGATGCGGGTGCGCTCTTCTTCGCGCACCGCTTCTGACCAGGCGGCCAGCTCGCGCAATTGTTGCAAAGCGGTTTCGAGCGCCTGGGTGCGCTCGGCCACACGCTGCTCCAGCTCGGTCTTGGCCTGGTGCAAGGCGTCCTGGGCCTGCTTGCGCTCGGTGATGTCCACAAAGGTGACCACCGCGCCACGCACCTGGCCCTGATCGAACACCGGGTAGCTGGAATACTCCACCGGAAAGCTGCTGCCGCCCGCACGCCAGAACACCTCGCTGTCGATGCGGCAGGGCTGGCCTTGGCGAAAGGCGTTGTAGATCGGGCAGTCGTCCATCGGGTAATGCGTGCCGTCCCTGTGCGAGTGGTGTGTCAGCACATGCATGTTCTGGCCCAGTACCTGCTGCGGCTCCAAACCAATCATGCGGGCACCGGCCGGGTTGATGAAGACGCACAGGCCCTCCAGATCGACCCCGAACACCCCCTCGCCCGTGGAAGCCAACATCAGGCCCAAGGGGTCACGCCAGGCTTCGGTAACGCCCAAGACACCGTTGATCGTGGGTTGTAAAGGTGGGCATTCAAAGTTCATAAACTTGACATGCAAGGCTTATGCCATGCGTGTGGACGAAACAACTTTGGCCCCAAGGGCTTTGTCGCCTGGGGCACCCCCCGAATGCGGGCCTGAACGCGACAATGGCGTTTCTGAAACGATGTTTTGACTGCTGATTGGATGGCCATGACCCCAGTACCTGCTGCGCTGCTGCAAGGCGCTTCGAACTTTCGCGATGTCGGCGGCTACCTCAATGCCCAGGGTCGCCGCGTTCGGCGAGGTCAGGTGTTCCGCTCAGACCATCTGGCGGGATTGACGGGTGAAGATATGACGCGCCTGCAAGCCTTGGGCATTGGGCACAGCCTGGACTTTCGGGGCGCACAAGAATGCGCCGCGACGCCGTACACCATCGCAGGTGTACAACGTGTGGCGCTCACCATCGAGCCGACCGTGATCGCCCGCATGCAGGCCCTGGTGGCCCAAGGCGTGGTGCCCACCACCGAGGAAACCGTGGACCTGATGCGCGAGACCTACCGCGATTTCGTGAACCACAACGCGGCCACCTTCGGCAAATTTTTGAAGCATCTGCTGGAGCAGCCCACACCCCAAGTGTTTCACTGCACCGCAGGCAAGGACCGTACAGGTTTTGCAGCGGCACTGCTGCTGTCGGCGCTGGGTGTGGACCGCGCGACCATCGAACACGATTACCTGCTCACCAACCAACTCTACAAGCGCGATGCCCGACTCGAAGGGCAGGGTCACCCGCATGTGATGAAGGTGCTGTGGCAAGTGCAACCCGAGTTTTTGCACGCGGCGTTTGACGCGGTGGACCAGCAGCACGGTGGCATGCAGGACTATTTGCATGGGGCCATTGGCCTCAGCCCACCAGAACTGGCCGAGCTCAAGCGGATGCTGCTGGAAGCTTGATCAGGCCGCTTCTTTGTAGAAAAAACCACCGTGCACGTTGCGTGGGGCCAGCGGGCTCACGGCGCGGCTGATGGCGCCGATGTGGTCGGGCGTGGTGCCGCAGCAGCCACCGACAATGTTCACCAGCCCTTCGGCAGCGAACTCGTGAATCAGGCGGCTGGTCACTTCGGGGGTTTCGTCAAAGCCGGTGTCGCTCATGGGGTTGGGCAAGCCAGCGTTGGGGTAGCAGCTGATGAAGGTATCGCCCGCGACCTTGTTCAGCTCTTGAATGTAAGGACGCATCAGCGTCGCACCCAAAGCGCAGTTCAGGCCAATGGCCAAGGGCTGCGCGTGGCGCACGCTGTGCCAAAACGCTGTGACGGTTTGGCCGCTCAGAATGCGGCCCGAAGCGTCGGTCACGGTGCCGCTGATGATGAGGGGCAGCCGCTCGCCGCTGGTTTCAAAAAATTCTTCGATGGCAAACAGCGCGGCCTTGGCGTTGAGGGTGTCAAAAATCGTCTCGACCAGCAGCACATCCGAGCCGCCTTCGACCAGCGCTTCGACCTGCTCGTAATAGGCGGCACGCAACTCTTCAAAGGTCACGTTGCGGGCACCGGCGTCGTTCACGTCGGGGCTGATGCTGGCGGTTTTGGGTGTGGGGCCGAGGGCACCGACCACATAGCGCGGTTTATCGGGGGTGGAGAACTTGTCGCAAGCGGCGCGGGCCAATTGGGCGGACTGCAAGTTCATCTCGCGGGCCAGGTGCTGCATGTCGTAGTCGGCCTGGGCCACGGTGGTCGCGCCAAAGGTGTTGGTCTCGATCAGGTCGGCCCCGGCGGCCAAATAGCCTTCGTGGATGTCACGGATCACGTCGGGGCGGGTCAGGCTCAGCAGCTCGTTGTTGCCCTTGACGTCTTTCGGGAAGTCCTTGAAACGCTCACCCCGGTAATCGGCTTCGGTCAGTTTGAAGCGCTGGATCATGGTGCCCATGGCCCCATCGAGGATGGCGATGCGGTTTTTGAGGATCTCGGGCAGCGCTTGGGCGCGGGTGTAAACAGGGGTCTTCATGGGCTGTATTGTAAAAGTTGGGGTTTCAGCTTTTTTGAAACCGCGCAAAGCCCGCTGCCCGCAACTGGCATGCCGGGCATTGGCCGCAGCCATAACCCCAATCGTGGCGCTGCGTGCGGTCGCCCAGGTAGCAGGTGTGGCTGTGCTCGATGATCAAATCAACCAGGGCCTGACCACCGCCCAACACATCGGCCCGCTGGCCCAAGTCGTAGGCCAGTTCCCAGGTCTGCGCTTTGTCGATCCACATGAGTGGGGTTTCGATCAGCAGCTTGCGATCCATGCCCAGCGAAAGCGCCACCTGCATGGCTTTCATGGTGTCGTCGCGGCAATCGGGGTAGCCCGAAAAATCGGTCTCGCACACGCCCGTGACGATGACCTGCAAGCCTCGGCGGTAAGCCAAAGCGGCTGCGAGCGTGAGGAACAGCAGGTTGCGCCCCGGCACAAAGGTGTTGGGCAGGCCGGAGCTTTCCATCTCAATGGCGGTGTCGCGGGTCAAAGACGTGTCGCTGATCTGCCCCAGGATGCCAGCGTCCAGCAAATGGTCTTCGCCCATCTTGTGGCCCCAAGCCGGAAACCGCGCCTTGATGGCGGCCAGCACATTGAGCCGGGCATCCAGCTCGACCTTGTGGCGCTGGCCATAGTCAAAAGCCAGGGTTTCGACGCGTTCGTAACGCGACAAAGCATGGGCCAGGCAAGTGGTGGAGTCTTGGCCACCAGAAAACAGGACGAGGGCGGATTTGTGCATGGGATGGGATGGTAACGCTGTCCATGTGGGGAGAGCTGTCTGAGTCGGGGCGCGTTTGGAAGGGGACGGCGGCGGACTCCTCATGAGGCGGGGGTACGCCAAAATCGTCGCCCGCCGCCGTCCCCTTCCAAACGCTGGTGGTGGTCGTCAGCTTTGCTGGGGGTGAGCGCGAACCTTACAGGCGATGAACGACGGTCTTGGGAGTGTTAGCCGCGCAGCCCATGGTCTTGCGTGGGTGGGTGAGGGCGGGCAGAGGGTGACGATTTTGGCGTACCCCCGCCTCATGAGGAACCCTGTGCCCGCCCTCACCCACCCACACCACACCCGCCAAACTCAGACGACACAAACTCACACAAAGCCTGCAAAACCAACCCCATCAATAGCGGACAATCAAGCCTTCAAAAAGCCGTTAAACCCCAGTGTCCCCCCACCTCCCCATCCTGCGCGAAGTATTTGGCTACGACGCCTTTCGCGGCCCGCAGCAAGCCATCATTGACCATGTGGCGGCCGGGGGTGATGCGCTGGTGCTGATGCCCACGGGTGGGGGCAAGTCGCTGTGTTACCAAATCCCGGCCATTGCCCGCCAGCGTGCAGGCCACGGCATCACGGTGGTGGTCTCGCCACTGATCGCGCTGATGCACGACCAGGTGGGCGCACTGCACGAAGCGGGCGTGAGCGCCGCGTTTCTGAATTCGACCTTGACCAGCGAAGAAGCCAGCGACATTGAACGGCGTTTGCTGCGCGGTGAGATCACGCTGCTGTATGCCGCGCCCGAGCGCGTGACCAACGGCCGCTTTTTGGCCCAGATGGATTTGCTGCTCGAGCGCGGGCTGCTGAGCCTGTTTGCCATCGACGAAGCACATTGCGTGAGCCAATGGGGCCATGACTTCCGGCCTGAGTACCGGGGCCTGTCGGTGCTGCACGAGCGCTACCCCAGCGTGCCGCGTGTGGCGCTTACGGCCACAGCCGATGCGCTCACGCGTGCCGACATCGTCGAGCGGCTGCAGCTGGAAAGCGCCGAGCTGTTCATCAGCAGTTTTGATCGCCCCAACATCCGATACACCATCGTCGAGAAAAAAGACGCCAGCACGCAACTGCTGCGCTTCATCGAACGTGAGCACCCCGAAGAAGCGGGCGTGGTCTATTGCCAGTCGCGCAAACGGGTGGAAGAGATCGCGGTCATGTTGTGCGAGTCGGGCATCCACGCGCTGCCGTACCACGCGGGCCTGGACGCTGCAGTGCGCCAGCGCCACCAAAATGAGTTTTTGCGCGAAGACGGCGTGGTGATGGTGGCCACGGTGGCCTTTGGCATGGGCATCGACAAGCCCGATGTGCGCTTTGTGGCGCACCTGGACATGCCCAAAAACATCGAAGGCTACTACCAAGAGACCGGTCGCGCCGGGCGCGACGGTCTGGCGTCTGACGCGTGGATGGCCTATGGCCTGCAAGACGTGGTGAACCAGCGCCGCATGATCGACGAAAGCCCAGCGGGCGAAGAGTTCAAGCAGGTCATGCGCGGCAAACTCGACGCGCTGCTGGCCCTGGCCGAAGCGACCGACTGCCGCCGCGTGCGCCTGCTCAGCTACTTTGGCGAGAGCTACGCCAGCCAAAAGGACAGTGCGCAAGGCGTGTACATGCCGTTTTGCGGCAACTGCGATAACTGCCTGAACCCGCCCGAAGTCTGGGACGGCACCGACGCTGCGCGCAAGCTGCTGTCCACGGTGTACCGCACCCACCAAAGCAGTGGCCACCACTTTGGCGCGGCCCACACCATGGACATCGTGCGCGGCAAGAAAACCGAAAAGGTGGTGCAGCGCGGCCACGACAGCATCAGCACTTTTGGGCTGGGGGCCGAGTACAGCGAGCAGCAACTGCGCGCCGTGATGCGCCAGCTGATCGCCATTGGCGCACTGCATGTGCACACCGACGAGGGTTTCAGCACCCTCCACCTGACCGAAGGCTCGCGCGCCGTGCTGAAGGGCGATGTGCCGGTGCAGCTGCGGGAAAGCACCAGCCAGCGCGCCGACAAGCGCACACGCACCCGCAGCGCCCCATCACCCGCCGCCGCCAACTTGGGGCAAGACGCGATGGTGCGCTACATCAACCTCAAGGCCTGGCGCGCCGAGGTGGCCAAAGAACACAACCTGCCCGCCTATGTGATCTTCCACGACGCGACCCTGGCCGCGATTGCCGAGGCCTCTCCGCAAAGTCTGGGCGACCTGCAAGGCATCAGCGGCTTGGGCGTCAAAAAGCTTGAGGCCTACGGCCCACAAGTGCTGCGGGTGTGCAACGGGGCGGCTTGATCACTTGCGCACAGCCGGCACCTCGATGGGCAAGCCCTCACCGCGCCACATCAGGTACAGCGCCAGTTGCCGCATTTCCAATGCACCCCAAGGCGGGGTTTCGGCGCGAATGCCGGCATAGCAACTGCGCAAGCGCCGCTCCAGCGATCCCGGTTTTTGCCACTCCAAACGGTACACCGGGTAGCCATTGGGCTGCCCTTGACTCAGCGGGTCGGTGTACAGGCGTTGCCCAAAATTCTGGTCATGGCATTGGGCGCAAGACAAATTCATTTGGCCTTGCCGTTGAGAAAACAGAGTCGCCCCCGCTTGCCAGTGGCCGCGCGCCGCACCGCCAATGTCCACCCGCAAGGGCATGCCTTTAGAGGCCTGCGTCACCAGCAAACTCAAGCCCAGCAAGGCATCTGATTCGGGGGGCATGGCCGCCGCTTGTTTGTGGCGTGTGGTGCATTGGTTGATGCGGTCTTCGAGGTTGAACAATCGCCCACTGGTGGCATCGATGGCGGGCAAACGCGTGGCCACACCTTTCATGCTGGTGGCCACTGCGCCGTGGCAACTCGC
>JAIXOZ010000051.1 GCA_027486495.1 Comamonadaceae bacterium | reverse complement strand
TGCTTCGTCGGTATGGTCATCTTGACCACATGTCACTCTTGGAGGCGCAACAAGCGCGGTGGCAAACGGTAAGTGAATCAACCGCTCGACTTAATCCGACATGGACTTTGGCAGTGGTGTGATGACTTTCTGTCTGGAGTCACTTAAAAATCTCGGGCAAGTCAGTTTGGCCTCAGATCAAGCGTTTTCAGAACAGGGTCCCAGGCCTTGCGATCAGCTTGGACGCGCTCGACGAATGCTGTCGGTGACGGGTTCAGTGGGGTAGCTCCCAGCTTGGCGAGTTTTTCCCTGACGGTTGGCATGGCCATCACTTTGGTGAGTGCTGCGTTCAAGGTGTCGATCACTTGTTTTGGCGTGCCTTTGGGCGCGGCCAGTCCCATCAAAAGTCCTGCATCGAGTCCAGGCAATCCAAGCTCACTGAAGGTCGGAACATCGGGTACGGCGGCTGAACGGGTTCTGCCAGTTTGGGCGAGGATTCGAATTTGTCCACTCTGCATGAAAGGCAGAGTGCCACCGAGGTTGTTGCACATCACTGGAATATGGCCAGCCATGAGGTCGTTGACTGCAGGCGCATTGCCTTTGTAGGGAATATGCTGCAGCTTGATTTGGGTCTGATGGTTCACCATTTCGCAGACCAAGTGCGATGGCGTGGCAACCCCAGCTGAGCCAAACGACATCGAAGCCGGTTTGGCTTTATCAGCCGCAACGAGGCCGCTCAGAGACATGTAAGGTGTTTTTGAATTGACTGCTATGACATTTGGAATATCAGCTACCAGACCTATACCCACAAAGTCATCCATCGGACTCCACTTCAGGTCTTTGAAGACGTAAGGCAAAAAGACGTTTGTCAGACCGGCCATCAGGATGGTGTAGCCGTCGGGCGCCGCTTTTGCCACGGCTTCGGAACCGATCAGGCTGCCCGCACCCGCTCTGTTCTCTACAACGATTTGCTGACCCAAGGTGGCGCCCAGCTCTGCTGATAAAGCGCGTGCAACCAAATCGGTGCTGCCTGCCGCGGGAAAAGGGACCACAAGCTTGATGGGGCGGTCGGGGTATGAGGCGAGCGAGGAACCAGCGCCAAAAGCACAAGTGAGCAATAGAATTTTGCTGAATATGCGAGAGAGGGTCATTTTGTCTCCTGTCATAAATGCTTATCGTTGCAATGGGTCTCGTATAAATTGAATTTGCTTTGTCATGGAACTTTGGCCGTGTGCATCACCCAACCGAAAGAACACATGAGGTGCGCCTGGATAGACATCGAGTTGCCCTGCATTCCCAGCCGCCAACCATCGCGCATGCATGAACAGACTGTCGTCTAGGAGGGCGTCCCGCGTACCAATCGTGAAAAGCGCAGGGCATAAATTCTGAAGGTCACCATAAAGGGGGGAAATATCCGGGTCACGCAGGTTTTGTTCTCCTGGTAAAAATGCTTCCCGAAATTGAACCATGTCGATCGTGCGCAAAAACAGCCGTTCATCACCAAAGGCACGCGCACTGGGCGTCAATGCCATGTCGAACAGGCCGAAATTGAAATTTGCACCTGCAAAGGGGCAATACCCAAGTTGTTGGCGCAAGCGCAGCAAGGTGACGGCACTGAGGTGAGCTCCGGCGGATTCGCCGCCAATGAGCAACTGATCGGTCCCGTAAAGTTCAGAGCAGTGATCCAACAGCCAAAGTGCGGCTGCTTGGCAGTCGTCAGGGGCTGCAGGATAAGGGTGCTCGGGGGCGAGTCGGTAATGCACACTCAGCACCACCACCTGCGCATGGTCCGCCAGTGCCAACAGCATGGTGTCTTGCATGTCGGCCCCACCAATGACCCAACCGCCGCCATGCATGTGCAGGTAAACGCCACGGGCTTGGCCTTGGGCTGGTAGAAATTCACGCAAGCGCAAGGGGCCTGCCGGGCCACCAATGGTTCGTGTATGGGCGCGCTCGCTGAAAACCACGGGTGGAAAAACGCCTGCTCCCTCGCGCTGTTTCTGGCGAAAAGCGGGCGCTCCAATCTCCCACCACTCGGGCATCGCAGCCATCGCTTGGGCGATGAGCGCGTTTCGCTGGTGGATGTCTGGTGGAATGCTGCCAGGGTGCAGCAAGGCAGGATCCGGGTAGGTAGTCATGACATGCAACGGGTGAGTGATGAGGCTACAAAGCGGGCAAGCGATAGGCGGGCCCGCTATTGGCTTGAGTCCATCAGCTCAGTTGCAAATTGGCCGACTTGACCGCATCGCCCAACCACTGCAGGTCACGTTCGATGATGGTTTTGAATGCGGAGCCTCCTGCAAATCGTGCATTCAGTCCCAATGGAATGTAACGTTGTGACAATCCTGGATTATTCACGGCAACGCTCATGGCTTTTTCAAGGGTCTCGACGACAGCTGTGGGTGTGCCAACAGGAACCGCCAGCCCCCCCCAGTAATTCACCGTGGGGATATCCAGCCCCTGTTCTTTGGCGGTGGGCAAATCAGGCAAGAAACCGATGCGTTGCTCCGTCAGGGCAATCACAGGTTTGATTTTGTCTCTGAACTGGATGATCAGTGGCGCTGGCAATGCCATGGCTTGGATCTCGCCTTGGGCCAGAGCCAAGGCACCATCTGGACCGCCTTTGAATGGAATGTTGTTACCCGTGATGCCGACACGTTGCATGATGCTGACCATGCTCAAGTGTTCCATCGAGCCCGGACCTGTGGAGCCATAGTTGAGCTTGCCGGGGTTGGCCTTGCCCCATGCCACCATTTCTTGTGTAGTCCTGAACGGAGCATTGTTGGCAATGCAAAGCATGGCATCGGTTGAGCCCATCAACCCCACCGGAATGAGTTGTTTGAGCATGTCAAAGCGTTTGAGCGAAGCCTGCACGGCGCACATGGTTGCATTGAGGTGAATCAGGGTGTAACCATCCGCGGGAGCGCTGGTGATGGCCTGAATACCGATTTGGTAAATCCCACCAGGTCGGTTTTCCACCACAAGGCTTTGACCCAGAGGCTGTTGCATGAATTCTGTCAAGATTCGCACCGACACATCGGCTGCTCCGCTAGCAGGCAAGGGCACGATGATGCGAACGGGCTTGTTGGGAAAAGCGGCTTGCGCGGCCGCTATCAGCGGCATGGGCAGCAAGCTGGCCCCCAACGCTTGCAGGGTCTGGCGGCGAGTCAGTGCATTGGTCATGAAGTGTCTCCTGGTTGTGGTGGTGAAAATTTTCTAGGTACGTTGAGAAAAACTCAGTTAAAAATCAAAGAGCCGTCATCAAGTGCGGCCACTGGAAGATCGTTCTTGTCGATTGAGTAGTCTTGCAGGTGCAACCAGGGAGCACGATCACCCTGGCGCGGCAACTGGTGCATGCTTCGGCCCAGGTAACCGGGATTGAAGTTGTCGGGCCGCACCCAAGGGCTCAAGGTCATGTCTTGGTCTTCAGCTCGAAGCTCTGGCACCACACTGCGCAATTTGTGTTGGTCCATGTGCTTCAAAAGCTTGCAGAAAAAATCGCCCAGCAAGTCAGCGCGCAGCGTCCAACTGGCACGGAAATAGCCGAACACCCACAGCAAATTGGGCAAGCCGGTGAACATGGCACCGCGCCAAGTGACACTGCCCGCGAAGTCCAGCGGCTTGCCATCGACTTGGAAATCAATGTCACCCAATACGTTCAGGTTAAAACCTGTGGCAGTCACAATCACATCGGCGGGCACAGTCTCACCGTTGCTCAGGCGAATGCCTTCTGGCACGAGGCGCTCAATAGAACCTGTTAGAACACTGGCCTGTCCATGGCGTATTGCTTTGAAGAGGTCTCCATCGGGCACAAAGGCTAAACGCTGTTGCCATGGACGATAGGCCGGCTTGAAATGGACATCGACTAAGTGTGCGTGTTCGGGGCCGAGTGCCTCCCTGACTGCGGCAAGCAGTTCAGCCGCCACAGCATCGGGTTCTTGCACACAGCGCCGCTGTATGTGGGCTTGGTCAAAAAGTACTTTGCGGCGCACGATTTCATGGGTCCATTCGTGCGGTATGTCCAGTGCGCGCAGCGTATCGGCCAGTTCATTGGCGTTACGCCCAGTTGCAAACCAGGTGGGTGAACGCTGAAGCATGGTCACATGCGCACAGGTGCCCGCCAGGGACGGCACCAGTGTTGCGGCGGTCGCGCCTGAACCGATCACCACCACACGCTGGCCGGTCAGATCGATGTCTTTCGGCCATTGCTGAGGGTGGACGATGCGTCCGGCAAAGTCGGCCATGCCGGACCATTGCGGGGTATAACCTTCGGCGTGACTGTAGTAACCTTGGCACATCCATAAAAACTGACAGCGCACATGGCGGATGACAGGTTTGCCCTCTTGTGGCGTGTGCAGGATCTCCACGTGCCAGTTGGCGTCTCCAGAAGACCACCGAGCCGAGGTCACACGGTGTCGGCAATGGATCTGTCCCGCCAAGCCGTGTTCATCGATGACTTCGTTCATGTAGTTCAAGATTTGATCGCCACTGGCGATCGGATTGCCGCGCCAAGGCTTGAATCGGTAGCCAAAGGTGAACAAGTCACTGTCCGAACGAACGCCGGGGTAGTTGTGCGTTAGCCAAGTGCCGCCAAAACTGGCCTGAGCCTCGACCAACGCAAAACGCTTGTCCGGACATTGCTTTTGCAGGTGGCAGGCGGCACCGACGCCAGAAATACCGGCGCCGATGATCAGCACATCCAATTGCTCGGGCAACGGCTTCATGTCAGGTGCCGCAGTCATTTAGGGATGTGCACGATGAGTTCGGTGAAGCCGCGCACAAAGGGCGAACGCACTCGCACGGGGTCGGCCACGACTTCGATGACGGGAAAGCGCTTGTGGATCTCTTCCCACAGGATGCGCAGCTGCATCTCGGCCAAGCGGTTGCCTACACAGCGGTGGATGCCAAAGCCAAAAGACAAGTGCTGCCGCGCACGTGGCCGATCTATGATGAACTGGCTCGCGTTGGGGATGGCGTCCTCGTCGCGGTTGCCCGAGAGGTACCACATCACGACCTTGTCGCCCTTTTTGATTTGCTTCCCGCCCAGTTCAGTGTCTTGCAAGGCGGTTCGGCGCATGTGGGCCAGCGGTGTCTGCCAGCGAATGATTTCCGAGACCATGTTGTCCACCAAGGCCGGATTGTTTCGCAACTTGCCCCATTCGCCCGGGTTGTCGTGCAAGGCCAGAAGGCCTCCGGTCATCGAGTTGCGTGTGGTGTCGTTGCCGCCCACGATCAGCAACACCAGATTGCCCATGAACTCCTGCGGTGTCATGTTCCGGGTTTCCGGGTTGTGGGCCATCATGGAAATCAGGTCGGATCCAGGACTGGCATTGACGCGCTCATTCCATAGGCGGGTGAAATAAGCCGCCATCTTGTGCAGTTCAGCCAGGCGTTCTTCTCGCGTTGGCGCTTTGGGATCCACATCCTTGTTGGCCGTGGCCACATCTGACCAGTGGGTCAACAGGTGACGGTCCTCAAGCGGGAAGTCGAAAAGAGTCGCCAGCATCAAAGTGGTGAGTTCGATAGACACATGTTCTACCCAGTTGAAGGTCTCGCCTCGAGGCAGACCATCGAGAACTTTGCAGGTCCGCTCTCGGATGAGGTTCTGCATGTTGGCCAGGTTGCCCGGCGCGACGATGGGCTGTACAGCCTTGCGTTGCACGTCATGGCGCGGAGGGTCCATGGCGATGAACATCTGAAGTTGCCCTTCACCCGGTGGTGGTTCGGTGATGGCAATCCCCCCATTTGTCCAGTCTGAAGAGTAAATGCCGTGGTTGGTGTCCACCTGCATGATGTCCTGAAACCGGGTCACTGACCAATACGGCCCGTACAAAGCGCTGTGGCAGTGGTGGACAGGATCGTCACGACGAAGGCGTTCGAAATAATGACCAACGGTGTCGTTCTCAAAATAAGCCGGTGATCCTGGGTCGATCTGTTCGATCGGCATGGCAAAGGCTTCGGCTCGGGCTGAAGCTTGAATTTCGGTTTGTGAAAGTTTCATGGTATTTTTTCTTTCGGTTCTTCGACAGCTTCAGTGCTGGCCCTCGGGCATATGGACTTCGATGCCGTCGAGTTCGGCGGTCATGACGATCTGGCAGGCCAGTCGCGAAGACTCCCTGCGCTCGTTCGTGAATTCCAAAATATCGTTCTCATTGGTGCGCATGATGGGCAGGCGCTCCGCCCAGGGCGCAGACACGAACACGTGACAAGTGGCACAAGCGCACTGGCCGCCGCAATCTCCATCGATGCCAGGCACGGCGTTATCGGTAGCGGCGCGCATCAGGTTCTCGCCAATCTGGGTCTCAACGCTGCGACGAATACCGTCAAAGCTGATGAAATGAACTTGGGACATGGACAAAAATCTTTCTGGATAAATCAAAATTTAGGCATCGGCTGACTTGCGCATGGCTTCGATCTGCTCGCGTGACACGCCGAGTGCTTGGCTCATGGGGCTTGTTGTATGAGGATCCCAGCTGTGGCGGGGGCCGATGGTGATACCGCCATCTACCGTGATGTGGGTGCCAGTGACAAAGCGGGCGGCATCACTGGCCAAATACAGGGCAGCCTCGGCAATGTCTTGCGGCTGACCGGCACGAGAAATCGGATTGGCGCTGCTGCTGTGGTCACTCACACGCTTGGCCAGGTCTTGCGAGGCTTGTTGGTCCATGCCAAACAGGCCGCCGAAGATGCGCGTGGCAATGAACCCTGGCACCACAGCGTTGATGCGGATATTCAAGGCGCAGAGTTCGGCAGCTGCCACTCGGGTGTAATGCAGCACGCCCGCCTTGGCCACTGAATAGGCCAAAGGGGCATAGCCAGCCTGCAAGGCCGAAATGGAAGATGTGTTGACAATGGCCCCTGCGCCACGTTGGATCATGTGGGGCACGGCGTAGCTAGCCCCTGCCGCGACAGAACGCAACAAAAGGTTTTGGGTGTTGTCCCATGCTTCGGCATTGAAAGCCTGAACGCCACCCATGGTGCCAATGCGACCTGCGTTGCTGAACAGGATGTCCAGCCCACCAAAATGCTGGGCCGCACTGTCGATGGCGGCGCGCAACTCATCGAGCTGGGTCACATCGCAATGCGCAAAGTGCAGCTGACCTGAATACTTCGCTTGCAATTGCTGACCCACCTCGTCCTGCACGTCCGCCGCCACCACTTGGGCGCCTTCAGAAAGAAACAGCTCGGTTGTAGCCAATCCAATGCCCGAGCATGCGCCAGTGATCACGGCGACCTTGTTTTCCAATCGTTTCATGGCTTGCTCCATCAATCGAAGACGATCACGTTGCGAGCGATACCACCTCGCTGTAGAGCGGAAAAACCATCGTTGATTTGCTCTAGCTTGAGTCGGTTTGAAACCAGTTGGTCGAGCTTCATTCGACCCTGCATGTGAAATTCCACCAAGCGGGGGATGTCAAGTCGAAAGTGGTTGGAGCCCATCATCGTGCCTTGAATGCGGCGCTCGCGCAGAAAGTCAAAGCCGTGCAGCTCAATTTTTGTGCCCAGCGGAATCATGCCCACAATGGTGGACAAACCGCGTGGACGCAGCATGGCAAAAGAAGCTTCGGTGGTGGACTTCAGACCGATGCACTCGAATGCGTAATGCACGCCGCCCTGGGTCATCTCGATGATCTTGGCGGCCATATCAGGGTCTTTGGCATCCATGCCATCGGTAGCGCCAAAAATCTTGGCCATCTCCAGTTTGGCCGGATCGATGTCAATGGCGATGATCCGGGCAGCGCCAGCCAGATGCGCCGCATGGATGGTGGACAGGCCCACGCCGCCGCACCCGAGCACGGCCACCGTGGTGCCAGGCTCCAGTTGCGCACTGTGGACCACCGAGCCATAACCCGTGAGAACGCCACAGCCCAGCAAAGCAGCCAGGTCCAGGGGCATATCTTCTCGAATTTTGACGACAGCGTTCTCGTGCACCAGCATTTGCTCAGCAAAAGTTGAGAGGTTGAGGTACTGATTGAGGTGCTCACCCTTCCAACGCAGGCGTTTGGCCACGCCGGGCGGCATCTTGACTGCGGTGTTGCTGCAGATGGTTTGGTGACCCGTCACGCAATATTCGCAATGGCCACAGAACACCGACAAGCAGGTGACCACATGGTCGCCTGGCTTGACGTGGCTGACGTCTTCACCCACCGCTTCGACCACACCTGCGGCCTCATGGCCGAGAACTGCGGGCACTGGTGTGGGGTATTTGCCCTCGATGAAATGCAAGTCGCTGTGACAAAGCCCGCTGACACGGGTGCGCACCAGCACTTCGTTGCGCTTGGGTTTTTCGATCTCGATGTTCTCGATGGTCATGGGCTGACCTGGGCCATGAAAAACAGCGGCTTTCATGTCATTTTCTCCTCTGGGTTGTGATTTTTTTCTTTGGGGGGACGATACGTAAGCGTGTCTTTTTTTGCTGCGGTATGGCCTGTGTAGGGAGCTTGACCTTCATGCAATGCATCACCACTTCAAACAGCCAATAGGTGAGGTTGGGGTCATGCAGGGGTAAGCGGTTGATCGGGTGAGTGATGCTGTTGACCAAATGACCACTGATGATTTGCAAGCCGACAACCAATTGCTGCCGGGCTTCTTCTTGGTTTGATTTTCTTAATTTACTGAGTATCAAATCAATGTAGTGATCGTGCAGCTTCAACCCATTGTCCCGAACGGGTTGCCAGTCATCGCTGTCGTTGATGCTGTATTGCACGGCGGCGCGAACAATGCTTTCGTACTGTCGGTTGATCTCCACATAATGGCCTACACAGTGGCGCACCGTTTGGGCCAAGGTGAGTTTTTTGATGCTTTCTGGGGTGAGATTGGTGAGCAGGTCGGCTTGTAATGTTTCGCTGATGCTTTCAATGAGGAATTTGAAAAAAGCCTCTTTGTTGCGAAATCGCAGATAGAAGGAACCCACAGAGCATCCTGCTCGGGCAGAAATTTGCGCAATGGAAATGTCATCGAAAACCCCATCGCGCAACAAATCAAGACCTGATTGCAGCAATTTTTCGTGGGTTTGCTCGGACCTTTGCTGCTTCGCTGGAAAAGCCTTGACGACAGTCTCTATGGTTTTTTTTTCCATTTTTGATGCTGGTTTTCTAGACGTTACAGAAGCAGTCAATGGAAGTGTGGACAAGTGAGGCTTTCAAAAGCAAAATAAAGAACATGAATTCAGGTTCACAATAATTCTGCCGAACAACACTTGTCAAGCGTCAGATTGAAGAACCAAGGGAAAACCATGTGTTTGATTCCAATCGGCTCGCACATCATGCGATTGCAAAGGGCTCGCAAAACAGCTGATTTGGATCCATTTTTTTATAGCCAAAGTTCGTCACCCAGCGCGACTTTTTGTCGCTTCAACTTATGACCTCTGACACACCTCATCTGAAGCCTGAAGAAAACCTGGCGAAAGAAGATCCCCAACCGGCCTCGATGCACACCCGTTCATGCCAAGCCGCCCAGCGTCTGCATTTGCCCTTGCACGATGACCGTGCGTTTGACGATGCGCGCCGGGGTTTGGTGGCTCCCTTGCCACCCGAGGGCGTGCTGCGCCCCAACGGCCGCCCAGTTTGGAATCTGAAGGCCTATGGTTTTCTGGCGAATGAACAGGCGCCCGACAGCGTGCACCCTGGTCTTTGGCGACATGCCCGCCTCAATATGGTCACTGGCTTGTTCAAAGTCTGTGATCGTGTTTACCAGGTTCGCGGTATGGATCTGGCCAACATGACCATTCTGGAGGGTGACACAGGACTGATCATCATTGACCCGCTCACGTCTACCCAGGTTGCCGCTGCGGCGCTGTCCTTGTACCACCAGCACCGGCCACAAAAGCCAGTGGTGGCGGTGGTTTATACGCACAGTCATGTGGATCATTTTGGTGGCGTGCGTGGCGTCATCGACGAGGCTGACGTCCTGGCAGGCCGTGTGCAGGTGATTGCTCCTGTGGGATTCATGGACGACGCCATCAGCGAAACCGTGATGGCAGGCAATGCCATGACTCGTCGTGCATTGTTCCAGTACGGTGCATTGCTGCCCCGCGGCGAACTCGGTCAGGTGGATGCCGGATTGGGCAAGGCAGTTTCTGCCGGTACCGTCACACTGATTGCGCCCAATCGGCTGATCACCCAACCGGTGGAAAGATTTGAGGTGGATGGCATCGAATGCGTGTTCGAGTTGACTCCGGGTGCTGAAGCCCCTGCCGAGATGATCATTCACCACCCGGGTTTGCGCGTGCTCAACATGGCCGAGATTACCAGCCACAATTTTCACAACCTTCTGCCCTTGCGTGGTGCCCAGGTGCGCGACGCGCGTGCCTGGGCGAGCTATTTGGCGGGTGCCCGCCAACGTTATGCCCCCCATAGTGATGTGTTGATTGCTCAGCATCATTGGCCGGTCTGGGGTAGTCAGTCCATGGGGGAGTACCTGCTGCGCCAGCACGATCTCTACAAATTCGTGCATGACCAGACATTGCGGTTGATCAACCATGGGCACACTGGTGGCGACATTGCCGAAGCCATTCGCTTGCCAGAGGTGCTCCAACAGGATTGGTCGACTCACAGCTTTTACGGTCACCTCAAGCACAACGTGAAGGCCGTGTACCAGCGCTATCTGGGTGCCTATGAAGGCCACCCTGCATTCCTGGACCCGTTGCCGCGTGAGGCACAGGCGCGCAAGACCATCGAGTACATGGGCGGCGTGGACGCCGTATTGATCAAAGCACGTGCCGACCTGGACGCTGGTGAATACCGTTGGGTGGCCGATATCTGTGCCCGGATTGTGTGGGTAGATCCGACTTGCGCCGAAGCGCGGCGTCTGTGCGCCCAAGCCATGGAGCAACTGGGTTATCAGACCGAGTCATCCACTTGGCGTAATGCTTACCTCCAAGGCGCCCGTGAGCTGCGTCAGGGGCCACCGCGCATGGCATCAGGGATGGCGGCCAGCCGCGACATGATCCGTGCGTTACCCCTGTCACACTATTTTGATTATTTAGCCATGCGCCTGAACGGACCTCGCGCAGCGCACATTCGGCTGGTGATGCATTGGATTTTTAGCGATCCAGACGCCAGCCATGTATTGACACTGTCCAATGGTGTGTTGCGCCATGCCTGCGAAGAACCTGTTGGCGAGGTGGATGTGCAATTGCACCTGAGCCGCGCCACGCTCGATGACATTTCTCTCGAGCAGCTGAGTTTTGCCGAGGCGCTGGACAGCGGACGCATTGCGCTGAAAGGGTCCCGACCTCAGTTTCAAGGGTTCCTGTCTCTGCTCGACACCTTTGACCGTGGTTTTGCAGTGCTGGAGCCCTTGCCACCGATCAGCGGTTTTCAGATGCCTGGGTAGGAACTTCGATTTGTCACGCCCAGACCACCTGATCCGGATGTGCATACCAGCCGTTCAGACGTTTCTGGGCACTGGCCTCGATGGCACTGCGCTTGATTTTCAGCGTAGCAGTTAGGCAACCGTTGTCAATGGTCCATAGCTCGTTCATCACCACCATCAAGCGCAGCTGTTCATGATCGCTCAGTGTTGCGTTGACCTCCTCCAACAGGCGCGCCAGATCGAGTTCGATCTGTTCTCGCGACAAAGGGTCCTGGCGCAGTGTCTGGTGCTGTTCTGACAACTGAACCAGGGCGCATGCAGCGCTCTGACCGCTGCCGCACACCATGCTGAGTTCGATCATCGGGTGGTTGTTCAATCGGCTCTCGATCGGTGCAGGTGCCACATATTTGCCTTTGGTGGTCTTGAACAACTCCTTGATCCGACCAGTGAGTTTGAGCATGCCGTTGGGCTCAAAATGTCCGCAATCGCCAGTGCGGAAATAGCCGTCATCGGTGAAGGCTTCGGCCGTCAGATCAGGCCGTTTGTAGTACCCGACCATGCAGCCAGGCGATTTGACCAAAATTTCACCTTCGGGCGAGAGCCGCGATTGCACGCCTGGAAGTGCACGCCCTACGTACCCCGGTTGGTTGTACTGCGGCAGCGAACCATGTGAATATGCAAAATCTTCGGTCATTGCGTACCCTTCCATAAGGTCTAGGCCTAGCTTGCGGTACCACTCAATCAGCTTGGCTGAGATAGGCGCTGAGCCGCTGCCGGCCGATACCACCGCATCCAGACCAAGCGAAGCCAGTACTTGCTTGGCGACCATTCGGCTTTTGATGGGGTCTGCCAGCGCTGCGTCGAGCTGCTCAGCTGGAATTCTTGCGAATACACCATGTTGAAATTTGAGCCATAGCCGGGGCACTGAAATGAAGGAGTTGGGCCGTGCGCGCTTGAGGTCGTCCAAAAAAGTGGACAGCGATTCGGTAAAAAACACGTGCACATTGCCAGCAACGAGAGACCAGCAGGCGATTTTGGAACGCTCGAATACGTGTGACAGCGGCAGGTATGACAAGACCCGGTGTTGTGCCGGGTGGCCTGTACGTTCGTTGATCAACGCCATAGTGCGTTCTGAGGCATCGCTGATACCGCCAAAGCTGTGCATGACTCCCTTGGGTTCGCCGGTCGATCCGGATGTGTAAGAAATAAGCGCCAGATCTTGCGAATCCCGCCTTATGCGACCTTTCAATGCTTCGGTGCTGGCCACGATGTCTGCCCAGCAGGGTAGTTCAGGTTGATGAGCTAAAGCATCTGAAAGGGGTAGTGCGATGCAGACAAGACCGCTTGGCACACCCGTTTGCTGACGCGCCCAGTTGTCGAGTTTTCCCACGAAAAGCAGGCGCGTCTCGCTGTGCTCGAGTACGAAGCGAATGTTGTCAGCCGAATCGGTCGGGAATAAGGCCACCGTTGTGCCACCGGCCAGCCAGATGGCCAGTTCCGCCATGATGAAATGGGCACAGTTTTTTGTGATCAAACCGATTCGAGTGCCCTGCTCGAACCCTCGAGACTGCAAGTGCCGCGCCATGCGGCGTGCCTCATCGAGTGTTTCGCGCCATGTGTAATCACGCACTTGGCCATGACCCAAAGGCTGGGTCAGGTAAACCTGATCAGCCCGCTGAACCTCGTGGTCCTGAACATGGTCAAGGATCAGACGGTATGTGGACGCTGCAGGATTAAGGTGGGTGGTCATAAGTGACGGCCTTGTTGAAGAAGTCAGGTTTATGGCGCAGGCATTGCGGTCAGGCCTGATCCTCAGGCGCTGTCGTCTACAAGCTCGATGAGCGGGTAGTTGTACTGGCCGGTCTGGTGAACTTCGCGAGGCAGATACAGGCGCAGGGCAACGTAAAAAGTATCATCCGGTGCGGGTAACCAGTTGCTGGTCTGTGGGGGAGGCGTGTGGCCTAGCCAGATTGTTAAACCCCCATCAGGGTCGGTGCATAACCCGGCTGTACGGTCACCAATGGCGTAGCGCTGCAGCGGGTTTTCTACGAAAAGGTAATCGCTTTTGCGGTAAAGGCTCAGCGACCAGAAGGCATCGACCTGAGGCAAGCCTCCCGGTGCGAAACGAAGACGGTAACGGTGACGCCCGTCCAGTGGTCGGCCCTGACTGTCGCGGTGCGCCATCTGGTAGATGACTTCTTGCGTACCCAGCATTCCAATGTAGCAACGGGCTACGCGGGCACGGGTAAACCAATCTCGACCATAGTGGTCAGTGACTTCGACCGAGGCATTCCACCCCCCTGATAAATCGGAAGATGCGGGGGCATCCAGTTCGCACAGAATTTCGGTCAGGGTTTGTTGCAACAAGGGCAAGTCGGCCTGTGATTTGTCTAGCCCAGCTCCGATGCCCAAGACTGCAAAACGCGCCAGATCGCTCGTTTCGCCAGAGGGAGGGGGGTTGATGGCCAACTGGCGATTGACCACCTCAACGAAGGTGGCAGCGTCGCCCAGTTGGTCTTGGCCATGGAGGCTGCATGTGACGACACGGGCCGCTGGCTCGCCTTCAAGGGTGGTCAGGCGAAAGGCGTCCTGGAGTGCATGAACCGGGGCCAAGTCCTCATGGGGCAGGGCCAGAATGCGTCCGATCAGCCACACCGTGGGCGTGGCACAGGCAATGGGCAAAGTTCCGGTAGGGGGGGGGCCTTGCCAGTCGGGCCCATGCAAGAAAAACGTGTGGGCGGCATTTCCATTCAAGCGGGTGCCGAGGTGAGCAAAAGGGTTGGTGTAGAAGTCCAGCAGGCCTAACACGTAGTAGCGCTCGCCAGTGTCCGGGGTGTGCAACAACAATGGTCCGCCCGACAGATCGATCCAAGTGCTGGTGTAGAGCGTGTCATTGTTGGGTGTGACCACGCGGCGGTCCTTGGCATTGAGCAGTTGGCGTGTGTGCGAGAACACATTGGCCCAGCGGCGAGTCGATTCGGGACCTCCTTGGGGGTCGGCAAACTGCCCCTGCGTGTTTTTGCGTGGACTGCTTGCTGCTTGCATGCGCGCTGTTTCATACAAGGGCAGCGAATAAAGAATGGCCTCTCGGGCCAGATCGTTTCGATTCATGGGTTCACCTTTTGTTGACCGGTTGCAATGGGGGCAGCACATATTGGCCGCTCAGCATCTCTTGGCGTGGGTGGTACATGCGCAGAATCAAGTAAAAGGGGCCACTTGGCGCAGGCAACCAGTTGGCATCGCCTTCAGCGGGACGATCGTGCTGGATTTGCAGCGTGAGAGAGTTGTCTTCGTTGCGTCGCAAGCCCCGGGTGCGGTCTCCAATGGCATAGCGCCCCAGTGGGTTGGCCGCGAAATACCGGTCTTCACCATAAAGTGAGACCGACCAGAAAGCATCTGCCGGGGGCATATGGCCATCCTCAAAGCGCAAGGTGTAGCAATGCTGGCCATCCAGGGGCTCACTGAAGGCGTCAAAGTCAGCCTGTGCATAGAGGGTTTCGGTCGCAGCCAAAGCTCCCAGCCCTTTCATGGCGACGGTGGCACGCATCAGGATGTTGTCGCCCCAGATGCCCAAGTGGGGGCTCCAAGTCCAGGGTTTGCGCGTCAGGTTGACGATGTGCTGCTCGATCAATTTCATCCCCTCAGAGTGGGCTTGTCGCAAGCCCTCTCTGACACGCTGGCTGCTGCGCTCCAGCGCTTCAAGCCCGCCTGGTGGTAAGCGCAAGCTGCGCATGAGGGGGCGCAGGTCACTGGCGGTGGTTGGTACCCCGATCTCCTCGACCGCCTGCAGCAAGTTGGCAAAGAAATCTTGGGCTGCATCTCCGCTGTCTTTCCACTGGCAAACGCATGAAGGGCGTGGACCGCTGCCTTGCAACTGCACGCCATCTGCAAACGCTCGTGCTTTGGGCACATCGGATATATCACCCACCAGTGCTCGCCCAAGAAGCCAAACCAGTCGAGTCGGGCAGCGCACCACACGCGCCGGGTCTATACCCGTTGGCATGGGATCATCGTTGTGGATCAGCCACCAGTCAGCACCCTCAGCGGGTGTGTTACGCAAGCCGACGTTGTAGAAGTTTTCGCTCCAGGCATCCATGAGTTGCACCACGTAGTAGCGACCGTGGTTTGGAGGGATATGCAGTCGAACCGGGGAATCTCCGATCCAGACCCAGGCGTTGTAATACAACAGGTCGCATGAGGGCGTGACGATATCGCGGTCTTCATGTGTCCAAGGCCTATCACTGCCATGGAACATTCCAAACGGGCCGCGACCAAATGATGGGGTGGAGTTTGGGTTGCTTTGTACCTGGCAGGTGCGCAACACTTCAAGTAGAGGGTATCCCCACAGCACCAGTGGCTTGGCCATGGCTGCGGTGACAGCAGTCTGCGGTGATTGGTTTTGTGAATTTGTATTCATGTTTCCAGCGTAGTCACTTAAAAACAGTCTGACAACATCAAAAACCCTGTGCGTGGCACGCTGGTGACAGCTTTTGCGTCACGTCCAAGACAGCTCTCCCAAGCTGAGGTTTGCGGTCTTGGCAGATCACCTTCACCCGCAACTCAGGCAGGTGTTTGCACGGTAGTTATCAAGATGACTTCTGTCTGTCAGCGCTTCAACTGGATCAGTGCATCAGCAGCAACCACACCTTGCCCAGCAGGTTTGACAAACAAGGGATTGATATCGATGCCAGATATATGTTCGCCCACGTCTTGCGCTAAAGCCGCCAGCGCGAGGATGGTTTCCACCAGAGCGGCCACATCGGCCTTAGGCTGACCACGTGCACCGTCAAGCAGAGAGAAGGTGCGAACCTCTCGAACCATGGCCTCGGCTTCACTGCGGGTAATGGGCAATATCCTGAAACTTACATCACGCAATACCTCGGCGTAGATGCCGCCCAGACCGAACATGATCGCCAATCCAAACAGCGGATCGTTCGTGACACCCAGGATGACCTCAACTCCGCCACTGACCATGGCTTGCACCAACACGCCGTCAATAGTGGCGTTGGGGGCATGATGCTGCGCATTTCGAAGAATCTCGTCGTAAGCTTGGCGCACTGCTTGTGCATCACGCAAGCCGATGCGAACACCCCCCGCCTCTGTCTTGTGCGCGATGTCGGGCGAGACCACTTTCAGGGCCACCGGGAAGCCGATGGCTGTGGCCTGCTGAACGGCCTCTTCGGCGCTGTTGGCCAGGGATTCAGCAGTAACCGGGAGGCCATAGTCGGCCAGCATCTTTTTGGCCTCATATTCGGTCAGGTCGTTGCTGGAAGTGGCCAGTTGCTGACGCCACATTGGGCGTGTGCAGCTTTGTATTTTCTCTAGCGTACGCGAGGCTTCGCGGCGGCGTGCTGCTTCGAATTGCCACATGGCCCCCATACCTGTGGCACAGCGAACCGGCGTGTCGTAGCGTGGCACTCCCGCTTCTTGCAACGCGTCGTAGCCGGCTTGTGTGGTGGTGGTGTCGGCGGTCCAAGCCACCAGCACCGGCTTGTTGGTTGCCCGAGCTACCTCTGCAACCCATTGAGCCAGCCTAACACCTACCGGGCCGGAAACTGCAGCCAGACACACGGCCATCATGTCCACTGATGGGTCGTTCACGATCAATCGCAAAGTAGTGATTAACTTGTCTTCCTGCGCGATAAGGTTGCCCGTCACATCAATCGGGTTATGCAGTCCGGCATAAGGCGGCAGCACTCGCTTTAACTCATCCAGAGTCTGCTCAGATAATAGCGGAAGCACCAAACCTGCTGGTGCGCAGTGGTCGGCCAACAGTACGCCCGCACCCCCCGAAAGTGTGACCACTGCCACACGTGGTCCCGCGGGTTGACGAGGCGATAGTAAAGCCAGAGCGCGATCGGTCAGGTCCTGTACGTCGGTGACTTCGATCGCCCCTGCCTGAGCAAATGCAGCCCGATAAAGGGCAGCATCTCCGCCCAAATTGGCCGTGTGCGAGGCAGCAGCTCGTGCACCGGCCTCAGAGGTTCCTACCTTCCAGAGCAACCAGGGTTTACCTGCTTGCAAGGCCTGACGTCCTACGTCGACGATGCGGTGGGCGTCCTTAAAGCCTTCGACATAAGACACCATCATGCCAGTCTCCGGGTCGTCTGCCCAGGCTTGCACCAGATCCAGGCTGGTGGTCTGCGCTTCGTTGCCCGTGGATTGGTAGTGCTGGAAACCCAGTCCGGCATCGTTGGCCAACATCAGCACTGTGTTGCCCCATGCGCCACTTTGTGAGCTCATGCTGATGGGCCCTTTTCGGTAGCGCAGACCATAGGGGGCGCCAAATCCCAAGCTGAAACCCTGACCGATGCTGATCATGCCCTGGCAATTCGGCCCCATCATGGCGATGCCATAGCGATTGGCCAATTCGACCAGCGCCTGCTGAGCTGCCACACCGTCACCTCCCATCTCGGCAAATCCGGAAGTGATCACGATGACCTGAGAAATGCCCTTGCGGCCACAAGCTTCCAGTTGGGAGGCTACCTGTTCGGCGCTCACCGCGATGAGCGCCACATCGGGCACCTCGGGCAGCGCAGCAACATCCGGAAAACAGGGCCAACCAAAAACTTCGGAATAGCGCGGGTTGATTGGGTAGACCTGCCCCTCGTAGCCTAAATTGCGCAGGTGCAACAAGGGCTGACCACTGGGTTTGCTGCCCGTTGTGGAGGCGCCAATGACGGCGATACTGCGGGCGCGGAACATACGCAGGAGGTTGGAGTGGTCAGAGGACATGTCTTTTCTAACAGGACTTGTTGAAGGGGTCGAATGTTTTTCAGCGTCATATTTCCGGATCAGGAATAGGGCATGTCAATGACGCAGAGCCTGTTCTCAGGCATCCATGACGGACAATAACTGGGGGTTGAACTCAGGCATCCAGACCTTGGTGGAAAACGCGTCGCGCAATGGCCGATCTGTGCACTTCGGAGGCCCCATCGTAGATGCGAAAAGGCCGCAACAGACGCTGGATCATCGACAGCGGCCAATCTTCGGAAATACCCAGTGCACCGGTGATTTGTACCGCAGAGTCAGCCACGCGGTTGACGGCCTCTGACACGAAGACTTTGGTCATGGCCGAATGGTGGCGGATCGATTGACCCGCATCGAGCCTTTGGGCTGTATCCACAGTCATCAGGCGCGCAGCATGCAGCTCGATGTGCGCATCGGCCACCATAGCCTGGACCATTTGGTGTTCGGACACCCGTGCACCGTGTGACTGTCGCTCCAGCGCGTAATTTTGGGCCAGACTCATGGCGCGTGAGGAAAGGCCGATCAAGCGCATGCAATGAAACAAGCGGGCCCCCTCCAGCCGCAGTTGCGCATGTTCAAGGCCTTTTCCCTCTTCCCCAAGTAAAGCGTCCGCTGGAACTTCACAGTTTTGCAGACGAATTTCGGCGTGTCCGCCCAGGTCAAATGGCTCGACTGTAGGGACGTCTCGCACGATCTGGAAACCGGACTGTTGGACATCGACCAGAAACAGGGAGGGGCCAATTTCAGTGCGTGCCATGACGATGGCGAAATCAGCCACTGAAGCTGACGTAGCGAACCATTTATGCCCATTGAGGCGCCATCCCCGTGTGGTGCGTTCAGCGCGGCTGCTGAGCATGCGAGGATCGGATCCCACGCCGGGTGCGGGCTCGCTCATCGCAAAGCACGAGCGCAGAGTGCCTTGCACAAGGGGGCGTAAAAAACGTTCGCGCTGCGCGGGTGTGGCCAGTGCTTCGAGTGTGGTGATGTCGGGCTGACCAGGCGCCGCACACTGCAGCGCACCCGGTCCTAGGAAACTACGGCCAGCCGTTTCAAGGTATGCACAGCACTGCACCCAGCTCAGGCCCAGACCGCCATCGGTGACAGTACCACGCGGCGCAGTCAATCCCTGCGAAACGGCCAGTTCACGCAGTTCTTGCACCAGGGCCAGGTTATGAGTGCGATCGTTTGCACGGCGCAGGTCTTCACGCGGAATGACTTCTTCGTCAATGAAGCGTCTGGCCCGGTCAAGCAATTCTTGCACCGACGTGGTTTGAGGGGTCATGACGTTCTTACTTTTTGAGCATGCGGTTGATGCGTTCCCACATCTGCAAGTCATTTCGCAAAAATTGGCTGAAGTCGTTGGTGGACAAGAAAGCGGCTTCGCCACCTCCTGTAGTCAATCTTTCTTTTGTCTCGCTCTTTTGTAAAGATGCCTGCACTCCAGATTCCAATTTACGCACGACGTCGGGTGGAGTACCAGCCGGCGCATGCAGACCGTACCAAGACAATACTGTGACTTCAGGAAATCCAGCTTCGGCAATGGTAGGAACCTCTGGCAGCTGAGGTGAACGGTTCGCACTGGTGTTGGCCAAAGCACGCAACTTGCCCGATTTGATGTGAGGAAAGGCCACACTGGAAGGCAGAATAGCCACCGCGAAAGTGTTCGTGATCAGGTCCACGGCCACCGGCGGCGCACCTTTGTAAGGTATCGCGTCAAGCTTGATGCCGGTGACTTGCTTGAGGATTTCGGTGGCCATGGTTTGGGTGGTGCCCGAGCCGCCATCACCATATTGCAGAGATGGACTGGCCTTGCGTGCCATGTCGACAAACTCACGCACAGTGCGTGCTGGTGATGAAGCGGGCACGCAAAGGTAGCTGGGTGAAAGTGAAAAACGCGCCACTGGGATGAAGTCTTTGGGCGCCCAGCGGAGATTTTGTTCCAGCAATGGATTGTTGAGCAGGAAGGGTGCGGACACCAGCAAGGTATAACCGTCAGCACTTGCGCGTGCAACGGCTTCTGCGGCGATATTGGCGTTCGCACCAGGTCGCGCTTCAATCACAACGGGTTGGCCCAGCTCCAGTCCTTGGGCCATGGCCCTGGTTTGAACGTCCACCACACCACCTGCCGGATAGGGCACGATGATTCGAATTGGTTTAGCAGGAAAGGCCTCCTGCGCCTGGAGTGCCTTGTAAGGCAATGCAGCGATGGCTGCTCCCGAAAGGATCATGGAACGTCTTTTCATTTGTGTCTCCTGGTGGTTTCTGGGTTGGTAACGTGTTCAACTTTTCAGTTCCTGCAGAATCTTCTTTGGTGGCATATTCAGCGGTTTCAACTGACTATGCTGTATCCATTCCCTTGGTCAGACGTTTAACGATCAGGCACATCGTTTTTTCAAAAAATATGCCAGATAAAAATAAGATCAAGGCTTACGAATAATGTATTTTGCGCGACGCGCTGCATTCCATGCAAGTTCATCGGGCAGCGTCTTTTTCATGTTCGCGCAGCGTCAGCTTGGCGATGTTGAGTTGATGAATCTGGCTTGTGCCTTCATACAAACGGAAAAGGCGCACATCCCGGTAATAACGCTCGATCGAGCTAAAGTCTGCAATGTACCCAGCGCCACCAAACATCTGAACGCAGCGATCTGCTACCCGACCACACATCTCAGAGGCGAAGTATTTGCACATGGAGGCAGTTAGTGCCACGTCCTCTCCGCGGTCACGGGCACGCGCAGCCTCAAGAATCATTGAGCGTGCAGCAAATATCTCGGTTCGGCAGTCGGCGATCATCGCTTGAACCAACTGGAAACTGGCCACAGGCTGACCGAACTGTTCGCGTTGCATTGTGTGGGAGACAGCAAGTTCAAGCATGCGGATGGCTGGCCCTGTGCAAAGCGCAGCCAAGTGCATCCGTTGTTTATTGAGAACCTTCATCACCGTTTGAAAGCCCACACCTTCTTTGCCGCCAATCACATTAGCAGCGGGTACACGACAGTTCTCAAAAAAAACATCTGAAACTGGCGATCCAGCCTGTCCCATTTTTTTGTAGGGCTCGCCAGTTCGCAGCCCAGGCCCCCTTTCGACGATGAAGGCGGTAAGACCTGCATGTCCACGCGAGCTCTCATCGGTGCGTGCGATGACTGTGAAAATGTCCGCAAGGGGGGCATTGGTGATGTAACGCTTCATGCCGTCCAGCACATAGTGGTCGCCATCACGGCGTGCAGTGGTCTGGATGTTGCTCGCTTCCGATCCTGCGTCCGGTTCGGTGAGTGCCAAGCAGCCAGTGAGCTCGCCGGTAGCCATGCGCGGTAACCAACGTCTTTTCTGTTCTTCCGTTCCATCGGCGACGAGCGCTTCCGAGCCGATACCTGTATTTGTTCCAACGCGTGCACGCAGCGCTACTGACGCTTGTGAGAGCTCCATAGCGCACAAGACAAGTTCTTCTGCCGTAAGACCCAGACCGCCATATTTTTCAGGAATACTCCAGCCGAAGTACCCCTTGCTGCGCAGTTCTAAGACGATCGATTCCGGAATCTCTTTTAAGCGTTCGATTTCATCCTCCAAGGGATGCCACCGTTCGCGAACAAAGGAGCGTATATCGGTCAACAGCGTGTCAAGGTTTGCGTCAGTGCGAATCATGCAAGAACTTTAGGCAAGTCTTCCTTGGATTCAAACTAATGTTCCAACTATTGGAACTGAGATGTGCAGACAGCCGGGCTACAAGAGAGAATGCCAGCATGAGACAAGAACGTGCCGTTCATCAAATAAAAGACCAGCAGGATCTGCGACGTGTGCGCGCGGATGACCCTGACTTCTCAGGTACGCTCGCCAAGGGGTTGATGATCCTGCAATGCTTTATTCGTGATCCACGCGCGCATGCAAACAGTGAATTTGCAGAACGTCTGGGAATTCCGCGACCAACCGTTAGCCGTTTGTGCCGAAGTCTCCAAAGTATGGGGTTTCTTGACCACGATGAACGGCTAGACCGGTACTTTATTGGCCCAGCTGCCGTAGCGCTAGGCTATCCCTACGTCATCAATACACCCTTGCTCACGCACCTTAGACCGGCACTGCAATCAATGGCCAATCGCTTTGAAGGTGCTGTTTCCATCGGCGTCACCATGGACCTTGACGTTGTCTATGTCGAATCCTGCACACACGAGAACGGTACGCTCAAGCGACCTGGCGTTGGAGCGGTCCGCGGTATCGTCGAAACAGCGATGGGGCGTTCGTGGCTATCGCAACTGTCTATAACCGATCGCAACCGATTCCTTGCAAGAGCACGCAAGGAAAGGCCTGACGAATACACCCGCAGCACAGAGGGGCTCAAGGACAGTATTGCTCACTACAGCAAGCGCGGCTTCTCAATCAACATGGGAGATGCTGGTCTTGGCGTACTGGCTGTTGGCGTTGCTTCTGACATTCGTTACGGACCGCGCAGGCTGTTGTTTAACTGTGCTGTACCTGGGTACCGTGCCAAACCCAATGATTTACTCAAGACGATAGGACCAGCGCTGGTTCAACTCGTCAACATGGCAGGTCGTCAAGTGGGGATGCGTTGAAAATTGATTCAATGCTCTACTTTTAGATCAAGATTGTTTCTGCCAACCATGATTTTTTCAGATTGACGGCTTAGTCCCGATTGTGCTTTTCCAGACTGATGATTGGACGCCAACTGACCCAACAGAATGCATTGCCCTTGGCCAAATTGCCAACAGTTTCAACAGGTGTGAGCCGCCTCAAAATTTGGGGCGATTGACGCTAGTCTTTCAAGGTTTCCAAGGCGGGGGGAGTGCGCGGTTCAAATCCCAAACTTCATACACTTTGAGCGATAGCTTTGCAGATGGTCAGATAAAAAGTTGTAGCTTGAAAAAGTTGCAGCGTAAAAAGAAATGACGCTTGCTATCAGCTGCGCAGAATCCAGACGCCATTGTGCGGCGCCCCACTTAGTGGAAGAGGGTGCTCAATGGTCGCCAACAAAACTTTATATACATTGGCCAGTGCGAACCAAAACTCCATATACATTGAGCCATCTCTGGGCCACAATGGACCTTCAGCAAGTGCTTAAAAAAGTCGCACCGTAAAAAGAAATGACACTGGTTTACATCTGGCGTCACAAAGTGACTTTTAAAATATCACTTTGTAATTATATGGGTATACTACAACTATACTACTTTGACCCCCTGTAAAAAAGCTAAGCTATTGTTTTTAAACAGGAAAATGGTGAAATGTTGGCGTTTTCACACTGCAGGGGTCAGAAGTTCGAAACTTCTATCGCCCACCACTTTTGGAATTTCCTCTTCCAAATCAACGCCATTTAGGGTTTTCTTCACACATGTCTTAGGTTTTTGTTGCCGCCGACCGAAAACTGACCATCTGGGGGTCAGTTTTCGGTCGGCGGCAACACACCCTGGGGGCTCCAACGCGACGCCTTCTGAGTTCGAAACCCGTGCCGTGGCTGATTTGCAGCCCTTGATGCAATCTGCTGGGCTTTACCCGGATGACCGAGATGTCTTGTCACACTGCATATTGGCCACCGATCCAACTCGGGTCAAGGCATTTCATTCAGAGGTTCGGACCCGCACTTTTGACCTCGGACAGCGCGATTGTTTGGCGGTTTTGGTCCAAGAGGCTGATATTTTGGCCAGCACGCTGCTCAGGACCCAAGTGAGCTTGACCCAAGCCTTGTCACTTGAATGGGCGCCCACACAACCGATTGCCGCCGAACGTTTGCTGCTGCCCCACAATAGGTTGCAGTTTTTGGAGCATGTCGCCCTTTTTTCGAGCCCTGCTGCTTTGATTTTGGGTCTTGACAAGGTCAAGGGCCGGCAAATGTCAAACATCAAACACCGTTTAAATCAAACGGTTTGATCTGTGCCGTAGCAGCCCTAGAAGTGGTGATCATTCGCCTTTGGCGTCATTGGGACTATTGATCCGGCCCTGTGAAGTTTTAAGCTACATAACGAACGCGGCTGTCCTGAAAATAACTCATTGCGCGTTGGAGTTTTTGCTACAACTTCATCATGTGCACATGGGCCGCATCGGATTGAACGGCGCCAGACCCGCAGCGATCAAATCAGCACTGATGAACCGGCGCGTTTGGGCTTCGGCTTATTAAGGCCGACCGAAAGCTGACCAGGGGGGTGTTCAGCTGCTCTGGTGAATATTTCAGCAGTAGCGCAAGAAGGTGATCACCAAGTAAAGGATAGGCAAGGTCAGGCGCATGAAGTTGTGCGAGCAACTCTCCAACAGGGAGATTGCCAAGCGCACTGGGCTGTCGGGCAACACGGTCAAAAAATGGCTCAACGCCTCTGGCGACCAAGCTCCCAAATTCAAAAGAAAAACGGATTCACCAAGCTCAGAGGGTTTGAGGGGGCGTTGGTGCGGGCGCTCAAGGCCGACGCACACCGTCCCAAACATGACCTGCGCGGTGCGCGGGCGTTATTGACCCAGTTGCAGTTGCAGGTGCTGGGCTATGGGGCGGCTACAGCCGATTGACTGATCTCACTCGGCCTTGGCGAGCTCAAGAGGGCAAGGCGGCAAGCAAGGCTGATGTGCCTTTGTGTTAATTCCAGCGCACCGACTGCCGCATGCACAGCCGCTTGCTTGCTGCAAGGCCGATGCTTGGCAAAAGGCGTGAGGTCAAGTGCAGGGCTGTCCATGGGGTCATTGACCGAAGCCAGCAAGGCCTGGTCAACGACCGCGACGCACGCGCAGGATTTCGTCCAGAATCAGCAGGGCTGCGCCGACGCTGATGCCAGCATCGGCCAGGTTGAAGGCTGGGAAGTGCCAAGTGCCCCAGTAAAAGTCCAGAAAATCAACCACGTAGCCATGCAGCAGGCGGTCAATCACGTTGCCAATGGCGCCGCCCAAGATGAGCGAGATGGCCAGGCTGAAGAGTTTTTGACCAGGGTGCGAGCGCAGCATCCAGACCATGAAGATGGCCGCGGCCACCCCGATGCCCGTGAAAAACCAGCGCTGCCAGCCGCCCGCACCGGCCAGAAACGAAAAAGCTGCGCCATGGTTGTGCACACGCACCAGGTTAAAAAACGAGGTTATCGGCGTGCTGTCACCCAGCTGAAAAGCACCCAGCACCAACACCTTGGTGAACTGGTCGAGCAAAAGTACCAGCAAGGCGATGCCCAACCAAAGCGCCAAACTGGAGCTTTGGCCAGAGCCGCCTTTGCCGAATTTTTTGGAACTGGCCATGTGCTTGCCTTGTCTTTTGGATAAGTGATGTTCAGGCAACGAGGCGGGCTTCGCCAGTGCCATGGAGGTTGCTCACGCAGCGACCGCAAATCGTGGGGTGTTCAGCGTCGTGGCCCACGTCGTCCGCGTAGTGCCAGCAGCGCTCGCATTTGGTGGCTTGGCTGGGGCTTACTTGCACGGCCAGGGCCTCGCCTGCTTGGAGCGTCACTTTGGAGGTGATGAACACGAACTTGATGTCTGTGCCCAGGCTGGCCAGCAAGGCGTGGTCAGCAGCCGGTGCGGTCAAAGTGATTTCGGCTTGCAAGGATGCACCCACTTGGCCTGCAGCACGCAGGTTTTCGATGTCTTTGTTGGCCAGATCGCGGATTTCGCGGATGCGGCCCCACTTGGCCAGCAAATGCTCATCGGTCGTGCCAAAGTCGCTGAAAGTTTCCAGGAAGATGGACTCCGATGTGCCGAAAGTGCCCCAGGCCTCTTCGGCCGTGAACGACAAGAACGGCGCCATCCAGCGCAGCATGCCATGGGTGATGCGCCACAAAGCGGTTTGCGCGCTGCGGCGGGCCAGGGACTTGGGGGCGGTGGTGTACAGGCGGTCCTTGAGCACGTCCAGATAAAACGCGCCCAGGTCTTCTGAGCAATAAATCTGCAGCTTGCTGACAACAGGGTGGAACTCGTAGACATCAAAGTGGGCTCGGATGTCGGCTTGCAGTTGCGCGGCGCGGGCCAGCGCAAAGCGGTCGATTTCCAGCAGCTGGTCGTCGGGCACAGTGTCTGTCGCCGGGTCAAAGTCGCTCACGTTGGCCATCAAGAAGCGCAGTGTGTTGCGGATGCGGCGGTACGAGTCCACCACACGAGCCAAGATTTTGTCGTCGATGTTCAGATCGCCCGAATAGTCGGTGCTGGCCACCCACAGGCGCACGATTTCTGCGCCCATTTTGGAGGTGATGGTTTGCGGGTCCACCGTGTTGCCCAGCGACTTGCTCATCTTGCGGCCTTGGCCGTCGGTGGCAAAGCCGTGGGTCAGCAGGCCCTTGTAGGGCGCGCGGTCGTACAGGGCGCAGCCCAACAGCAGCGAGCTGTGGAACCAGCCGCGGTGTTGGTCGTGGCCTTCCAGATACAAGTCGGCTTCAGGGCCTTGGGCGTGGAAGGGTGCCACGCCGTAAGCGTCTTTGTGGCTGGTACGCAGCACATGCTGGAAGGTGGAGCCGGAGTCGAACCAGACTTCCAGAATGTCGGTGCTCTTGGTGTAGCTGGGGGCGTCGGCCGCACCCAAAATCTCTTCCACCGTCACCCGGCTCCAGGCTTCGATGCCGCCTTTTTCGACGATGCTTGCCGCCTGGTCCAGGATTTCCATGGTGCGCGGGTGCAGTTCCCCGCTGTCCTTGTGCAGGAAGAAAGGCACGGGCACGCCCCAGCTGCGCTGGCGTGAGATGCACCAGTCGGGCCGGTTGGCGATCATGTCGCGCAGGCGGGTTTTGCCGTTTTCGGGGTAGAAGCTGGTCTCTTCAATCGCATCGAGTGCCAGCTGGCGCAGGGTCTTGGGCGCCTTGTCGTTTGTGAACACGCCCTCGCCCTCGTCCATGCGCACAAACCATTGGGCCGCAGCACGGTAGATGACGGGTGTTTTGTGACGCCAGCAGTGCGGGTAGCTGTGGGTGATTTCCACCGTGGCCATCAGGCGGTCGCTTTGGCCCAGCACCTCGATCACGCGTGCGCAGGCTTTCCAGATGTGCTGGCCGCCGAAGAAGGGCAGTTCGGGGGCGTACACGCCGTTGCCTTGCACGGGGTTGAGGATGTCGTCGTAGGCCAAGCCGTTGGCCACGCAGGAGTTGAAGTCGTCCACACCGTAGGCGGGCGACGAGTGCACGAGGCCGGTGCCGTCGGTGGCGGTCACGTACTCGGCCAGGTACAGGGGCGATTTGCGGCGGTAGCTGTATGGGCCGCCTTCGTCAGCGCTCACGGTGTCGTGCAGCGGGTGACGGAACACCAGGCCGCGCAGCTTCTCGCCCACAGCGGTGGCAATCACAGAGCCCTCGAGCTTGTAGCGCTCCAGGCATTTCTCGACCAGGCTGGCGGCCAGCAGCAGCACGCCACGGGGCGTGTCCACCAGCGCGTATTCCAGCTCGGGGTGGGCGTTCAGGGCTTGGTTGGCAGGGATGGTCCAGGCGGTGGTGGTCCAGATGACAGCGAAGGCTTTTTTGTTATCTTCACCAGGCAGCTTGGGCAGGCCAAAGGCGGCGGCGAGGGCGGCATTGTTGTCGGCCTCAAAAGCCACGTCCAGCGTGTCGCTCTTTTTGTCGGCGTATTCGATCTCAAATTCGGCCAAGGACGAGCCGCAGTCAAAGCACCAGTACACGGGCTTGAGGCCACGGTAAACAAAACCGCGCTCGATCACGCGCTTGAAGGCGCGGATCTCACCGGCTTCGTTGGCGAAGTCCATGGTGCGGTAAGGGCGCTCCCAGTCGCCCAGCACGCCCAGGCGCTTGAAGTCTTCGCGCTGCTGGTTGATTTGCTCGGTGGCAAAGGCGCGGCTCTTGGCCTGCATGTCGTCGCGGCTCAGGTTGCGGCCGTGCAATTTTTCAATCGCGTTTTCGATCGGCAGGCCGTGGCAGTCCCAGCCGGGGATGTATTGCGCGTCAAAGCCGGCCAATTGCTTGGACTTGACGATCATGTCTTTGAGCACTTTGTTGAGCGCATGGCCGATGTGCAGCTTGCCGTTGGCGTAGGGCGGGCCGTCGTGCAACACGAACAACGGCGCACCCTGGCGGGCGGCACGCAGCTTTTTATAAAGGCCGCCTTCGTTCCAGTCTTTGACCCAGCCCGGCTCGCGCTTGGGCAGGTCGCCGCGCATCGGGAACGGGGTGTCCATCATGTTGATGCGGGTGTCGATGTTCTGGGTTGTGTCGGTCATGGTGCGTCAAGTCGAGAGGGCTTCGACAAGCTCAGCCCGAGCGGCGGGCCGTTCGGAGAGATAGGGGATAGAGGTGGGCCGTTTTTTCGTTCGCCCTGAGCCTGTCGAAGGGCAGCAAACGAGGGCCGGAGCTTCAAATTCGATCGCGGGTGGTTTGGCGGCTGGTTTCACCATGGCGGGAGGCAAACCACGCCTGAGCGTCGTCGCAGTCTTTGGCAATGCCCTTTGTCAGGGCGTCCAGACCGTCGTACTTGAGCTCGTCGTGTAGTTTGTGCAGCAGATCCACGCGGATGATTTTACCGTAGCCCCCCTCGGCCCCCAGATGCTTGGGCCAGTCGAAGGCGTGGGTCTCCAGCAGCACGCGCCCGCCGTTGACGTCATTCGGGTCCAGCGAGGGGCGAATGCCCAAGTTGGCGACGCCGCGCAAGGGCTGATCGGCCAGACCATGCACCTGCACCACAAAGATGCCGCTGGCAGCGGGCTTCCAGTGCGAAAAGCGCAGATTCAGGGTGCGAAAGCCATCGCCTGCGCCTTGCGCTGTCGCCGCCAACTCGCGCCCGAGCTTGCGGCCGTGCACCACATGGCCGCTGATGCTGTAGGGGCGGCCCAGCAGGGCTTGCACCGCTGGCAGGTCTCCTTTGGCCAGCGCAGCGCGCACGGCCGAGCTGGACACGCGCAGGCCGCGCACTTCGTAGCTGTTCATGCGGGCCACGTCAAAGCCCAAGTTCTGCCCAGTAGCGTCGAGCATGGCGTAGTCGCCTGCGCGTTGGGTGCCAAAGCGGAAATCGTCTCCCACCAGCACATAGCGAACGCCCAGGCCCTGCACCAGCACTTGCTGGATGAAGTCTTGGGGCGACTGGCTGGCCAGCCGAGCGTCAAAGGGCAGCACCACGACCTGGTCCACGCCACAGCGCTCCAGCTCTTGCAGCTTGTCGCGCAAGGTGGCGATGCGTGCCGGGGCCAGTTCGGGCTTGTTCAGGGCCTTGGCAAAGTAGTCGCGTGGGTGGGGCTCGAAGGTCATCACGCAGCTGGGCACGCCCCGGTGTGCGGCTTCGCTGCGCAGGAGTGCCAGCATGGCCTGGTGCCCCCGATGCACGCCATCGAAGTTGCCAATGGTCACAGCGCAAGCAGGGGCCAGATCTGGGTGGTGAAAACCGCGAAAAACCTTCATGTTTTGGCGCCGATGTGTGTGCTGGACTTGGGACTTTGGGCCCTTGTCATGATTTTGAGAAATTCCAAGCGTATATTGTGACTGAGCCCGCTCCATCAGCGCCTTGGCACCCCGCCCGGCCTGACCGGAACGAGACAGTCCCATTTCCGTGTCCATGCTGTGCATATGTGCCAAGGAGTTGTGTGTGAAGGTCTTGAAACTCTCAGCCCAAGGGCTGCCCCAGTCGTGGATCACGCTGGAGCAAGCGGTGACCCATTACGCCGCGGGCGAGGTTCGCTGGGAAGCGGGTCAACAAGTGGCCGTTTTCCATGGCGGGCACAACGCCATCACGGGCCAACAGTCGGTGATTGCCGTCAACAGCATCATCGGTACCCACGGTGTGCCCCGCATCAATCCCTTTGATTTGTGCTCGGGCTTGACCAACCCCAAGTTGTTTGCGCGGGACCGCAATGTGTGCGCGTATTGCGGTTGCAGTTTTCATGAATCGGTTTTGACACGGGAGCACATCGTTCCCGTTTGCCAAAAAGGTCCAGACCACTGGATGAACGTGGTGACCGCTTGCCGCTCTTGCAACCACCGCAAAAGCAGCCGCACCCCCGAACAAGCCAATATGCCCTTGCTGTACACCCCCTATGTGCCCAGTTTGTGGGAAGACTTCATCTTGCGAAACCGCCGTATCTTGAGTGACCAGATGGCGTTTTTGATGGCGCATGTGCCCAAGAGCTCGCGTTTGATGGCCTGAGTGCGGTGACCATGCGAGGCGGCTTGCGCAGATCAGCAAAGCCCCGCATCATCACTTCCTGAAAACAAAAGACCCATCTCTGTGTGCTGCCAAGGCACCTTCGAGGCCTTGGGTCCTCAGGGAGACCGCTCATGCGCCAGCCTTTCAAATTCATCCCCAACCCAAGCCGACGCGCCAGTTTGTCGGCCCTGCTTGTGTCGCCTTGCCTGATCCCCAGCCTTTGGGCTCAGGTGGTGGGGCCTCTTTCCTCAAGGGAGTCGAGCACTGTTCAGTTGGCCATGACCTGGCCCCCAGGGCGTTCGCCACAAGGTTTTTGGGTGAGTGAAAAATTCGACGGCGTGCGGGCGGTTTGGGATGGACAGATCTTGCGCTTTCGCAGTGGTCGGGTGATGGCTGCCCCCGGCTGGTTTTTGTCTGCACTGCCCCGGGAGGCGCTCGACGGTGAGTTGTGGATGGGGCGCGGGACGTTTGACCGGCTTTCGGGTGTGGTGCGCCAGGCTGAGCCCGACGATGAGGCCTGGCGGGCGGTGAAGTACCTGGTCTTCGACATGCCTGGCCATGCGGCCCCGTTTGCAGAGCGTGTGGCTTTGATGCAATCCACGTTGGCCCAAGTGCAGCAGCCCTGGTTGGTTCCTGTGGCGCAGCGCGTGGTGAAAGATGCCCGCACTTTGGAAGCCTTGTTGCTCGACACGGTGCGCCAAGGCGGCGAGGGCTTGATGCTGCACCGGGCCGATGCCCTGTGGCAGGCTGGCCGCACCGATGCGCTGTTCAAGCTCAAACCCGAATTGGACGAAGAGGGCATGGTGGTGGGCCACCAGCCGGGCAAGGGGCGTTTGGTGGGCATGACCGGGGCTTTGCTGGTGCAAATGACTTCGGGTCAGAGATTTGCCTTGGGCTCGGGTTTGAGCAATGCATTGCGCCTGAACCCGCCGCCCGTGGGGACGTGGGTCACTTACCGGTACCGCGAGCGCACGCCTTCGGGCTTGCCTCGGTTTGCCTCTTTTGTGCGGGTGCGCGAGGCGGAGTGAACATGAAAGAGATGCAAAAGGGCCCTTTTCGGGGCCCTTTTGTTGGGTTGCTCATCCAGGCGACTCTGGTGCTGAGCCGCAAGTCGGAAGGGCGGCGCGTTTCGGGCTCAGAGGCGCTTCGCTTTGCCACATCGCCCGACCCGCGCCGCCCTCCCGACTTGCTCCGGTCCGTTGATCCCGTTAGGCGAACACGCCGGCAGTTTCCTGCATGCGGGCCGACACTTCGCCCAGCTGGTGCAGGGTGTCGCCGAATGTCATGTCCAGTTGCGTCAACTTCTTGAAGTAATGGCTGGCGATGTACTCGTCTGTGACGGCAATGCCGCCGTGAAGCTGCACAGCCTGCTGGCCAATGAAACGCATGGACACGCCCAGCTGGTACTTGGCGCGGGCCAAAGCGCGGCGGCGCTCGTCGGCGGGCGCGTGCAACTTCAAGCTGGCGTAGTAGCTCATCGAGCGGCCCAGCTCCAGCTGCATTTTCATGTCGGCCACGCGGTGGCGCAGGGCCTGGAAGCTGGCGATGTTCACGCCAAATTGTTTGCGGGTGTTCATGTAGTCCACGGTGATGGCCAAGGTTTTGTCCATCACGCCCACAGCTTCAGCGCAGGTGCAGGCGATGCCGATGTCCACGGCTTCTTCCAAAGCGGTCAAGCCGTTCAGGGTGATCAGCTGGGCGGCGGCCTTGTTCAACACCACTTCTGCAGCACGCGAGCCGTCTTGTGTGCCGTAGGCTTGGGTGCTCACGCCGCTGGCGCTGCGTTCCACCAAAAACAAAGCGATTTGGCCGTTGACGGTGGCAGGCACCACGAAGGCGTCGGCTTGGTCACCAATGGCCACCAAGCTTTTGGTGCCGCTCACCGCCCATGTGCCGCTCGATTCGGTGGCCACAGCAGCGCAGCGGTCCAGTTGGTAACGGGCACCGCGCTCTTGCTGCGCCAACACGACCATCGCTTCGCCCGCTGCCATGCGCGGCAACCAAGCGGCTTGCAAGGCTGCAGGCGCGTGGGTTTGCAGCGTGGCGCTGCAAATCAGGGTCTGTGCCAGAGGTTCAAGCACGATGCCGCGCCCGAGTTCTTCCATGGTGACCATGGCCTCGGTCGGGCCCATGCCCATACCGCCGTGGTCTTCGCTCACGTACAGGCCCGTTAAGCCCAGCTCGGCCATTTCGCCATAAGCGGCGCGGTCAAAACCACCCGCAGCCACGATGGCGCGGCGGCGGTCAAAGTCATAGCCCTTGTCCACCCATTTGCGCACCGCATCGCGCAGTTGTTCTTGGTCGTCAGAAAAATCGAAATCCATGTGTGTCTCCTTAACCCAGAACTGTCTGAGCGACGATGTTGCGTTGCACTTCGTTGCTGCCGCCGTAAATGGTGGTCTTGCGCATGTTGAAGTAGTTGGCCGCCAGGGGCGCGTTGGCCACCACGCCACCAGGGAAGTCGCCTTGCCAGCCAGCGTCCATGGCTTCGAAGATGAAGGGCAGGGCAAAGGGGCCGGCCGCTTGCATCATCAGCTCGGTGTAGCGCTGCTGGATTTCGCTGCCCTTGATCTTGAGCAGGCCCGCGATGTCGAGTGAGTTCTTGCCCGACTTTTCGGCGGACAACACGCGCAGCACCAGCATTTCGAGGGCGACGATGTCCACTTCGAGCTTGGCGATCTCGTCACGGAAACGCAGGTCGTCATACACGCCTTCGGCTTTGGCGATGCGCTTGAGGCGCTCGAGTTCGCGCTTGGCGCGGTTCACGTCGGCGATGTTGGTGCGCTCGTGCGCCAGCAGATGCTTGGCGTAGTTCCAGCCCTTGTTTTCTTCGCCAATCAGGTTCTCGGCGGGCACTTCGACGTTGTCAAACCAGACTTCGTTGACCTCGCATTCGCCGTCGAGCAGCTTGATGGGGCGCACGGTGATGCCGGGGGACTTCATGTCGATCAACAAGAAGGAGATGCCGGTTTGGGGCTTGCCCTCGTTGCTGGTGCGCACCAGGCAGAAGATCCACTCGCCGTATTGGCCCAAGGTGGTCCAGGTTTTTTGGCCGTTCACGATGTATTTGTCACCCACGCGCTCGGCGCGGGTTTTCAGCGACGCCAGGTCCGAGCCAGAACCCGGCTCGCTGTAGCCTTGGCTCCACCAGACTTCGCCGCTGGCGATGCCGGGCAAAAAGCGCTGCTGCTGCTCGGCATTGCCAAAAGCCATGATCACCGGGGCCACCATCACGGGGCCAAAAGGCACCACGCGGGGGGCACCCGCCAAGGCGCATTCTTCTTCGAACAAATGCTTTTGCACGGCGGTCCAGCCGGGGCCGCCAAACTGGGTGGGCCAACCCCAGCCCAGCCAGCCTTTTTGGCCCAAAATTTTGGCCCAGCGCTGCATGTCCTCGCGGGTCAGGCGCATGGCGCTGTGCACTTTTTGTGCAATGTCTGCGGGCAAGTTGTCCTTGACCCAGGTGCGAATCTCGTCGCGGAAAGCGAGCTCATCGGGGGTGAATGCCAAATCCATGGGGTTTTCTCTCAAAATCAAACGACCGTGCTTTTTATCATGCGCAGACCGATTCGGCTTGTCCTTGGTGCGACAAAAGCCAAGAGACTTTAAGCGAGCAGGGATAATCCAGCCCTTCATGAGAAACATCGTTATTTTGATTTCGGGCTCGGGCTCCAACATGGCCGCCATCGTGCGTGCGGCAGAGCAGGGCCGGTGGGCCCAATGCTTGAACGCCCAAGTGGCCGCCGTGCTGAGCAACCGGTCCGATGCCCAAGGTTTGGACTTTGCCAAGGATCACGGCATACCGACTCAGGTGCTCGACCACAAGGCCTTTGCCAGCCGCGAAGACTTTGATGCCGCCTTGATGGCCGAAATCGACGGGCACGCCCCGGCGCTGGTGGTGTTGGCGGGCTTCATGCGCATCCTGACCCCCGGTTTTGTGGCGCACTTCGCCGGGCGTTTGCTCAACGTCCACCCGTCTTTGTTGCCCGCTTTTCCCGGGTTGAACACCCACCAGCGGGCGATCGATGCCGGATGCCGATTTGCCGGGGCCACGGTGCACCAGGTCACGGCCGAGCTGGACCACGGCAGCATCTTGGCGCAGGCGGTGGTGCCGGTAATGCCTGACGACATCGCCGACACTTTGGCGGCGCGGGTGCTCACCCAAGAGCACCTGATCTATCCGCAAGCGGTCGCGCAGTTTTTGACTCAATCGCCGATGCGTTCAAAGCGCGGTTGAACTTTGCCATTGAACTCGGCCACGTCGGCAAACATGGCCGCAGGCCTGACCCACAGGCCTTGTTCGCCATACAGCGCCTGGTACAGCGTCATGGGCTCAAGGTCTTCGCTGTGGCGCACGGTGCCCAGCACGCGGTATTGGCCGCCTTTGTAATGGCGGTACAGGCCTTTGGGCGTTTCAATCAAAGGCGGCAATTTTTCGGACATGGGTTTCCTCAGGTGAGTCTGTCAAAAGGGTCGGGGATGGGACAATACACTCCTATGCATCCAAAAGCCCTTTTAGACGCCTGCGCCGATTTGGTCAGGCTGGTCCTCCAATTTGAACACCCTGCCGACGCTGTCGTGTCGCGCTACTTCCGAGAACATCGTTCTTTGGGACCCCGTGAACGCGCCACTTTGGCCGAAACCGCTTTTGCGGTGCTGCGCAAAAAGCTGCTGTTTGAGCAATTGGCCCGTTCGGGCTCAGGTGCCAAAGAGCGCAAGTTGGCCATTCTGGGCTTTTTTGGCCCGCGTGATTTTCTGGCTTCAGCACTCAACGACACCGAGAAAAAATGGCTGGACACCTGCGACGCGATTCCGCCTGACGCCCTGATGGCCCCGCACCGCCACAACCTGCCCGAGTGGATGGCGCAAGCCCTGCAGGCCCAATTGGGCGAGGATTTCTGGGCCTTGGCCGAACACCTGCAACAACCCGGCACCTTGGATTTGCGCGTGAACATGCTCAATGCCAAGCGCAGCGACATCCAAAAAGAACTGGCGCAAGTGGGCATCCCTTCTGAGGCTACGCCTTATTCGCCTTGGGGCCTGCGCTTGCAAGGCAAACCCGCCTTGCAAAAAACCGACGCCTTCACCCGGGGCGCCATTGAGGTGCAAGACGAAGGCTCGCAGTTGCTGGCTTTGTTGGTCGATGCGCACCGTGGCGAGATGGTGGTGGACTTTTGCGCCGGTGCGGGCGGCAAAACGCTGGCGCTGGGCGCGGCCATGCGCAGTACCGGCCGTTTGTACGCCTTTGATGTTTCGGGCCACCGCCTTGATGCCCTCAAACCCCGCATGGCCCGCAGTGGCTTGTCGAACGTGCACCCGGCGGCCATTGCCCACGAGCGCGATGACCGTGTCAAGCGCTTATCAGGCAAGATTGACCGTGTTCTGGTTGATGCGCCTTGCTCTGGCCTGGGTACCTTGCGGCGCAACCCTGACTTGAAATGGCGTCAAAAGCCCCAAGCTGTGCAAGAGTTGACGGAAAAACAATTGGCCATCTTGCAAAGCGCTTCGCGCATGGTCAAGTCGGGTGGTCGTTTGGTGTATGCCACCTGCAGCGTATTGCCTGAAGAAAACGAGTTGATCGCGCAAGCCTTCAGCGCCGCCAACCCGGACTTTGTTCCTTTGAACTTGGCACAAGAGCTCGACAGGCTCAAAGTGCCCCACGCAGCCAGTTTGTGCTCTCCGGCCCCATCGGGCAATGCACCCCCCGATGTCCCGCCAGCCTGCACATTCCTGAGGCTGTGGCCTCATCGCCATGCCACGGATGGATTTTTTGCAGCGGCTTGGGTTAAAAAGTAATTTTTTAACCCACTTATCCTCCTTGGTCGGTCGAAAACGCTGTCCTTTTTGGTGCAGCAAACTTAAAATTGACAGATTGCCTGAATTCAGGCGCCAGTAGAAAGACAGATTCATGTTGTTGCCTGATTGGGCTTTTTTGGATGCGGTGATTGACTGGATGGGCCACGGTCTGTTTGACCTGGCTTGGTGGCAAATGGTGTTGATCACCTTGGCCCTGACCCACATCACCATCGCCAGCGTCACCATTTTTCTGCACCGTCACCAGGCGCACAGAGCCTTGGACCTGCATGCCATTCCTTCACACTTTTTCCGTTTCTGGCTGTGGTTGACCACCGGACAGGTGACCAAAGAGTGGGCCGCCATCCACCGCAAGCACCACGCCAAGTGCGAGCAAGCCGAAGATCCGCACAGCCCCCATGTGCACGGCATCAAAACCGTGTTGTTCACGGGCGCTGAGTTGTACCGCAAAGAGTCGAAAAACCTCGACACCATCAAGCGGTTTGGCCACGGCACGCCTGACGACTGGATCGAGCGCAACCTGTACACCCGCTTTTCGTGGCAAGGTGTGGCCCTGATGTTGATCATCGACGTGGCTTTGTTCGGCTTCATTGGCCTGACGGTCTGGGCGGTGCAAATGGCCTGGATTCCCATTACCGCGGCCGGTATCATCAACGGCGCAGCCCACTACTGGGGTTACCGCAACTTTGAAGCACACGACGCCAGCACCAACATCTCGCCTTGGGGCATCTTGATCGGTGGCGAAGAGTTGCACAACAACCACCACACCTACCCCACATCGGCCAAGTTGTCGGTCAAGCCTTACGAGTTCGACATCGGTTGGTTGTACATCCGCACCCTCGAAACCCTGGGGTTGGCGACTGTGAAAAAGACACCACCACGCTTGGCTTATGGTGACATTCGACCCGTGGCTGATGAGAAGACCCTTGAAGCCCTGATTGCCAACCGTTATGAAGTCATGGCCGGCTATGCACGCAACGTGAAAGCCGTGATGCAGCAAGAAGCTGACAAGCTCAAGCTGGACGCCAGTGTGTTGCAAGCAGCTCAGCGTTGGTTGCACCGCGATGCGGCCAAGGTGCCAGCGGCTGCGCAAGCCCAGCTCAAGCAAGCCCGTGCCGCCAGCCCGGTGCTGGACAAAATGGTCCAAATGCGCGAAGAGCTGAGCCAGATCTGGCTCAACACATCGCACTCCCGCGAGCAATTGGCCGCCGACCTGCAAGCCTGGTGTCGCCGGGCCGAAGAAAGCGGGATCGCCGCTTTGCGTGATTTCTCGGTCAAGTTGCGGGCCGTACGTCAAGCAGCCTGATCTTTTTTTGGCGCAACCATTCTCTAACAGGGCCTTCGGGCCCTGTTTGTTTTTGGGGCAAGGGAAGCACCATAGGGTGCTTGTGATTCCTGCACTCACTTGTCTCTACCGCATGCGTCCCAATATGACGGTCCAACGCAGCTCTGAGGGGAAGGCGTGTGTGTGGCAGGCTGCAGCTGCACTGCCTGCCATCTTCACCCCATTTCAGACATCAAAAAACCCGCCAAAGGCGGGTTTTTTCTTGCAAGGCTCAGGCCGAATTACTTCAGCTTGATTTCCTTGTATTCAACGTGCTTGCGAGCTTTGGGGTCGAACTTCATGATCGACATTTTCTCGGGCATGGTCTTCTTGTTTTTGCTGGTCGTGTAGAAGTGACCAGTGCCAGCTGTGGATTCCAGCTTGATTTTTTCGCGTCCGCCTTTGGTTGCCATGGTGTATGACTCCTAATGTTCTGGGTTTAGGCTTGACCGCGTGCACGCAGGTCTGCGAGCACGGCATCAATGCCGTTTTTGTCGATCAGGCGAAGAGCAGCGCTGGAAACGCGCAGGCGCACCCAACGGTTTTCTGTTTCAACCCAGAAACGACGGTATTGCAGGTTCGGCAGGAACCGGCGCTTGGTTTTGTTGTTGGCGTGGGAAACGTTGTTCCCGGTCATTGGGCCTTTGCCCGTTACGTCGCAAACGCGTGCCATGTGGACACTCCGATACTTTTAAAACAGCCGGTGCCGATGGGTCTCATGCTCACTTGCATGGGGCCTGGCGTTCCAGCCTCACCTCGCCAAGATGGGTGGCGGTATCCCAGATCGCTGTTTCTGTGATTTCGGGCGAAGAGTCCGTGCAGATCCAGCAAAGCGTCAGATTATAGCCAGAAAGCGGGGGCTTGAACTCTTGGGTTGGTCTTTTGTGACCAAGGCAGGGTAATTTTGGCCTTGGTGGTGAGGCGTTGTGGGTGCCTGCCGGGGTTCAGAGGCGCTTCGCTTTGCCACATCACCCCGGCAGGCACCCGCAACGCCTTTGCCGAGGGTCGTTGTCGCAATGCCTGCAACTTGAAAGTCGACCCCGGCGTTTCGTCTTCAACCGTTGTTCTGTTCCAGAAAACGCTGCGCATCGAGTGCGGCCATGCAGCCTGTACCGGCACTGGTGATGGCCTGGCGGTACACATGGTCTTGCACGTCGCCTGCGGCGAACACGCCGGGGACCGAGGTCTGGGTGGCAAAGCCCTTCAAGCCGCTTTGGGTCACGATGTAGCCGTTTTCCAGCGTCAGTTGGCCCTGGAAAATGTCGGTGTTGGGGGCATGACCAATGGCGATGAAGCAGCCCTTGAGCTCGACATCGTGCAAGCTGTCGTCTTTGGTGCTTTTCAGGCGCACGCCGGTCACGCCGGAGGCATCACCCAGCACTTCTTCCAGCGTCTGGAAGGTTTTCAGCTCGATCTTGCCTGCGGCAACCTTGTCCATGAGTTTGTCGACCAGGATGGGTTCGGCTTTGAACTTGTCGCGGCGGTGGATCAAATAGACCTTGCTGGCGATGTTGGACAGGTACAGGGCTTCTTCGACGGCGGTGTTACCGCCGCCGACCACGCAGCAAACCTGGTCGCGGTAGAAGAAGCCGTCACAGGTGGCGCAGCCGCTCACACCACGGCCCATGAAGGCGGTCTCGGACGGCAGGCCTAAGTATTTGGCCGATGCGCCGGTGGCGATGATCAGGCTGTCGCAGGTGTAGGTGCCACTGTCACCGATCAAGGTGAAGGGGCGCTGCTCCAACTTGACGGTGTGGATGTGGTCAAACACGATTTCGGTGTTGAAGCGCTCGGCATGCTCTTGAAAGCGCTGCATCAGGTCAGGGCCTTGCACGCCGTGCACGTCGGCGGGCCAGTTGTCCACCTCGGTGGTGGTCATGAGCTGGCCGCCTTGGGCCATGCCGGT
>JAIXOZ010000076.1 GCA_027486495.1 Comamonadaceae bacterium | reverse complement strand
GATCTCGGGCACCAGGTCGCGGGCGATGTCGGCATCGCGGCCGGTGAGCTGCAATTTGTCCACCCAATGGCGCACATCGGTCACCGACAAACTGGCGATGTCGGTGATGCGCCAGCCTTGGCCAGGGGCCGAGCCCAAGCGCACGGCACGCGCTGTGGCGTTCAGGCGGGTGCCTTCGCAGCGGGGACAAGCCACGTTGGCCAGGTCTTCGATCTCGGGTTCGGCAAAAGTTTGCTCGCGGCCTTTTTGTTTATCGTCCTGCACCGAGTCGTCAAACACCAATCGCTCGTCTTTGCTGAGTTGGACGCCCGTGCCCACGCAATCGGGGCACCAGCCGTGTTTGCTGTTGTACGAGAACAAGCGCGGGTCGAGTTCGGCATACGAGGTGTCGCAAGCCGGGCAAGCGCGCAGCGTCGAAAACACGCGGTGCTGCCCAATGCGGGCGGTGGACTCGCCGCTGAACATGGCTTCGCGCAAGCCGTCCAAATCGCTCAACACATGCACCACGCCTTTGCCATGCTCCAGTGTTTTGCTCAGCGCTTGGCGCAGCGCAGTCTCGTTGCTCGGCAACACATCCAGACTGACCACAGGCAATTCAATGTTGTGTTCCTTGAAGCGGTCGATGCGCGGAAAGCCTTGTGTGGGTAAAAACTCGCCATCCACACGCAGGTGGGTGTAACCACGCGGCCGCGCCCAATCGGCCAGCTCGGTATAAACGCCTTTGCGGTTGACGACCAGCGGGGCCAACAGGCCAATGTGCTGACCGCGGAACTGGGTCATGAGCTGCGCGATGATGCTGTCGGGTGTTTGCGGCTGCACGGGCGTGTTGTCATGCACACAGTGCTGGATGCCCAGCTTGACGTACAGCAGGCGCAAAAAGTGCCAGACCTCGGTGGTAGTGCCCACAGTGGATTTGCGGCCGCCGCGTGACAGGCGCTGCTCAATCGCCACGGTGGGCGGGATGCCATAGACCGCATCGACCTCGGGGCGGCCTGCGGGCTGCACGATGGCGCGGGCATAAGCGTTCAGGCTTTCCAAATAGCGGCGTTGGCCTTCGTTAAACAGGATGTCAAACGCCAATGTGGATTTGCCGGAACCACTCACGCCCGTGACCACGTTGAACTTGCCGCGTGGAATGTCCACGCTCAGGTTTTTGAGGTTGTGCTCTTTGGCGTTGACGATCTGGATGTTGTTGTTCAACACAGGCGCGCGACGTTGTGGGGTCAAACCCTTGGCACTGCCCTGACTTCGAACGCTGGTCAACGAGGCTGCGGTGTCAGAGGGTGACGATTTTGGCGTACCCCCGCCGTATGAGGAACCCACTGACACCGCAGCCTCGCCCCCATAGACATTCAAACGCTCAGCAACGCCATGCACCTCGCCCATGGACTCGGCATATTCGCGCAGTGCCAGCCCCGTGTGCGATGTCGCGTGCTGACGCACATCTTGCGGCGTGCCCTCGGCCACAATCAAGCCCCCGGCATAACCGCCCTCTGGCCCCAAATCGATCAGCCAATCGCTGGCGCGGATCACGTCCAGGTTGTGCTCGATAACGATCAGCGAATGCCCGGCTTCCAGCAGCTTGCGCAAAGCGCGCATCAGCTTGGCGATGTCGTCAAAGTGCAGGCCCGTGGTCGGCTCGTCAAACAAAAACAGCGTGCCTTTGCGGGCCAGACTCTGGCGGCTTTTGGACGCACTTTTAGCAGCCTCGGCCAGAAAACCCGCCAGCTTGAGGCGCTGCGCTTCACCACCCGAAAGCGTGGGCACGGGCTGGCCCAGGCGCACGTATTCCAGACCCACATCCACAATCGGCTGCAGGGCCCGGATGACTTCGCGGTCTTGCGCAAACAAAGCCGCAGCCTCGCTCACGGTGAGCTGCAAAATGTCGGCCACGTTGAGGTGGCGCACCCCGCCGCCAATCGCCTGGCGCTCGATGGTGATCTCCAAAATCTCAGGACGGTAACGCTTGCCATCGCAGTCGGGGCAGCGCAAATACACATCGCTCAAAAACTGCATCTCGACGTGCTCAAAACCCGAGCCGCCGCAAGTGGGGCAGCGGCCATCGCCACCGTTGAAGCTGAACTTGCTGGCGGTGTAACCACGCTGGCGCGAAAGTGGTGCAGTGGAAAAAATTTCGCGGATCGCGTCCCACGCACCCACGTAGCTCACCGGATTGGATCGGGCGGTTTTGCCAATCGGCGATTGGTCCACAAACACCACATCGCTCAGGTGGTCGGCGCCCAGCAGGCGGTCATGCGCGCCGGGGGTTTCGGTGGCTTTGCCAAAGTGGCGCATGAGCGCCGGGGCCAGCACGTCCTGGATCAAACTCGATTTGCCCGAGCCACTCACGCCGGTGATGGTGACCAGGCGTTGCAGCGGAAAGTCCACGCTGATGTTTTGCAGGTTGTGCTCGCGTGCACCCTCCAGAATCAAGCGCGGCGTGCTGTCGGTGACCAAGCGCTTGAAGCCCAAGCCCACTTGTTTGCGGCCGCCCAAATAAGCACCGGTGAGCGTGTCGGCATGGCGCAGGTCGGCGGTGGTGCCATCAAACACGATCTGTCCACCGCGCTCGCCGGGGCCAGGGCCCATGTCGATCATGCGGTCGGCCGCCATCATCACGGCCGGGTCGTGCTCGACCACCACCAGCGTGTTGCCTGCGTCACGCAGGCGGTGCATGGCCACGGTGATGCGGTGCATGTCACGCGGGTGCAAGCCGATGCTGGGTTCGTCCAGCACGAACAAAGTGTTAACGAGGCTGGTGCCCAGGGCGGTGGTGAGGTTGATGCGCTGGACCTCACCGCCGCTGAGGGTGCGACTTTGGCGGTCGAGGGTGAGGTAACCAATGCCGACGTCGCACAGGTATTTGAGGCGGGTGGTGATTTCTTCGAGCAGCAGTTGCAGGGCTTTTTGTTCGGCGCTTGGACCGTGACTGGTTTCTTTGTCGGTTCGGTCTGCATCAGAGCGGGGGGCGGGCTCCTCATGAGGCGAGGGTACGCCAAAATCGTCGCCCGCCCCCCGCTCTGACGCAGACCTTGTGGTCGATCGAGCGTCTGGCGCCCTCTCGGTCGCTGCATCAATCGCCGTCTTGGTGACACCGTGCGTCGGTGCGTTTGCACCCGCCCCTACGGCTTCGGCCGGGGATGGGCTGGGTGACGATTTTGGCGTACCCCCGCCGTATGAGGAGCCCAGCCCATCCCCGGCCGGAGCCTCCCCCAAGGTCTTCAACAATCCAACAACCGAAGCGGCCTCCTCAGCCCCCAAAGACGCATGCCCAGAAGCCGACACCCGGTCAAAGAACAATCGCAACCGGTCCAGCGGCATGATCATCATGTCGTGCAAACTCAAACCCGGCAGCGCCTCCAACTGCGCCCGCGACCACTTCACGCCAGCTGGCATGAAGCGCTTTTCCACCGGCAACACCCCATCGGCATCGGCGTGGCTGCCAATGCGCCAGAGCAAACTCTCGGTCTTCAATCGCGCGCCTTGGCAGCTTGGGCATTCGGTGTAACTGCGGTACTTGGACAAAAGCACACGGATGTGCATCTTGTAGGCCTTGCTCTCCAGGTACTCGAAGAAACGCTTCACGCCATACCACTGGTGGTTCCAGCGGCCCTTCCACTCGGGCGAACCGTGGATCACCCAATCTTGCTGCGCCTGGGTCAGCTTGTCCCAAGCCGTGTCACGCGGAATGCCAGCGGCCTCGGCGTGGCGCATCAGGTCGTCCTGGTTTTCTTGCCAAGCAGGGGTTTGCAGCGTCTTGATGGCCCCAGCCCGCAGTGTGAGCTTGGGGTTGGGGATGACCAGGCCATAGTCGACCCCGATCACGCGGCCAAAACCCCGGCAGGTCTCGCACGCGCCCACGGCCGAATTGAAGGAAAACATCGACGGGATCGGATCGGTGTAACGCAAATCGCTGTCGGGGCAATGCAGGCCCGTCGAAAAGCGCCAGATGTCAAAGGTGGGCTCCGAAGAAGAATGGGGATCTGACCCCGATTTCTCCACATACACATTCAGGCGGCCACCACGTTTGAGGGCCACTTCGATGGCTTCGACCACGCGGGCTTTTTCGGCGGTGCCGATGCGAAAGCGGTCGGCGATCACGTCCAGCACTTTGCGTGGGCCGGTGGGGGTGGCCACTTCGCGTTCGGCCTGCACCTTGGTGAAGCCGCTGGCCGAAAGCCATTGCTCGACCTGCTCGGCGCTGGTGTTGCCCGGCAACTCCACCGGGAAGGTCAGGTACAGACGCGGGTCACCCGCTTGTGCGGCTCGCTGGGCCAGTTCGGCATACACCGTGTCAGGGTTGTCGGTGCGCACCGGCTGCGCGGTGTCTTTGTCAAACAACTGGCCCAGACGGGCGAACAACAACTTCAGGTGATCGTTCAACTCGGTCATGGTGCCCACAGTGGAGCGTGAGCTGCGCACCGGGTTGGTCTGGTCGATCGCAATCGCCGGGGGCACGCCTTCAACCTTGTCCACCGCTGGTTTGTCCATGCGGTCCAAAAACTGGCGGGCGTAGGCGCTGAAGGTCTCTACATAGCGGCGCTGTCCTTCAGCGTACAGCGTGTCAAAGACCAAGCTCGATTTGCCCGAGCCGCTGGGGCCGGTGACCACCGTCAGCTCGCCCGTGCGGATGTCCAAGTCGATGTTTTTGAGGTTGTGCTGACGGGCACCACGGATGCGGATGAGACCTTGGGACATGGACGGGCTTTATGGGGTGGAGGCCAAACATTCTAGGGCCGGGCTTGCTGCTCATGGGCCAAGCCAGGCTTGCCCCTTTTTCTTGACAGGGATCATGAAAACCACCGAATTTTCTGCCGCACCAACCTGGCAGATGCCAAAATGAAATCACCTTGCTTACCAAGAAAGGACGGGGCCAGATCATGTCCATTGTGAGCACCGATCACGCTGCACCACCGGATGCCATCACCTTTCCCGATTCAGCCCAACGTATCGCTGAAAACGCCAGCTTGTTGGGCATGCCATTGCAAACCCTGGTTCAGCGCAACCCCAACAGCTTGGCATTGAATGCCAGCGTGCTCGAAGTGGCCCGCACCCTGCGCTTGCTGGGCATGGTCACCGCCTCCGAACTGATGCGTCAGCAACACACATCTCCGGTGTACTTGGCGCGCAATGTCCACCGACAAAACACACTCAAGGGTCTGGTGGGCATCGGTCAACAGGTCAAGGCTTTGCAAAACCATTTGAGTGCAGCCAACACCAGTGCCTACCAAACCGGCCACATCATCACGGCCATCACCGATGCTTTGACCTGTCGCTTGATTGCACTGGCCGAGGCGGAATTGGGCCCCCCACCCGTGCCCTATGTGTGGGTGGCGGCGGGCTCGCAAGGGCGGTGCGAGCAAACCGCCAAGTCGGACCAAGACAATTGCATGGTTCTGAGCGATGCCTACATGCCGGCTTTGCACGGCGATTATTTCAAGACCTTGGCTCGCCGGGTCTGCGACGGCTTGGCAGCCTGCGGCCATGTCCACTGTCCGGGTGAAATCATGGCCATGACTGACACATGGCGGCAACCCCAGAGCATTTGGCGCCAATACTTTCAACGCTGGACAGAAACCCCCGAGCCCAAAGCTTTGATGCTGATCACGGTCTTTTTTGATCTGCGGGCGGTTCACGGTGAGTTCGAGCTGCTTGACGCATTGCGCCGGGACGTGTTGGCGCATACGCCCCAGAAAAGCCTGTTTTTGGCACATGTGGTGAACCATGCACAAAGGCAACGCCCACCACTCAACTTGTTTGGCCAAATCGCCAGCAGCCACAGCGGCGCGCACACCGGGACAGTTGACCTGAAAAACCATGCCATCACGCCCATCGTGGACCTGGCCCGCATCTGCGCCTTGGAGGCCGGCTTGCTCGAAGTCAACACCTGTGACCGCATCGAAAAAGCCTCGAAGTTGGGCGAATTGTCTGAGCCCAGTTCGCGCGACTTGCGGGACGCTTTCGAGTTCGTGTCCCTCCTACGCATCGCCCATCAGACCCTTTGTATGCGTCGTGGCCTCGAGCCTGACAACCACCTGCATTTGCAAGAACTGTCAAATTTCGAACGCGATCACCTGCGTGACGCGTTCTCGGTCATTCAATCCCTGCAAGATGTCTGGGCCCAGCGCTATAACTCGGGCTTGCTTTGAATCCCATTGCGCTGACCCCCAGCTTTGCGCCTGGTTTTTTTGCACGCGACTTGGCCCTCGAAATCAATGGCTGGCCTCTTTATTTTTGGATGTCCGCTCAAGGCTCTTTTCTAAATTACATGGACCTCACGGTGCTTTTTGCTTGGCTCATGAACTGCTGGGATTGATTTGCAGGCACATCAAGCAACAGTCGCCTCAATTTAAGTGTTTACCCTAGGTTTGGCGGCGTCTTATAGCCGATGCAATCTACGAGTAAGTTAACAAGCCTAAATTTATAAGGTAATTATGTGGCGGGCACACCAACCGCCCATCAGTACAGGCTTCACCTAAACCGTCGGGCTTTGAAACCCGACAACCCATGAGGAAACAACATGTCAACAACAGATCAGTCGACCAATGTGCGGGAGCGCTCCCGCCCGATGACGCCGGAGGAGAAGAAGGTCATCATGGCCTCTTCAGCCGGCACCATTTTTGAGTGGTACGACTTCTACCTTTACGGCGCACTGGCCGCCATCATTGGCGCGCAGTTCTTCACCGCCTTCCCGGAAAACACCCGCAACGTTTTTGCGTTGCTGGCTTTTGCCGCGGGCTTCATCGTGCGCCCCTTCGGCGCACTGGTGTTCGGCATGTTGGGCGACATGATTGGTCGCAAATACACCTTCTTGATGACCATCGTCATCATGGGCGTCTCTACTTTCTTGGTGGGCGTTTTGCCTAACTACGAAAGCTGGGGCGTTGCTGCACCCATCATCCTGATCCTTTTGCGCATGGCACAAGGTCTGGCTCTGGGCGGTGAATATGGCGGTGCGGCCATCTATGTGGCCGAACACGCGCCTGCCAATCAGCGCGGCTACTTCACGGCGTTCATTCAGACCACGGCCACCTTGGGCCTGCTGCTCTCGCTGATCGTCATTTTGTCGGTGCAAGGTTATGTCAACGGCAACTACCCTGACGTGCCATTGTTGAAAGACGGCGTGGCCGTGCTCATGGCCGATGGTACGCCCACCATGGTCAAGGCATTCAATGCATGGGGCTGGCGTGTTCCTTTCATTGGCTCCATCTTCTTGCTGGCGATTTCGCTGTACATCCGCTTGCAAATGAATGAAAGCCCGGCCTTCAAGAAAATGAAGGAAGAAGGCCGCACCTCCAAGGCGCCTTTGAGCGAAGCTTTTGGCAACTGGAAAAACGGCAAGATCGCCTTGATCGCTTTGCTGGGTCTGGTGGCGGGTCAAGCTGTGGTTTGGTACACAGGCCAGTTCTACGCTTTGTTCTTCATGCAGAACGTCATCAAGATCGACAGCTTTACGGCCAACGTGATGGTGGCTTGGTCGCTGATCTTGGGTACCGGTGGCTTCTTGTTCTTCGGCTCTTTGTCTGACCGCATTGGTCGCAAGCCGATCATCTTGGCAGGCTGCGCGCTCGCTGCTGCAACCTTCTTGCCCGTGTTCAACTTTTTGACTGAAACGGCCAACCCCGCCATTCACAAAGCGCATCAGACGCCGGTTTCTGTGAAAGTGTTTGCTGAAGATTGCTCTTTCCAGTTCAACCCCACGGGCACTGTGAAATTCACTTCGTCTTGCGACATTGCCAAGGCTCAATTGGCACGTTCTTCGGTGAACTACACCACCGAAGAAGGCGCTGCGCCTGGCACATTGGCCGTGGTGAAGGTGGGCGACACAGCCATCGAGTCTTATGACGCAGGCAAGCTGACAGGCGACGATCTGAAAAAGGCCAAAGCCGCTTTCGATACCAACCTGAACGCAGCGCTCAAGCAAGCGGGCTACCCACTGGTGCCAGCTGACAATAAAACCATTGCCAAGGCCAACAGTTTTGTTGACATCTTCACTGCTCAGAAGATGACCATCATCGTGATCCTGACCTACTTGGTCCTGCTCGTGACCATGGTCTATGGCCCCATCGCCGCCATGCTGGTTGAAATGTTCCCCACACGCATCCGCTACTCGGGTCTGTCTTTGCCGTACCACATCGGCAATGGCTGGTTCGGTGGTTTGATGCCTGCCACAGCGTTTGCGATTTCTGCGCAAACCGGCAACATCTACTCCGGCCTTTGGTACGCCATCGTGATTGCGGTCATGACCGTGGTGATCGGTACGCTGTTCGTGCCAGGCGGCACGCACAAGAAGGACATCTTCGCCGGCGACCACGCCGCCCGATAAATCCATCACCAGCCCGACTCGGTCTTGCACAAGGCCGAGCTCGGGTACAACCGGTCAATCGCTCCTGACAAGACGATGGACGGGTTGGCTTCTTGCAAATCGGGCTCGTCCAGCCCAGCCCGATTTGCAAGGCGCAGACCATGGCAAACTTCATGCTCGCTTCACGCAAAAGGAATTGACACCGTGATTGACCTTGTGTTCTCACAATTGAGCGACGTGTTTCGCATCGGCTTGATCATTGCCTTGGTGGTCACCATGCTCAGGACATCCACGGTGACGGGGCGCGTTTTGCCTTTGGTCGCTGGCGTGGTGTTCGTGGCCGTGATACTGCCCACCACCATGCCCAGCAGTTCAGGGCACATCCGTGACGCGATCATCGCAGGGCTGATTTCAAATCTGATCATTCTTGTACCGGTGCTGGTACTGGCTCGCTTGTTTGCACATCTGCGCCGCTGAATCCAAACTGCTGAAAGCCCTTCAATTTGATTGCACAGCATCAGAGAAATCGGGCAATGGCTTGAGCCTTCACCGTAAATTGATGCAAAACAGCTAAGTGTTTTCCCTCAAATTCAAACCATTCACGCTGTAAGCCAGCGGACAGTAAAGTGTCAGGCTTTTGTCAGATTGCCATTTTCCCCGAGTGACGCGGCAGAATACACATTGATTTATTAAGGGATTATCAGAGCGATCAAAGGGTTTTTACTCTGATTCGATGGCTTTGGACTATTGCAAACTTCCTCATAGAATCCGCCAAATTGTTTGGTTGTCACCCATGGATGTCTATGTTGCTCGCTGTCGTCATCGCCAAAAGTCTGATTGAACTTTCTCTGATGTTCATCGTCGGGCGTTTCTTGCTGGGATTGCTGGCGGGGTCCAACCGTGACAACAACGTATTTTGGCAATTGCTGGATGTGGCGTCCAAACCTGCGCTTTGGATCACACGAAAAATCAGCCCCAAACTGATCCTCGACCAACACATCCCACTGGCCACCAGCAGCTG
>JAIXOZ010000153.1 GCA_027486495.1 Comamonadaceae bacterium | reverse complement strand
TGCACGCTGTCGTACTTGAGCATGTAGGCGAGGTAGTCGGCGGGCTTGGGGTCGTTGATGCCGACGATCTGGATGTCGTCGTAGGCATGCTTGAGCGCGGCGCGCAGCGCCAGACGGCCAATGCGGCCAAATCCGTTGATACCCAGCTTGATGGTCATGGTGAGAGCCTCAGGAGATAAGTTACTAAACCGTTACGTAACCGGATTTGAAACCAGAACCCTTTCAGAATCCTGATCCCCGAACGTGGCTTCAGCGCCTTGTGGGCGCTGAAGGTGTCCGGCCGGTCAGTGGCTGACGTGGCCCGCCGCCCCTCGCAAGGGTGCGGCGCAACCGATGTCAGACCTTGAGCAGCGCAGCGTGGACCGTGTCGGCCACGTTCTCGGCGGTGAAGCCGAAATGTTTGAACAGCACGGGGGCTGGGGCCGACTCGCCGTAGGTGTCGATGCCGACCACGGCGGCGCAGCCGTATTTCCACCAGCCGTCGGTGGAGCCCATCTCGACTGCCACGCGGGGGATGCCAGCGGGCAACACGCTTTGCTTGTATTCGGTGTCCTGACGGTCGAACACATTGGTGCTGGGCATGGAGACCACGCGCACACCGATCTTGCGTTCAGCCAGCAGCTTTTGCGCGGCCAGGGCCAGTTGCACTTCCGAGCCGGTGGCGATGATCACGCCGTGGGTTTTCTTGATGCCAACGTGCTCGGGCTCGGACAGCACATACGCGCCGCGGCTGATGTCGCCCAGATCGCTCTTGGGCGAATAAGCCAGGTTTTGGCGGCTCAGCAGCAGGGCCGATGGGCGGTTCGCGTTTTGCAGCGCCACGGCCCAGGCCACGGTGGTTTCGGCCGTGTCGGCAGGGCGCCACACGTCCAGACCGGGGATCAGGCGCAGGCTGGCGGCGTGCTCGATGGACTGGTGGGTCGGGCCGTCTTCGCCCAGACCGATGGAGTCGTGGGTGAACACGTGGATCACGCGCTGCTTCATCAGCGCGGCCATGCGGATGGCGTTGCGTGAGTAGTCAGAGAAAGTCAGGAAAGTGCCACCGTAAGGGATGTAACCACCGTGCAGGGCCACGCCGTTCATGATGGCGGCCATGCCGAATTCGCGCACGCCGTAGTTGATGTGGCGGCCGATACTTCCTTCCGTCTTGACCACGTCACCCGCCAAGTCAACGCGGAAGGCGGGGGTGCTCTTGGTGTTGGTGAGGTTGGAGCCGGTCAGGTCGGCCGAGCCGCCCAGCATTTCGGGCAGGGCGGCGGTGAAAGCCTCCAGGGCCAACTGGCTGGCCTTGCGACTGGCCACGGTCTCGGCCTTGGTATGGGCGGCGACCACGGCGTCAAACGCCACTTGGTTGAAGTTCTTGGGCAAGTCGCCCTTCATGCGGCGCAGGAATTCTTTGGCTTCGGCAGGGAAGGCGGCTTTGTACGCGGCAAATGCGGTGTTCCAGGCGGCTTCGCGGGCAACGCCAGCGGCTTTGGCGTCCCAGTCGGCATAGACCTCTTTGGGGATCTTGAAAGGCTCGGCCGTCCAGCCCAGGGCTTCGCGGGTGAGTTTGATTTCTTCGGCGCCCAATGGCTCGCCGTGGGCTTTGGAGGTGCCCGCACGGTTGGGCGAGCCCTTGCCGATGGCGGTCTTGCAGACGATCAGGGTGGGCTTGTCGGCGCTGTGTTTGGCGCTGGCAATCGCAGCCGACACGGCCGCAGAGTCATGGCCGTCGACCGCGTCGATCACGTTCCAGCCGCAGGCGGCAAAGCGCTGGGGCGTGTTATCGATGAACCAGGGGGCCACTTGGCCGTCGATGGAGATGCCGTTGTCGTCGTACAGGGCGATCAGTTTGTTCAGTTTCCAGGCACCGGCCAGGGCCACGGCTTCGTGGCTGATGCCTTCCATCAGGCAGCCGTCACCCAAGAACACGTAGGTGTGGTGGTTGACGATGGCGTGGCCAGGTTGGTTGAACTCAGCGGCCAGCATCTTCTCTGCCAGGGCCATGCCCACGGCGTTGGTGATGCCTTGCCCCAACGGGCCGGTGGTGGTTTCCACGCCGGGCGTCACGCCCACTTCGGGGTGGCCCGCGGTTTTGCTGTGCAGGGTGCGGAAGTTTTTGATTTCTTCGATCGGCAGTTTGTAGCCCGTCAGGTGCAGCACCGAATAGATCAACATGGAGGCGTGGCCGTTGGACAGCACGAAGCGGTCGCGGTTGGCCCAGTGCGGGTTTTTGGGGTTGTGTTGCAGGTGATCGCCCCACAGCGCGACAGCCATGTCGGCCATGCCCATGGGGGCGCCGGGGTGACCGGAGTTGGCTTGTTGAACAGCGTCCATTGCAAGGGCGCGGATGGCGTTCGCCATTTGTGGTTGATTGGCCATGGGGGCAACTCCGGAGAAGTATTCTGGAAAACCCGGTATTTTAGCGGCTGTCAGATCTCCACTTTTTGGAGCATTAAGCCAGCAGACACAACCAAGAAAGCGCATCTTGCCACCTACAAGGCCTGATGGAAGCCGCCTCACAAGCCAACTGACCAGTCAAGGCAGCGCTATTGGGCAATCGCTGTCAGCCCTGGGCCACAGACAAAGCCAGCACCAGATCGGCCCAGGCTTTGGCTTTGTCGGCAGGGTTGCGAAGCAAGCTCGACGGCGGGTAAGTCACCACCACCGGCACACCCTGAAAGTCGTGTAAACGACCGCGCAGTTTGCCCATGGGCTTGGTGCTGCCCAGCAGGCTCTGGATGGCAAAACGGCCCATTGCCAAAATCACACGGGGCTGCGCCAACGCAACTTGGCGCGACAAATAGCCCGCGCAAGTGGCCAACTCGGCGGTCTCGGGGTTGCGCCCATTCGAGGGGCGGCATTTGACGGCGTGGGTCAGACAGGCTTGCGGTGGCGCTGCAGTGGCGTCGCCGGGGTCTGGCGAGCCTTGGCGGCGCACGCCCACGGCTTTGAGCATGTTGTCCAGCAGTACGCCTTCCGACCCGGTGAAGGGCTGACCCTGCTGTTCGTCTGTTTCTAAGGGCAAGTCGCCCACCACCATCCAGCGGGCGGTGCCCTGACCTGTGCCCAAAATGGGCGTTTGGCGTGAAGCGCACAGGCCGCACGACTGACAAGCTTTCACAGCAGTTTCCAGCTCGGACCAGCCCATGCTGGACAAGCCTTCGGGCAAAGGCGTCAAAGCAGAACCATTCGTATGGTTTGCGGCCTTCGTTGGGTTTGGCACTTGGGCTGCAGGCGCACGCACAGCGGGGCGAGCAGCTGTGACGGGTGCCGTCGGCGGTGAGGAGAGCGTAGCCCCAGCAGCGACGGACACACCAGTCGCTGGCATCGCCCTCACTGTGGCCATGGTCAGTGCTTCGCCCGCCACAGCTTGTGGCTCGGCAAGGCTGCGTTGCGGCCACCACACGCGCACGCCCATCTCGGCCAGCATGGCGCGTTGGCGGTCATCCAGATCAAATTGTGTGGGGTCGCTCATGTGGGGGCTCACAGTTTCATACTCATCACCACCGCATGCTCACGCTGTTGGCGGCCTGCGGGATAGTAATCCTTGCGGATGCTGACCTGCTTGAAGCCGTAACGCGCATACACCTGCAAGGCGCGCTGGTTGCTTTGGCGCACCTCCAACCACAGCCATTGCGCATCCACATGGCGTGACATCAGCGTCAGCGCGTCCAGCATCATGTGCCCCCAACCCTGGCCTTGGTGCGCCGGGGCGACGGTGATGTTGAGCAGGTGCATTTCATCCACGCCGTGCATGGCCAAAAAGTACCCCAGCAATTCGCCATCCAACCACAGGCACTGGGCTTCAAACAAGGGGTTGAGCGAGTCGCGGAAATTGCCCCGCGTCCAAGGGTGGCTGTAGGCGGTTTGCTCGATGGCGATCACAGCGTCCAGATCGTCCTGAGACATGGGGGCCAGCGTGACGCGGTTGCGCGTGGCCTCTGAGGGCAGGGTGCTGTCCTGCGCTGGTGTGAGCTTCATCGACAGACTCACGGCTGGGTTGCGGCCTTGACCAAAGCATTCTTGGCCGCCACGGTCTGCGCCTTCATGACATCACGCTCGGCAGTGGTGTTGGCCACTTTGTCGCGAATGTACAGGGGCATGGCTTGCTCGGCCGACACGGCCAGGCCCTGCGCCCACAAAGCTGGCGCCAAGCGCAGCAAAGAGGTGGCGGTGGGCAGGGCCTCGCAGCGCAAGCCATCGGGTGCCACATGGGGCAGTCGGTCGCCATATGTGGCAAAAGCGTTGCCCGCCTGAAGCACCACTTGGTCACAGGGCATGTGCAGTTTTTCGGGGGCACCTACTTGCAAGGGCCCGGCTTCCTGCCAACGGCCATGGGTTGCCCCCGGCACCGGCTCCCAGCGGTAAGCGGCGCTGTACACCTCGTCCATCCGGGCATCCAGCAGCGCCAGCACGGTGAGCGCTGCGTCAGGTGTGATGGCACCCGCGTGCGCTTGCGTCCAGCGCGCCTCTTCGGCCACGGCCAGCAAGGTGTCGACGGGCAACACGGGCACATTGGCCCCAAAGGCCAGGCCTTGCGCCACGGCGCAGGCGGTGCGCAAGCCGGTAAACGACCCCGGCCCCCGGCCGAACACGATGGCATCCAGCGAAGACAGCGGCATGTCGGCTTCGGCCAGCAGCGCCAGCACCGCCGGGATCAAACCGCTGGAGGCTTGTGCGCCACCGGGCAAGGTTTGCGTCCAGACCTGCTCGCCGCGTGCCACGGCCAAGAACAGCACATCGGTGCTGGTGTCAAAGGCCAGCCAGCGGCGCTCTTGGTTGACGCTCATGCTTGGCCTCCGGTCCGGGGTGAGGTGGGGGAGGGCGCAGGTTTTATGGCCTGCCGCACTCCAAACAAAATACCACTGGTCACCAGCGCCAGCCCGGTCAGCAAATTCCAGTGCATGGGCTCACCTAAAAACCACACCGCCCCCAGCGCCGACAAGCCCGGCACCAGTGCCGTGATCATGGTTGAGCGCACCGGGCCGTAGTGGCGCACCATCTGTGTGAAGGTGATGCCCGAAATGACGACAGAGCCCACCCCCTGGAACACCGCTTGGAACAAAATTTCGGACCACGGTGCCTGGTGCAGCTGCGTGGGCAAAATCTGCAAGGCCACCAGCAAGGCAAATAAGGGCAAAAAGCAGACAAAAGCAAACGCGGTGATGGCCATGGTGGCACGCACTGCATCAAAGCCCTGGCTGCGCACCAGCACGCTGTAACCGGCCCAACACAGGGCGGCCGTCATGAACAGCAAATCACCCTTCCAGACCTCGCCGCCATCAAAGGCCATGAGCAAGCTCGCGCCACCCACCAGCACATCGCCCAACACGATAAAGCCCAGTCCCACGGCGCGGGTGGCAGCCACTTTTTCGCGCAGGAACAACCAGGCCAGCAAGGTGGTCCACAGAGGCAGGCTGCCGGGCATGAGCACAGAGGCGTGCGAGGCCGGTGCGTAAAAGAAACCTGTGTAGGCCAGGATGGCATACAAAAAACCGCCCAAAAAACCGGTCTGTACCGTCTGACGCAAAGGAAGTGGCGACAGGCCCCACAAGGAACCGACTTTTTGGCCCGCCCGGCGTGCTGGCCGCATGAGCCACCAAGCCCAAGGCAGCAACACCGCGCTGGCTCCCAAAATGCGTGCCAGCGCGATGTCCATGGGCAGCAAGCCCCGAGACGCCGAGGCCCGCGCAATGACAATGAAACCCGACCAAATGAGCACCGTGATGACCGCCGAAGCCAGGTCCACGGTTTTTGAAGAAAATCGCATGGCCCGAATCATACGGGGCTGCTACCCCGGCGCGATCTGGGGCGCCCGTTGACCCCATTGGGACCTCCCGTGTGGGCCTTGTGGCTCTGTGCGGCCGTTAGACTCGCCAGATGACCTGCTCCCGAGCCCTGCGCCCATTATTTCTCGCCCTGGCCCACGCAGCCTGTGCAGCTTTGGTGCTGAACGCGGCTCTGGCCAGTCCAGCCCGCACCCAAGCCACGCTGCCCAAAGATGTCCTCCAAACCCTGCAAAAGGCCCAAGTTCCCCCTTCGGCCCTGAGTGTGCTCATCGCCCCCCTGCCCAGGGGCGCAGCCTCCAGTACCGCCCAGCCACGTCACTTGTCGCACCACGCCCAAGCCAGCGTCAACCCGGCCTCGGTCATGAAGCTGTTCACCACTTATGCGGGTTTGAGCCTGCTGGGACCAGACCACGTCTGGCGCAACCGGGTGTACACCGATGGCTCGGTGCGCGATGGCGTGCTGCAGGGCAACCTGATCGTGCGCGGCAGCGGTGACCCCAAGTTGGTGGTCGAGCGTCTGCAAGAGTTGCTGGCGCAAGTTCGCGCGGCGGGCGTGCGCGAGGTGCGCGGTGACATCGTGCTCGATCGCAGCGTGTTCGAGGTGCGCGAACGCAGCGAGCCCTTTGACGACGAACCGCTGCGGCCCTACAACGTAGGGCCGGACGGTTTGCTGCTCAACTTCAAGGCGGTGGTCTACAAGTTCACGCCCGATACCGTCAGCGGCCAGGTGCAGGTGCGCTTTGAGCCGCCGCTGGCAGGCTTTTCTGCCCCCACCCAACTGCCCCTGAGCCAAGCCCCTTGCAGTGACTGGCGTCGCCAACTGCAAGCTGACTTCAGCCAACCGCAACAGGTGCGCTTTGCGGGCCGCTACCCCGCCAGCTGCGGCGAACGCGAATGGCCCGTGGCCTACCCCGAGCCCGAAACGTATGCACCGCGTGTCATGCAAGCCTTGTGGCAGGCAGCGGGCGGGCAACTCGCGGGAAAGGTGCGCTACGGCACTCGCCCGACATCGGCCAAGCTGCTCTTGGAAGCGCCCTCTTTGCCCTTGTCCGAGATCATCCAGGACATCAACAAGTTCTCGAACAACGTGATGGCGCAGCAGCTGTACCTGACGCTGTCGAGCGAGATGGGCGCTCCCGGACGTTTTGAGGCCTCACGCTTGCGCCTGTCGCAGTGGTGGCGTCAAGGCTTTGCCGGGCAAGATGAGCCGGTGTTGGACAACGGCTCGGGTCTGTCACGCACCGAACGCAGCACCGCGCAGGCTCTGACGGCCTTGCTGCAAGCCGCCCACGCCGGCCCGCACGCCCGGCATTTTGTCGACTCGCTGGCCATTGCCGGTGTGGACGGCACCGCCGTCCGACTCAAAGACCGCAGCCCGCAGTCGCCCGTGATCGGCAACGCTTGGCTCAAAACCGGTTCGCTGCGCGATGTGGCCTCGGTCGCCGGGTATGTGCAGGGCCAAAGCGGCCAGCGCTACACCCTGGTGGTGGTGCTGCACCACCCCAACGCCCACCAGGCCCGGGCTGCTCTTGACCAACTGCTGGAATGGACGGTGCGAGACACCCCAGCAACCCGCGCTGGCGCGCACCACAAACCCACCAACCAACCATGAACCTCATCGACTGGGTCGGCTCTTTGGCCGCCTTCCTGACCACCGCCAGCTTCATCCCGCAAGCCTGGCAAACCTTCCGAACCCGTGACGTGAGCGGCATCTCGTTGGTCATGTACAGCCTTTTCACAGTGGGCGTAGCCCTGTGGCTGGTTTACGGCATCTTGATGGTGGCCTGGCCCATCATCATCGCCAACGCCATCACCACCAGTTTGGCGCTGATGATTTTGGTGATGAAGCTGCGGTACCGCTGAGGAATAAGGAATAGCTGTAAATGGGTATTAACCCCATGGCCCACAAGGAATACTAGCTTTAGGATTTAACAGAATCGCACGATCGTTCGATTTTACAAATCAAAAGGAGACTCCAACGTGGCAACTTTCAAACTCAGTCTTTCCCTCATCAGCGCTGCTGCACTTCTTGCCGCTTGCGGTGGCTCCGATCCGGTCAACGGTTCACTGCTTGAGAGTCCGTCAACTCTGGCAACACTGACCAAAGCGCAACTCGATGCAAGTGGATTGATCGCCCTGAGCGGCCCTGCAAAATGCGATGTCAAGCTGGTCAGTCTCAATTATGTGACGCCGGGCGCCAAAGGCGAATCCTCAAACGCATCCGGTGTTTTGCTGCTGCCAACGGGCGCAGGTTGCACGGCAGCAGCCCCACTCGTGGCCTACGCGAAAGGAACCGATGTGCAAAAGACTCGCACATTGGCCAACCCGCTTGATGGCGAAACTGGGCTCTTGGCCGCCATGTACGCTGGCCAAGGCTATGCCGTGGTCGCTACCGATTACCTGGGCTTTGCCAAATCCAATTACAGCTACCACCCCTACTTGCACGCTGACTCTGAGGCCACATCGGTCATCGATTCAATCCGAGCTGCGCGAAACGCCGTGTCGTCCCAAGGCGGCAGCCTCAATGGCAAGGTCATGCTGACCGGTTACTCACAAGGCGGCCACGCCTCCATGGCGGCACACCGCGCCATCGAAAAGAGCCTGTCCTCCGAAATCAATGTGGTGGCAGGCGCTCACTTGGCGGGTCCTTACAACATGTCGGGCTCGATGAAAATTCCGGACGCCATTGCCGGCTATCAGTTCTTTGTGCCCTACCTGGTCACCGCATGGCAAAAGATTTATGGCAACCTCTACAGCAATGTCTCTGACGCTTTCAAAGCACCCTATGCAGATGGCATTGAGAGCTTGCTGCCCAGCGCCACTTTGAACTACACCACATTGGTCACATCCGGCAAATTGCCGGGCATCAATGGCGAGACCCCCAACCAAGCGCGTGATGCTTTGTTCCAGTCCAGCTTCAGCAGTGACATTCTGACCAACCCCAACAATCCGACCTTCTTGGCGGCCAAAAAGAACGATTTGCTGGATTGGTCTCCCAAATCACAAACCATGCTGTGCAGCGGCAGTGGTGACCCCACCGTGCCCGCAGCAGTTCACCAGTCCGTCATGATGGCGGCATTTGATGCCAAAGGCCTGACCAACGTCACTTCGGTGGATGTACACCCCTACATCGAAGCGACCTATGGACCGATCACCATGGCCAATATTGCCAATTACCACGGCACTTACGCACCACCGTTCTGCCACGCACAAGCCAAAGGTTTGTTCGATCTGGTGAAGTGATCCGGCCTTAAGCCGCAGCCCGTTGCAACCGATCCCGCACGCCCTCCCACTCGGGCGTGTCGGGCGGCAGTTGCACCCAAATTTGCGTGACGCCGCGGGCGTCCAAGTCGCGCAGCACACCGAACAAGTCGTGCGCAGCTTGTTCGGCTGTGGTGGCTTGCTGGCGCCACAACACCCCAGCGCCCACACCTGAACCCATGGCCTGCTCGTTCGCAGGCCGCTCGGCAGACCACAGACCCAGGTTATTGGCGTGTGGCCCCAAGGCTTGTAATTTAGAGGCGATGTCGGCCGCCGACATCAAGCGCACTTTGGCGCGAGGCGCGTAATGCGATTCGAGCGTGCCCGAAGCGCGGGGCGCGGGCTGGCCCAGCACGGCTTGGGGTGCGTCCTTGTCCAGCACGGCGCGGCCACACGCCGCTTCAATTTGAACGCGCGTGATGTGCCCAGGGCGCAGCAGCACCGGCTCGCCCCGCGTGCAGTCGATGATGGTGGACTCGATCCCGACAGCGCAGTCACCGCCGTCCAGAATCAACAAATCAGGGCCCAACTCAGACTGCACATGCGCGGCCGTGGTCGGGCTCACGCGGCCAAAACGGTTGGCGCTGGGGGCAGAGACGCCCAGCACACCCAAGGGAACGCAGGCTTGCAGCAAGGCCTGCGCCACTGGGTGCGAGGGGCAACGCAAGCCAATGGAGTTTTGTCCTCCGGCCGATGTAGCGGCCACGTCGGTTTGGCGTGGCAGGATCAAGGTCAGGGGTCCGGGCCAGAACGCCTGCATCAAACGTTGCGCAAACTCGGGCACATGCGATGCAAACGTGGCTACCTGTTCCACGCCAGCCACATGCACGATCAGCGGGTGGTTTGACGGTCGACCTTTGGCCACGAAAATTTTCGCAACCGCCGCGTCGTTACAGGCGTTGGCGGCCAGGCCGTACACCGTCTCAGTGGGCAGGCCGACCAACTGACCGTCCTGCAAAGCATGTGCAGCCTGCGCGATGGCAGCAAGAGAGGCACTCAAGATCATGGTGGTTTTAAAACGCTTCAATGCCGAGCAAGGCAGCCGCTTGCAAGGCGGTGGCCCGCACGACCTCGGGCGTGGCACCGGTGATGTTCAAGTGGCCCATCTTGCGACCGGGGCGGGCGGAGAGCTTGCCGTACAGGTGCAAGTTTGTGCCGGGCAGCGCCAGCACTTGGCCCCAAGCGGGGCTGGTCGGGCCCTTGCCTGTGGGCGTCACTTCAGGCCACAGATCACCCAGCAGGTTGAGCATGATGGCGCTCGAATGCTGGCGCGGCTGCGTCAGCGGCAAGCCCGCCAGCGTGCGCACCTGAAGCTCAAACTGCGACTGGTCGCAGGCGTTCATGGTGTAGTGGCCGCTGTTGTGCGGGCGGGGCGCCATTTCGTTGACCACCAGTTGGCCACCTTCGAGCAGGAAAAACTCCACACACAGCACGCCCACGTAGTGAAGACCCTCGGCAATAGCGCGGGTGGCGGCCACGGCTTGCGCCGCCACATCAACAGGTACAGCGCCTTCGTACACGCTGGTCACGGCCAAAATGCCGTTGCGGTGCAGATTCAGTTGCACTGGAAAATTCACCATCTGCCCATCGGCCCCACGCGCCACGATGACAGAGCACTCGGCTTGCAGTGGCAGCATTTTTTCGAGCACGCAAGGTACGTTTTGCAACTCTGCCCAGGCGGCCACCAACTCTTCGTGGGTCTTGACGCGGATCTGGCCCTTGCCGTCATAACCCATTCGGGTGGTCTTCAAAATGCCGGGCAGCAAATCCTCGCCCACCGCGGCCAGTTGTGCGGGTGTTTCGATCACCGCGTGCGGGGCCACCGGCACACCGCAGCGCACAAAGTGGGCTTTTTCGGCAGCACGGTCTTGCGCAATCGCCACCGATTCGGACGCCGGGGCCACTGGGCGGTGTGCGCCCAAGGTCAGCAGGGCCGGTGCAGGCACGTTTTCAAACTCGGTGGTGATGGCTGCGCAGCGCTGCATCAGCTGTGCCAGGCCCTGCTCGTCCAAATAATCGGCCTGAATGTGGTGGTGGCTGATCAAGCCCGCGGGGCTGGCGGCATCGGGATCGAGCACGGCGGTGAAGTAACCCATGGCCTGTGCCGCCTGCACGAACATGCGGCCCAACTGGCCGCCGCCCATCACGCCCAAAGTGGCCATCTGGCCATTGACCATGGAGCCCGGCAGGATAGCGCGGTTCATGCGGACCCCACTGGAGGAAGCGTCATGGCACGGGCCATGGCAGTTTGTTCGGCGCGGAAAGCTTCAAGCTTTTGGCGCAAAGCAGGGTCGTTGTTGGCCAGCATGGCCACAGCAAACAAAGCCGCATTGGCCGCCCCGGCTGCGCCAATGGCAAAGGTGGCCACCGGCACGCCCTTGGGCATTTGCACAATGCTGTGCAAAGAATCCACGCCCGAAAGGGCCTTGGTTTGTACCGGCACACCCAACACCGGCACCACGGTTTTGGCCGCGATCATGCCCGGCAGGTGGGCCGCGCCACCCGCGCCCGCGATGATGGCCTGCAAGCCTCGCTCCACCGCTGTTTGTGCATAGGCAAACATATCGTCCGGCATTCTGTGGGCAGAAACCACGCGGGCGTCGTGAGGGATGCCAAACTGTTGGAGAATCTGGACTGCGTGCTGCATGGTGTCCCAGTCAGAGCTGGAACCCATGACGACGCCGATGAGCGCTTGAGTCATTGGGTGCTTTTCGTGATCAATCTTGAATTTTAAGGTTTCGCTCCCTTTCGAGCCAAAACACAACCCGGAACACTGCCCGCCATGATGGACGTCACGATACAAAACTTTGAAGCCGAGGTCATCGAAGCCTCCATGACCACGCCCGTGCTGGTGGACTTTTGGGCCCCTTGGTGCGGCCCCTGCAAGTCTTTGGGCCCCGTACTCGAAAAAGTCGAGGCCGCTTACGAGGGCCGCTTCAAGCTGGTCAAGATCGACTCTGACCAAGAGCAGCAACTGGCGCAGGCATTCGGCATCAAAAGCATCCCGACTTGCGTGCTGCTGAAAAACGGCCAGCCCGTCGATGGTTTCATGGGCGCTTTGCCCGAAGGCCAAGTTAAGCAATTTTTGGACAAACACCTGCCGGCTGCACAAGAGCTACAAGCCCAAGCCGCCGCCGAAGAAGCCCAAGAGCACCTGCAAGCCGGTGACGCCGACAGCGCCCGCGCTGCACTGGAGCAAGCCTTGGCCACCAACCCTGGCAACGACGATGCCCGTTTTGACTTGGTCAAGCTGCTGATTGGCCTGGGCGAGTTGGCCGAAGCCTCCGCCTTGCTGGCCCCCGCCATGAGTCGCATCCCGGTGCCGCTGCGCTTTGAGGCGCAAACCCAGTGGCTCAACGCGCTGGAGTTTGTGACCACCGACCCCCGTGGTGAATGGGAGTTGGACCAGTTTGACGCCTTGATTGCCCAAAACAAGCGTGACTTTGAAGCGCGTTTTGCCAAAAGCCGCCTGCTGATCGCGATTGGCCAATGGGAAGCGGCCATGGACGAACTGCTCGAAATCATCATGCGCGACAAGAAGTGGGACAACGAAGCCCCACGCAAAACCTTTGTCGCCCTTTTGGAGCTGATGACGCCACCCAAACCCAAAACGCAAGACGCGACGGGCAAATCAGCGGGCGGCATCGAGTTGATGGGCAAAGCCGCTCTGCAAGAAGATCCCCACATGGCCATGATCTCGAGCTACCGGCGCAAGCTGAGCATGATGCTCAACTGATCACAATTCAGCCCAAGACCCAAAGTCTGAGATTCATTGCAGACGCTGCAGTTTGAATGGATGGCATGAGGCCTAGCAGGTCGCAGGCTTTAGATCCGACGTGAGGCTGTGCCAGGGCCCTGAACATCGGACCTGAAGGTGCCGATCTACAAAACCGTGGGCTTTTCTCGGCTGCGCCATCAACAGACTCAGCGGGTCACCCCAGCCTGGCGCTCGATGACCATGCGCATGCGCTGGAGCAATCCAGCCGACATGAGCACCTCGCCCACCACAAACATGGGACCCACCAGCAAGCCCACCAAGTCGTCCACAAAAGCCGGTTTGCGGCCCTCGAAATAGTGGCCAATGAATTGCAAAACCCAGCCGATGAAAAACAGGCCCAAACCCGCCTGCCATACCGCCAACCCCAGGGCTTGCGCCAGGGGTGGCACCTCATGGGCGAGCGCGATCAGCACGCCATTGACCACCGATGTGGCCATGCCCAACAACAGATTGCCGCGGCTCAGGTACCAAAAGCTGGTGAGCGCCCACATGGCCCAGGCCAGAGTGAGCGTGTGACCCGCCACAGACCACACCGGATTCAACAGCAAAATGCCGATGGACAGGAAAATCAGTGGGATTCCCAGCAAATGGGTAGCGATGTTGCGGCGATCGCGGTGGTAATGGGCGTACTGCACCATCAAGGTGGTAGCAGGGCGAAAAAGTGTCATTCCATGTCCTCGTTCTGGCGGTCAAACCGCACACTGTAATACTTGTTGTTACACACATTTACCCGTTTCTGCCTTTTGTCCGAGGGATGTCAGCACTTAGGGGATGGTTGCAACTTAGAATTTAACCATTACTTTTAAACTGATTTTAAAACCATGCCACGCGCCGAGCCCCTGATCACCCCCGAAGAGCTGAAATGCCTGCTCGGTGGTGCGCCTGTGCGCTCGAATAAACCCACCCGCAGCCTGATGGAGCAAACGCCTTTCCTGCATTTTGGCGCTGCCCTCTGGTTGGTCAAGGGTGTTTTCCTGTATGCCGTGCTCCAGAACCCCGAAACCGCCAAGTTGGTGGACAGCAACACCTACCTGTGGATGCGCGGCTTCCTGGAGTTGGTTTGCCTGGTGGTCTTTTGGGTCGCCTCCCTGTACCCGCGAGGCCGTCCAGTCGCCAACGCCAGCATGCTGGTGGCCGGCACCACCATGCTGCTGGACACCATGACACTGCTGGCGTTCGCCAACTGATGTTCCTGCCATTCTTGTCGATGCGACACTTACCAACTCACCAAAGTTGACACGATCGCTTCTTAAGGCTTCTAGCTCGTCGCATACGCCAACAATCACGCGCTGTACCCATCTAATGGGATGCAAATCCAAGGCGCCCTCTGGCTGCAACATATTCACTGTGCAACTTGTTAACAAATTGTTTTGTACTTAACACTTGATCGATTGCACCGATACCATGTCCACTTCCCCAAATGTCTTTCCATGCCTTAGGTTTACCAGCTTGTCCTGAAGAAAAACTCATTGTTTTTTCTTCATTGACAGGTAAATTTTCCGGATCTAGACCAGCATTTCGAATACTGGTTTTTAAGTAGTTGCCATAGACACCGGTGAAAAAATTGGAATACACAACATCGTCTGATGTTCCATCAACGATGGCCTGTTTGTAGATGTCACTGGCTATGGCTTCCTCGGTCGCGATGAATGCAGACCCCATGTACGCAAAATCAGCGCCCATTGCTTGAGCTGCCAAAATTGAATTGCCATTGGCAATGGAACCACTTAGGGCAATGGGTCCATCGAACCATTTGCGCAGCTCTTGCATCAGCGCAAATGGACTCTTTGTTCCCGCATGCCCTCCCGCACCCGCTGCAACAGCAATCAGACCGTCAGCGCCTTTGTCGATGGCTTTTTTGGCAAAGGTGTTGTTGATGATGTCGTGCATGACCATGCCGCCATAGGCATGAACTGCTTCATTGACTTCTTCGCGTGCACCTAAGGATGTGATGACCAAGGGCACTTTGAAATGCGCAATGATCTCCATGTCTTGTGCCAATCGATCGTTACTTTTGTGAACAATTTGGTTGATGGCAAATGGCGCAGCTGGTTGACTTGGAAAATCTCGATTATGTGCAGCCAGTGTCAATGTAATTTCTTCAAGCCAATCTTTAAGTAGCTCAGCAGGCCTGGCATTGAGCGCTGGCATTGAGCCCACAACACCAGCCTTGCATTGTTCAATGACCAAAGGAGGCTGACTGATAATGAACATGGGCGAGCAAATAACGGGCAAGCGAAGATTTGAAAAGAGTGAGTGATTTTTTTCCATATTGTGTTCGTTTAAATCTCAGGTCAAGTCAGCGTATCGTTCCAAATGGTGATCCGCATCACCGAATTGCTGAGCAATCATCGTTAAACGGCGAAAGGTGTGCGATACCTTGAGCTCTTCCGTCATACCCATACCTCCGTGCAATTGAACAGACTCTTGGCTTACCAGGCGCGCGGCATCTGCGATTTTTATCTTTGCGGCAGAAACAGCTTTTGCACGGCCGGTGGCGTTTGTCGTGTCATCCACTTTGCTGGCGGCCAAGATAGCCATTGATCGGGCTTGTTCGGTCGTGATGTACATCTCTACCATGCGGTGCTGTAAAACTTGAAACGATGCGATCGGCACACCGAACTGCTTGCGCTGTTTCATGTAATCAAGTGTGGCGTCGTTGGCGCTTTTCATCGCGCCAACCGCTTCTGCACACAGCAAGGCTGTGGCAAAGTCCGTCGCCTCTTCGATAAAAGGCATCGCAGTGCCATCAACACCCAGCAACGCATCAGCATGCAGTAAGACATTTGAAAATGCGACATCCGCTACCCGAAATCCGTCTACGGTGCGACTGGGATTCAGTTCAACGCCCGATGCCTGGGTGTCGACAATAAACAGACTGGCGCCTTGAGCAGTGAGCGCTGAAACAACCAAGTGACGAGCCGAAGCGGCCCCAGTTACAAGACACTTTCGACCATTGAGTACCCAAACGCCAGCATTGGCTTTGGCCAAAGTAAGCTGAGGGGCCAATTGGTAGCGAAGCCCTGGCTCTAAGTAGGCAAACGCCAGTCTTTCGGAGCCACCAATCAAACCTGGTAACAGCTTGGCACGCTGGGCATCGGACCCCATGCGCGAAACAAGACGTCCTGCCAAAGCAACATTCTCCAAGAAAGGCTCAACAACGAGGGCCTCGCCCATGGCTTCCATGGCCGCCATCAAGTCCATCGCACCACCACCAAAACCGTCATCAGCTTCTGGCAGCGATATAGCAGTCAAACCCAGATCGGCAAAAGTTTTCCAGACATACTCGTTTACTCCAGATTCAGAGTTGAGGATGGCTTTGCGCTTTTCAAAACTGTATTCGTTGTTCAAAAATTTGCTGACCGAATCAGCCAATTGTTTTTGTTCTGATGTGAGTTCAAAGTTCATCGATTTTCCTCACAAGCCCAAGCTCATCTTTGCAATGATGTTGCGCTGAATTTCATTGGATCCTGCATAAATACTCGCCTTGCGAAAATTAAAGTAGCGAGGTGCCAAACGCGATGTGAAAGGATCAATAACACCGTTGGATACAGACCTAAAGGGTTGCGCATTGGGTCCTGCTGCTTGCATCGCCAACTCGGTAATCATCTGCTGCACCTCAGTCCCTCTGATCTTGAGCATTGACACATCAGCGCCTGGAGCTTGGCCTGTCCGTCGCATCTGATCTAGAAAGCGCATTGAAGTAATTTCCAACGCATCGAGTTCGATCTCCACACGAGATATCTTGTCTTTGAATCGCAAATCTTCAATCAGGGGCTTGCCGTTTTTCATGTCACGCTGTGCCAATGCCCGCAAAGCTGCCAATTCGCGCCGACTGGCACCAACACTTCCGGACCCCATGCGCTCATGGCCGAGCAAATATTTGGCAACGGTCCACCCCTTGTTTTCCTCGAAAACCAAATTCTGTACAGGAACTTTGACATTGTCGAAGAAAATCTCATTCACTTCATGACCGCCATCCATCAAAATCAAAGGACGAACAGTGATGCCCGGGGTTTTCATGTCCATCAAGATGAAGCTGATGCCTTCTTGACGCTTCTCGGCGTTTGGGTCTGTGCGAACCAAGCAAAATATCCAATCACCATGCTGACCCAGTGTGGTCCAAATTTTTTGGCCATTGATCACATAGTGAGCTCCAACGCGTTCAGCGCGTGTTTTAACTGCAGCCAAATCAGAACCAGCACCAGGCTCGGAGTAGCCTTGCACCCAAAAATCATCGCCCTCGCGTATGCGAGGTAAGAACTGTTCCTTTTGGACAGATGTGCCAAACTTCAAAAGCACGGGAGCACACATAGCAGGGCCAAAAGGCGGCAATCTGGGCGCACCTGCCAAGGCGAATTCTTCATCGTAAATATAGCGTTGGGTCATGTCCCAACCTGTACCACCCCACTCCACCGGCCAGTGCGGCACAGACCAACCCTTGACGGCCAAAATCTTGTGCCAACGCTGGTAATCTTCTTTGGTCAGCTCTTGATAACCAATGACTTTTTGGCGAATATCCCCAGGCAAATTAAATTTGAGCCAGTGGTGAACTTCTTCTCGAAACTTTGTTTCCTCGTGAGAGTAATTTAAGTCCATTAATTTGCCTTTTCAAAGTACGTTATTTGGGTTTGATTGCAATGAATGAAAACTCAAACACGCCTTGATTGGCCTTGCCAATGTTGGTCGCGAAGACGCCGTTTGGCTATTTTTCCAGCGTCGTCGCGTGGCAGCGGTGCTAAGTCAATGCTGCGGGGTACTTTAAAAGCAGCAAGACCAGCCTGCAGCCAGGCTTGCATATCTTCTAAAGTGGGCTTTTCACCCGGCAATGGCTCTACCACTGCATGCAATCGTTCACCGAACTCAGGATCTGGAACACCGAATACAGCGCAATCTGCAACACCAGGGCATGCGAGTAAGCGGTGCTCTATTTCAGCAGGATAGATGTTGACACCACCAGAAATCACCATGTCTGATGCACGATCGCACAAATAGAGATAACCATCTGCATCCAGGTATCCCATATCTCCTAGGCAAATGAGCCCCTCACGCTCAATGGCGCGCCGCGCAGCGTCGTTATGCCGGTAAGTGAAGTCGGGATAAATAGGTTGCCGCACGTAAATCAGACCGATTTCACCCGTGGGAAGTTGCTCACCCGCTTCATTCAAGATACGAACTTTGGCCTCCAAGACTGGGCGGCCTGCACTGCCTGGGCGCTGAAGTGCTTCGGCTGCGGTAATAGAAGTGATCATCCCAGCTTCGCTTGACGCATACGTCTCATTGATGATGGGGCCAAACCACTCAATCATGGAACGCTTAACGTCTGGCGAACAAGGGGAACCCGTAGAAGCTACGAAACGCAAAGAAGAGATATCGTATTTGAGACGTACCGCCTCAGGGAGGCGCAGCAGCCTCACGTACATGATGGGCACCAAATAGACGACGTCAATGCGGTGACGCTCAATCAGGGCCAGTAATTGTTCGGCGTCAAAGTGAGGCATGAGCACCACGCTCTCGGCATGGAGCAAGGCTTGCTGCAAGAAAGTACTCGGACCGCTGTGGTAGAGCGGTGCAGGCACCAAAGCTCGGCAACCAGCACTGATCCCAAGTGCAATTTTTACCAGACGCTTAGATTGAGCCAAGCGGGACTCAAGCTCTGCTAAAGGAATTCGGTCGCGAACCACTCCTTTGGGTCGGCCTGTGGTACCTGAGGTGTAAACCATGTGGCCGCCAGGGGAAACCTTTGGGCCACTGTAGGCGGGCTGAGTGGATAACCAAGTCTCGTAGGGCCGTGAGGTCGGGGAGCGACTTTGGCCAACTGTCAACAATGCAACGCTTTGTGGCACCACATGACAGATGCCATCCAGAAGGTCACCATGTGCCAGTAAAGCTTTCGCACCGCTGTCCAACAGCAACACACTGACCTCGTCGGCAGTAAAGTGCCAGTTGATTGGGCAAAAGCTGATGCCAGTTTGACGACAAGCATGAATGACGTCTACAAACAACTCAGAATTTCGCAATAACACCGCCAAGACATCACCTTCTCGCAAGCCTAATGCGATTAAGCCACCTGCAAGTTGCGCACCTCGAGTTGCCTGCGTAGCCGCATCCGTGGCGCGATCTTGGAAATGGAATGTTGCACTCACACTCAGCAATTCTTGGCTGTCTGCATTCTTGGTGATCGTTGTCCGCATTGGTTTTTCTTTGGAGTTGGTTTGAATTCAGTCGTCGATCCTATAAATACTGACTTACTTTGGCTAATGATCTTCAGTGATGCTGAACATTAGTGGACCTGATAAGCAGCAGGCCAAGACCATCAACTGAATCGCCTCGGATTTTGAGGAGGCAGCACACTTTGAGAATATGAAACCATGAGCAAGCAATCAAACCGTTTTTAAACCGAGGTTCGCGAACGTGCTGTTGGTCTGGTGCTCGAACACCGAGGCGCGTACCTCTCACTGTGGGCCACCATTGAGTCCATGGCACCCAAGATCGGCTGCGTGCCACAAGCCCTCAACAACCGGGCTCGACAGCACGAAGTTGACGAAGGCATGCGCGATGGCGTTTGTCGACAAACACTGTGACACTTGCAGGGTCGTGCCGATGTGCAAAGCGCTGCAAATCGCCCCATCTGGCTAAATGCGCCATGTTGCCCGCAAACGCAAACGCAAACGCAAACGCAAACCCGAGTCGCTTGGCCTCCATGCCAAACGCGATGAAACGCCGTACCCTCTGAAGCCTTGATTCATCATTCGGACAGGGGGGCTCAAATCGATCAAGGAGCTCTACGTCTACCACCCGGACATGGCGCCCTACATCTGGCAGCCAGTGGCATACACGTAGTCCGCCTGGTGACCTTGGGTCAAGACCTACGACGGCAAAATCTATGGCGGCGGGTTCTGGTAGCCGGTGCATGCGCGGAGCTGGATCGAGCAGGACCTCAAGAGGAAGATGTGATTCTGATCACCGTCGCCATTTTCGCGCGTGCCTTGCGCAATTGAGTCTGCGGCAGGTGGGCCCTCCAGGTGACCCGAAACAATCGCCTTTCACAAGTATGTGCCGACGCCTTGCATTACCCCACCTGATGACCGACTTCAGTTCATATCATTTTCAAAAGACCAGGGCCAACCCTATGCTCAATAAGAACAATCGACCAAACCGTTGCTCTGCGAAGGAGACAGCATGCTTTCGATAAGAAACTAACTGTGCATGGTCGGCACAGCCGCGCCGGCGGTGGTGCAGAACTTGGGCATTAAAAACGCCTATGCGCTTCGTTTTAAAAAAATCTTAATTAAAGACATCGTATGAAATTCAGCCTGTATCGAAAAACCGACCTTGTCCGGGTTGCCCCATGAACGGCGCCGAGACCCTGGTACACACGCTGCTGGACGGTGGCGTGGAAGTTTGTTTTGCCAACCCTGGCACCTCGGAGATGCATTTTGTCGCGGCACTCGACAAGGTCGATGGCATGCGCTGCGTGTTGGGACTCTTTGAGGGTGTAGTCACTGGCGCTGCCGACGGGTATTACCGCATCAAAGACCGGCCTGCTGCCACCTTGTTGCACTTGGGGCCGGGTCTGGCCAATGGGCTAGCGAATTTGCACAATGCCAAAAAGGCCAATTCCGGCATTGTCAACATTGTTGGCGATCACGCTACGGGCCACCTGCAACTGGATGCGCCACTTACCTCGGACATCGACATGCTGGCGCGGCCCATGTCAAACTGGGTGCATTCGTCGCCTAGCGCATCAACCATTCAGGCCGACGGGCAAGAGGCTATCCGCCAAGCAAACAGCCGCCCAGGGCGCATCGCCACACTGATTCTGCCGGCCGATACCGCTTGGACTGAAACCACGTTCCCTGCCAGCCAACCGGATGCCTTTGGCCAGAATGCTATCCGTCGGGCCAACGCTCTGGTGCAAACTGAACCAGAAGCCGTGCTGAGCGACGAAAGCATTCGCCAGGCAGCGCAAGCGCTACGGCTGGGGCCCACCACCTTGCTGCTGCTGGGCGGGCGGGCCTTGCGTGCCAATGCCACCGTATGGGCTGGTCGCATCGCTGCCGCCACGGGTTGCGCGGTGATGTCCGAGTCTTTAGTTCCCCGACTGGAACGCGGTGCCGGGAGGGTGATGGTGCCGCGCCTGCCTTATGCGGTCGATCCCACGTTGGCAGTGCTGGCCCAGTTCGACAAAATTGTGTTGGTGGGTGCCAAGGAGCCAGTGGCTTTTTTCGCCTACCCTGGCAAGCCCGGCGTTTTAAGCCGCCCAGGTTGCGAATGCATCACGCTGGCATCACGTACCGATGATTTGCAGGCCGCCTTGCAAGCCCTCAGCGATGAGCTGGGTGCGAGCACTGGCCCGGTGGCCCTTGTGGCGGCCCCCAACGTTGCACAGGCGATGGAATCTTTCCATGGCTCGATCAATCCCGACAATGTGGCCCGCCTGTTGATGGCGCTGATGCCCGCCAACGCCATCGTGGCGGATGAAGCAGTCACCACGGGCCGCAGTTTTGACAAGGCCGCCCAAGGTGCAGCCCCGCATGACTGGCTGAACGTCACGGGTGGGTCCATCGGTTTTGCCTTGCCCGCCGCAGTGGGGGCTGCCATTGCCGCGCCCGATCGCAAAGTGATTGCGCTGGAGGGCGACGGCAGCGGCATGTACACCTTACAGGCGCTGTGGACCATGGTGCGTGAAAACTTGGACATCACCGTCGTCATCTTCGCCAACCGGGCCTACAAGATTTTGCTGGGCGAGTTCAGCGGTGTGGGCGCTGGCGTGCCAGGCCAACGCGCCACCGACATGCTGAGCCTGGACCGTCCAGACCTCGATTGGGTGGCGCTTGCCAAAGGCATGGGCATGCAGGCATGCCGCGTGAGCGACATGAGCGAGTTCAGTGTTGGCCTGCAAAAGGCGCTGGCGGTACAGGGCCCTGCGCTGGTGGAGGTCATGCTGTAAGGCGACTCATGATCCCAACCTTTTTGCAAGAGATCCCATCATGAACAATCGCCAGTTACCCACCCCGCGGATGCAGCCGCTGCCTGAATTGCACACGCCGGAACTCAAGGAACTATTCGAGCACTCGCGCAAAAACAATGGCTTCGTCGCGAACAGCGTGTTGATCATGCAGCGCAAGCCCAAGATGGTCAAAGGCTTTGCGCAGATGCATGCAGCGGTCTGGGACCCGGAGGGCGAGGTCGAACATGGCTTCAAACGCCTGATCGGACACATGGTCAGCCGCGCCGCCGGCTGCCAGTACTGCATGGCGCACAACATCGGGTTCGCGCTGCACAAGGGCGTCGAGGAGGCAAAAGTAGCGGCCATCTGGGAATACAACGCCAGTCCGCTTTACTCCGCAGCCGAGCGCGTCGCCTTGGATTTTGCCTTGGCCGCTGGCGCAGTGCCCAATGACGTCACGGACGAAATGTTTGCGCAATTGCGCCAACACTGGTCGGAAAACCAGATCGTCGAAATCGTCGGCGTCATTGCCATTTTTGGTTTCATGAACCGCTGGAATGACACCTTGGCCACGCCGCTTGAGGCCGAAGCGGTTGCCGTGGGCGAAAAATTTCTGGCCTCCCACGGCTGGGACGCGATCAAACACCAGCGTGAAACCGCCTAGTGTCCCGTTCCGCTGATTCGTGCCCAGATCGACTTGTTGGCGAGGATTTAGAAGAATCGCTCGACTTGGTTGAGACAGGATGAGTAGGTGGGGATGAAAAACAGATATCAGCGGGTACGCACTGCCAGCCAAGCCTTGACCTTGGGATGTTTGTGGCTGGAATAGTTTTTCACGAGGCGGCGCAAATCGAGATCAGTGGGGATCAACTTGTCAAATCGGCTTAGGAACTCGAGGAACTCGTGGTGCCGATGGCGGGGCTTGCACGAAGTGAAGACCGAGTTGTCGCGCACATTCATTGCGGCAAACCACGTTGTGGTGCCGTGACCCACATCATCGTGCGTGACGCCCTCGACGTAGTTCAGCACCATCAGCAAGGTTGGCTGTTTTAACCCGAGTGCCCGGCATTGGCTCTTCCCGTCTTTGCACAGAGCAAGCATGTTTTTTGGCGGATTCAGGTACAGACCGACGACATCGTGCAGCGACTCGATGAACAGCAGAACGGTCGATAGCTTGAAGGTTTCGGTGCGATGCGGCTGCAGCCCGAAGAGGCTGAAATAGCGGTGCACGCTCGTCAGCACGATACCACCGCTGTCGCGGCTGAGTATGTGAGAGTCTTTGTGATAGAAGTGAACGCTTCAGGCTGCGTGGCCATGCCCATCGCTCGCAAAGGCGTTAAGGGTCTCACATCAGTGACGTAGCGGTTGGTGCTTGGTTCAGCGGTGTCGACTGTGCGTCATCATCTTGGCGATTCGATCAGACATCCCAGCTGGTGCAGCTTCGCATCGATCCATGCGGTGTCAAGCTGTCCGGCGGCAATCGCCTTTGCCGTCACGGCCTCTGCGTCAGCTTTCTTTCTGGCTGCGCAAAGCACTGACTGAACATGGTCGAAGGGCACGCACAGCACGCCATCGTCGTCACCGATGATCAGATCGCCTGGCTCGATCACCATTCCATCAATCGCGATCGGCACATTGATTTCACCGGGCCCATCCTTGTAAGAGCCACGATGAGTGACCCCTGCTGCAAAGATAGGGAAATCACCCTCGCGCACCGCCCTGGCATCGCGAATTGCGCCATTGATCACCAATCCACCCAGTCCGCGCTGGACAGCAACGCCGACCAACAGGTCGCCGATCACCGCATTGCTCAGGTCGGCGCCCGCGTCTACCACGATGATGTCGCCCGGGGCGGCCATCTGAAGCGCTTTGTGGATCATGAGGTTATCGCCAGGCCGGGTCCGTACGGTCAGCGCCGGGCCGCTCATTGGGCGGCCGCTGTGCATCGGCCGCAGGCCTGCCCCGCCCCCAAACAGTCGTGACATGCAATCGCTGACATTGGAAACCGGCACGCCGATGAATTGCAGGGCCAATTCGGCAGGCACCGCTCGCCTGCGCTTGAGAACTTTGAGTCCGATCATGAGACTTGCTCCATCAAGAGGGTGCTGCAGTCAATTGACCGACTGCAGATCGATTCTTGCGCAAAAAGGGCAATCAAATACTCTAGCATATACGCCGAGCGCGCTGTCCAAAAATATTTGATTCTTGATGTCGAATCGGCCGGGCGCGAAGCATCGAAACAAGGGCGGGTGTCGTCGAATGCCTGACCCGTCCTGGGATCGACGCCCCTGAACGCACGAACCGTCTCGGAGGCAAACACAATTTTTGCGCTCGTCAGCACTTCATGCAGCATGTCGATTCCCGGCTGTTGATACAGACAGGTGTTGAAGTACCCATTGCGAAGTACCGATAACTCAAACAGCGGCAATCCCATGTCCTGCGCAATGTCTCGACACTGCCCGCAGTGATAAGGCACGGAACCACCGTCGTGAAATGGCAGTGAACATCAATGATCAGATGACACATGGCGTTCGCCACCTGGGTGCGCAGTTTTTCCAGCATCGCGACCGTCGTTTTTGCTGGTGCCACCAACCCCCACCATTGTTCCACCCGTCAATCGACAATGCCGCTTTCCGACAAGTGGCCAGATCGGGCAAGGAGCTCTACATCTATAACCCGGGCAAGGCGCCCTTCATCTGGCTGCCGGTGGTCCACACGTATGCCGCCTGATAGCCCGAGGTCTAAAACTACACGGCGAAACCTATGGCGGCGGTTTCCGGTGGCAGCCGGTCCATGGGCGGTTCTGGATCGAGCAGGCCCTCAAGAAGAAGATGTGATTCTGATCACCGTCGCCATATTCGCGCGAGCCTGACGCAATTGAGCTCGCGGCGGGTGGGCCCTCAAGGTGATACAAAACAATCACCTGTCGAAAGGATGTACCGATGCCTCGCATTACCCCACCTGATGACCGACTTCAGTTCATATCATTTTCAAAAAGCCAGTGCCAACCCTATTCTCAAAGTTTATGAATGCTCAAATCGTTGAGCTGCGAAGGAGATAGCATGCTTTCGATGAAAACTTTACTTTGCATGGTCGGCACAGCTGCGCTGCCGTTTGTGCAGAGCTTGAAAATTAAGCTCGACTAGGAGACTGTGATGACACCACTCAATATCATCAAGACGAATGAATTGGCAGGGCAGAACATACGCGGCTTCGGCAAGGAAGCCGGGCTGGTCAAGCGCGTCATCGTTACGGAAAAACTCTTTTTCGCTCTCGACGATATCAACCCGGGCTTCAGCCCTCACTCTTGGCACCGGCACGACAAGTACCGCACCGAGAGCGTCGAAGTCGAGTACCCCAGTGACTTCGAGGAAATCTATTTCATCATCAGCGGTCACGGCGTGATGCAGTGGAAGACCGACAGCGGCGAGACGCGCGAGCAGCAGGTCGGACCTGGCGAAGTGATCCATATGGCGCCGGACGTGGTGGAACATCAACTGCTCAACAACGGCAGTGAAACCATCCGCATGGCCGTGGTAGGCGTGCCGCCGCCCAAGCGCACACCGATTTAAGCGCGGTCGCCGCTAGAACCGGTAAAGACGCGAATCAGGCTGCCGGTGGCCTAAACCTATTCCGGTTGGTGCCCCTAGGTCAAAAACTACGACGGCGAAGTCTAAGGCGGTGGGTTCTGGCGGTAGCCGGTGCATGCGCTGATCTGCATCGACCAGGACATCAAGAAGAAGATGGGTTCTGATCACCATCGTCATGTTCGCGCGTGCCTTGCGCAATCGAGCCCGCGGCAGGTGGCCCCTCAGGGTGAACCGAAACAATCATCTTAATAAAAAATGTCCCAAGGCCTCGCATCACTCCACCTGATGACCGACTTCAGTTCATATCATTTTAAAAAGATCAGGACCAATCCTATGCTTTTTGAAAATGACCGCTCAAAAAGTTGCGCGGCGAAGGAGACAGCATGATTTCTATGAGATTTTTACTTTGCATAGCCGGCACAGCCGCGCTGGCGGTGGTGCAGAGTCAAGCCTGGGCACAGTCCGCCGACTCAAGCCGGTATCCCGATCGCTTGATCCGGATCATGACCACGACCCAAGCTGGCGGCGGCCAAGACAGAGTGGCCCGCATCCTCCAGGGCCCACTGCAAAAGCTGCTGGGACAGCCTGTCGTCGTCGAGAACATCCCCGGTGCACAGGGCATCATCGCCACCCAGAATCTCATCCGCGCACAGCCTGATGGGTACCGTGTGATGTTGATGAACACCCGCCAGCAGTTCACGTCGGGCTTCGTGATGGAAAAAGCGCCCTACGACCTGTCGAAGGACATCACGCCCATCATTCCCTTCGCGTACTTCCGGCTCGCCGTCATCGCCCACCCGACGATTCCCGGCAAGGACCTGCTCGATGTTCTGCAGTACGCCAAGGCCAATCCGAACAAGGTGTCCTACGCCAACGTGGGCATGTCCGGGCACTTGGCCATGGCCATGGCGGCTCGAAAGGTTGGCGCGGAGATGCTGGCCGTGCCCTACAAGACGGGCGGTCAGGCTGCAACCGCGGTTGCTGCGGGGGAAGTGCATATCTACACTACCGATGTGGCCACGGCATTGCTTTCCGCACAAATGGGCAAAGGCGTTCGCCTCGTCGCCGTGTCAGGATCGACCCGCGCAGGGGAAGCACCCCTCGCCCCTGCGTTCTCTGAATCGATTCGTCCGTACTTCTCTACGGGCTCGCTTGCACTGGTCGGCCCTCCTGGCATGAATCCAGCCGTCGTTGAGAAGATCGCCAACGCGGTGCGGCAGGCCATGACGCAGACCGAAGTCGTCGAGGCAATCCGCACAGCCGGTCTCGAGCCGGACGTGGGTGATGCTGCGGCGCTGCGAAGCGAGATCAAAGAGCTGACGGCTCGCTGGGGGCCGGATGCGAGGGAGATTCTGGCGTTGGTGGAAGGGAAGACAACAGGAGCGCCGCAGAAATGACGACCAATTACATATGGCTCTGTGTCCATAACATCACGTCGAACACCAACTTCCACCTGCTGCTCGAGCACTTGTATGAGTAGGTTCGCGAGGCGCGCTACGGATGGTTAACAGTCCAACTGCATCCTATCGTCGCGCTGGGCGAACCCGATCAACCCGTCGGCGGGCTGATCGACAATCGCATTCGAATACACCTCTTGCCGTGCATGATTCTGTCGCGCATCAAACCGATCACCCCAACTGATGACCGACCTCAGTTCATATCATTTTCAAAAAACAAGGGCCATTCCTATGATTTTTAAAAATGACCGCTTCAATGGTTGCACTACAAAGGAGACAGCATGATTTCGTTGAGATTTTTACTTTGCATGGTCAGCACAGCCGCGCTGGCGATGGTGCAGACCCAAGCCTGGGCACAGTCCACCGACTCGAGCCGGTATCCCGATCGCTTGGTCCGGCTCATCGTCACGAGCCCACCCGGCGGCGGGCAAGACAGAGTGGCCCGTATCCTTCAGGGCCCGCTGCAAAAGCTGCTGGGGCAGTCCGTCGTGGTCGAGAGCATCCCCGGTGCACAGGGCATCATCGGCACCCAGAACCTCATCCGCGCACAGCCCGATGGGTACCATGTGATGTTGATGAACACCCGTCAGCAGTTCACGTCGGGCTTCGTGATGGACAAGGCGCCCTACGACCTGTCGAAGGACATCACGCCCATCATTCCCTTCGCGTACTTCCGGACCGCCGTCATCGCCCACCCGACGATTCCCGGCAAGGACCTGCTCGAGGTTCTGCAATACGCCAAGGCCAATCCGAACAAGGTGTCCTACGCCATTGTCGGCACGGGCACCAGCGCGCACTTGGCCATGGCCATGGCGGCCCGCAAGGTTGGCGCAGAAATGCTGGCCGTGCCCTACAGGGGGGGCGGTCAGAGTTCAACAGCGCTTATTGCGGGGGAAGTGCATCTCTTTTATACCGACCTGGGTACGGCATTGATTGCCGCACGAACAGGCAAAGGCGTTCGCCTCGTCGCCGTGTCAGGATCGACCCGCGCAGGAGAAGCGCCCGTCGCCCCTGCGTTCCCTGAATCGATTCGTCCGTACTTCTCGACGGGCTCGGTTTCACTGGTCGGCCCTGCAGGCATGAATCCGGCCGTCGTTGAGAAAATCGCCAATGCAGTGCGGCAGGCCATGACGCAGACCGAAGTCGTCGAGGCTCTGCGCACGGCGGGTGTCGAGCCAGACGTGGGTGATGCTGCGGCGCTGCGAAGCGAGATCAAAGAGCTGGCGGCTCGCTGGGGGCCGGATGCGAGGGAAATTTTGGCGTTGGTGGAAGGCAAGACAACAGGAGCACCGCAAAAATGACGACCACTCAGGAATGGATCTGAGCCCAAGACATCTCGGAGAACAGCAACTTCCACCTGCTGCTCGAGCACATGTAAAGAGCATCTTCGCGAGGCGAGTCACGGGTGGATGACGGTCTGCCTGCATCCTGACCGCGCGCTGGGCGAAGCCGACGGGCTGATCGACAAACGCATTCGATGACACACTGTGCCGGTCTTGATCCTGTGGCGCATCACAACGATTACCCCACCTGATAACCCACTTCATTTCATATCATTTTCTAAAAGCCAGGGCCAATCCTATGATTTTTAAAAATGACCGCTCAAATGGGTGCACTACAAAGGAGACAGCATGATTTCGATGAGATTTTTAATTTGCCTGGTCGGCACAGCCGCGCTGGCGTTGATGCAGACCCAAGCCTGGGCACAGTCCACCGACTCGAGCCGGTATCCCGATCGCTTGGTTCGCATCATCGTCACGAGCCCACCCGGCGGTGGGTACGACAGAGTGGCCCGCATCCTTCAGAGCCCGCTGCAAAAACTGCTGGGTCAGTTCGTCGTCGTCGAAAACATCGCCGGTGCACAGGGCATCATCGGCACCCAGAACCTTATCCGCTCACAGCCCGATGGGTACCGTTTGATGTTGCTGCCCACCCGCCAGCAGTTCACGTCCGGCTTCGTGATGGACAAGGCGCCCTACGACCTGTCGAAGGACATCACGCCCATCATTCCCTTCGCGTACTTCCGGACCGCCGTCATCGCCCACCCGACGATTCCTGGCAAGGACCTGCTCGAGGTTCTGCAATACGCCAAGGCCAATCCGAACAAGGTGTCCTACGCCATCACCGGCACGGGCACCTCCGGGCACTTGGCCATGGCCATGGCGGCCCGCAAGGTTGGCGCAGAAATGCTGGCCGTGCCTTACAAGGGGGGCGGTCAAAGTGCAACCGCGCTCATTGCGGGGGAAGTGCATCTCTTGTATACCGACCTGGGCACGGCATTGATTGCCGCACAAACGGGCAAAGGCGTTCGCCTTGTTGCCCTGTCAGGATCGACCCGCGCAGGGGAAGCGCCCGTCGCCCCTGCGTTCTCTGAATCGATTCGTCCGTACTTCTCGACGGGCTCGGTTGCACTGGCCGGCCCTGCAGGCATGAATCCGGCCGTCGTTGAGAAAATCGCCAATGCAGTGCGGCAGGCCATGACGCAGACTGAAGTCGTCGAGGCTCTGCGCACGGCGGGTGTCGAGCCGGACGTGGGTGATGCTGCGGCGCTGCGAAGCGAGATCAAAGAGCTGGCGGCTCGCTGGGGGCCGGATGCGAGGGAGATTTTGGCGTTGGTGGAAGGCAAGGCAACAGGAGCACCGCAAAAATGACGACCACTCAGGAATGGATCTGCGCCCAAGACATCGCGGAGAACAGCAACTTCCACCTGCTGCTCGAGCACATGTAAAGAGCATCTTCGCGAGGCGAGTCACGGACTGATGACGGTCCGCTTGCGTCCTGAAGACCATGCTCCCACCTCACCCACAGGCAGGACAACTGAACCTTATGGACACCTCAATCTGGTCGACCTGGAACGATCTGGATCCGACCGACGAAGTCGAGCTCGTCCTCTGGTTTCGCGGCACCTATCTGTCTGCGTTGCGCAAACGGACTTGCCCGCTGCGACCAAGAGCAAGGGGCGTTTGGAAGGCGGGCAGTGGCGCTAGCTCGCAACCTTGGGGCTCATGTGAAAGCACAGCATAGGCCGTGCGAAATGTGTACGGGTGTGGAACACCATCGGGACCCCATGGTTTTCAATTTGGTGAGTAGCGCACCCCTGTGCGGTGTTGCCGACCGGTTGGAGAAAGTGCAAAAGCGGCCCGTGCGCAGTAAAGCAGAAGCTGTTTGATTTTTACCCAACACCATTCAATATCACCGAGGAAGCAAACATGGAAAAGCAATTCAACCCCACCAACGAAGACCTGGGCAACTGTGTCGCCTTGGAGCATGTCAATACGGCAGTGCCAGACCAGCAGATCGCGACACTGTTCTACGTTGCTGGACTGGGTTTGACCCGCGATCCTTACATAATGGTTGAACTGACCAACATGTGGATCAACATCGGCCGCAACCAGATCCACATGCCAACACGTCCGCCCTATAAGCCCGAGGTACTGCGCGGGCATACCGCGATCGTGCTGCCGTCTCGCCAGGCGCTGCTTCTGCGCTTGGCTGCAGTGAAGGATCGGCTGGCAGGCACGCAATTCGGCGTGCATGAAGCCAGCGGCTACGTTGATGTCATCTCACCTTGGGGCAATCGCCTACGCTGCTTCGAGCCAGATCTGGAGCGCTTCGGCCCCATCCAGATCGGCATGCCCTATGTCGAATTCGATGTGCCCATGGGCACGGCGGATGGCATCGCGCGCTTTTACCGCGAGGCCATCAAGGCCCCATCGTCCGTCGAGAAAGATGCACAGGGCGCCTGCGCACGCGTTCAGGTGGGGACGATGCAATACCTGCTGTTTCGCGAAACGGACAGGCCGCTGCCGGAGTATGACGGACATCACATCGCGGTCTACATCGCCGACTTCTCCGGTCCGCATCGCTGGCTGAAGGAGCGTGGCCTCATCACGCTGGAAAGAGGCCAATATGAGTGGCGCTTCATCGACATCGTAGATCCGGACACCTTGAAGCCACTGTATCGGTTGGAGCATGAGGTCCGCAGCGTGACCAACCCACTGTATTCCCGTCCCCTGATCAATCGCAATCCGGACCAGACCAATATCAACTACGTCCCCGGCTACGATGCCATTAAACCAGAATTGGATCATTGATCACAAGCGCGATACATCTGTGCGGTGGCGAGCTGAGGATCATTGCGGCGATCCTAGAGCCACCTTCGGTGGGGAACCCCACTCATCTGGGCTTGCAACCGAAAGCAGCGGCAAAAATGTGAGCCCGTGAAAGATGTTTTTAGGCAGCGCTGTCAATACAGGGCCTGCTGCAGCTCAGACTGCCCGAACCTTCGCGAAGGGAAGGTTCGGGTGCTGAAGAAATTGTTCTGCAAAGTGTTTCCTTATTCGGCGGATGCTGCGATGAAGGGGGTGTGAGCGTCCGTGAGGCAGACCTTCACGATCGATTCAGTCCATGGTAATTTTGGCATTGCGAATCACTTCGCCCCACTTGTTCAGCTCTGAACGCATCAGCTCTGGGACTTTGTCAACCGGTACGCTGCCAATTTCTTCTAAACCGGCATTTTGCAGCGCGGTGACGACCTCAGGATCTTCGAGGCTGGTGCGAAGCGCCACACGCAACCGCGCTAGCGGCTCAGCCGGAATACCGGCCGGTCCCACGAACAATATCCAGGACTTTTCATCGAATCCGGTGACGCCCTGCTCGGAAATGGTGGGTACGCTCGGTATCTCTGCCGACCGCTTGGCACTGGCGAACCCGATCGCGCGCAGCTTACCGGCCTGGAGATGCTGAATCGACGCGGCCGTTGACGTGAAGGCCAGGTCCACCACGCCACCGATCAGGTCGGGGTTGTACTGTGCCACGCCCTTGTAGGGAACATGAGTCATCTGGATGCCGGTACGCATCTTGAAAAGCTCACTGAACAAGTGATTTGATGAACCAATGCCGGAGCTGGCGTAGTTCAGTTTGCCCGGATTGGCTTTGGCATAGGCAACCAGTTCAGCGATGTTGCGCGCCGGGACTTTCGGGTTAACAACCAGCAGCAACGACGCTGCGCCCAAGGCGCCCAAGGGCACGAAGGAGGTGAGCGGGTTGTAGGGCACTTTGCGCATGTTCGGCAAATAGGCGAAGGCGGCGCTCCCAATCTGATGAATGGTGTAGCCATCGGCTGGTGCTCGCGCCGCCGCTTCGGCGCCAATCGCTGTGCCGCCTCCAGGCCGGTAGTCGAACACGATGGATTGGCCCAGCAACTTTTCGAGCTTGGCCGTCACGATGCGGGCAAACAGGTCAACAGCGCCGCCCGGCGGGACAGAGATGATGATCTTGATTGGCCTGTCGGGAAAACTCTGGGCCGCCGTCCGGTCGGCCAGGGCGAGGCCAACAAAGCCGGCACCCAGCGCCAGTGTTTTGCGTCGTGAAAAGTTCATGTCTCAGACTCCTTCATTGGAAAAACCGGACGGCGAAAGTCAATAAATATCGCCGAATCAAAATGGTGCTTTGAAACCGATAGCGGTCGCTGTCAAGTCAGAGGAACACCCAGCTGTCTGGTTCGAGGTCCAGCAGGATACGACCGCAGGTGATGTAGTTGGTCTCACGCCCTTGCGACTGCTGCGAGGCGGTCATGGCGTCGCGCATGCGCCGCTCGAACGGCCCCGTCGGCCAGATTGCGGTCTGGCCTGCAGCGTGGTAACCCTCAGAGATCACCTTGAAGGAGTGATTGATGACGTAGGTGGTTGCGAGCTTCATGCGGGCGCGCTGCGCGAGCGTGATGTCGCCGGTCTCGGCAACCTCTTTCCAGGTCTCGCGCGTCGTGGTGAGGAGATACGCGCGGGCCGCGCCGTAGCGGGCCTCGAGTTCGGCAAGATTGGTCTGGAACACAGGGCTGTCGCGCATCGACGTCGTGGCGCCGGCCTGGGTCTTGGTCATGGCGAGCTTGGTCAGCTCGTTCAGCATCCCTCTGGAGATGCCAAGCATCATCGCCGAGAAGCCGACGCCGTAGGCGAGTGTCGCCGAGAATTTGTAGAGCGTGCCGGTTTCCTTGAGCTCGTCGTTCGCTCTCATGTTCAAGGTGTCCGCGTCAGCAACGAACAGGTCCTCGACCGAGAAGGTGTCGCTGCCAGTGCCTTTCAGGCCGACCGGATGCCACATGTCATGCAGCTTCGCTGCGCTGCTCGGAAACAGCATGGTTCGGGTGACCTGCTTGCCCTCAGCGTTCCGGCGTGGGCTGCCGTCGGCTTCGAACACCATGCTGTGGCCCCCGAGCAGGGTGGCATGATGGCTGCCGCTGCCAAATGCCCAGGTGCCGGTCACGCGGTAGCCGCCGGGAACGACGTGAGCCTTGCCCGTCGGGCCCGCACCCCAAGCCAGGACGGCCGTCTTGTCGCTGAACCATTTGCGCGCCACGTCGGGGGCGAGGTAGGCCGAGGCCAACGAACAGCCCGAACCTTGGCTCACGACCCAACAGGCGCTGGCGTCGGCGCTCGCGATGATTTCGAGCGCCATGGCATGCGTCTCGAAATCGATCTCGTCACCGCCGAGGGAGCGCGGCAGCATCAGTCGAAAAAGCTGCGCCTCGTGCATCGCCGCCAGCACGTCCTGGGGCATTTCGCGCTCGGCCTCGATGCGTGGCGCCGCCGCTTTCAAAAGCTCCGTGACACCCTGGGCGCGGGCCAGAACTTCGCGGCGTCGTTCCAAATCTATCATGACAGTTTGCATATGCTCAGATCTCCTCAATGTTAGTTAAGCGCATCCCGACCGCCGACGGAACACAAACCCATGGTGGCTCCGCCGCCGATGTCGATGGTCACGCTTCGAGTGTTGGCGACACAGCACAGGAAGGCGCCTGTCTCCTGCGTCGCGCAACCGTTGCAGCGGTCGTCTTGAAGCAATGTAAGGATGGCTTTGGCTTTTTGAAAATGATTTGAACTGAAGTCGAACATCAGGTCGGGTGATGCGAGGCCTCGAAGGTGGCGCCAGCCGACAAACTCAGCGTACTGCTGGTGGCGGTGTTCGCGTTGGCGGCTTGGCTTTCTCGCCTTGATTGACAACGCACAACACCCACCAGGAGCGTCACAGGCATGGCCTTCCAATTCATGAAGTTCGACGTGCGCGACAACGTCGCGTGGATCACGTTCAACCGGCCAGAGGTCTTCAACGCCATCAGCTTCCAAGCGGCCAACAAGTTCTAGGACATCGTCAACAGCTGCACACCGGCATCACACGACTGGCCTGGCTGGTGGGGCCAATCATCGCGGCGGTCAAGGGCGTGGCGGTCGGCGCGGGGTGAACTTGAAGCGGTTGCAGGGAAGGTCGATGTCACAGTGCGCTTCACCTGCCCAGATCGCTGGGACCAAATCAATCGCTTGCACGAAGAGCTTCGACCTGGCCTCCTAGAGCATGCGGACAGAAAGATAAGGCCACTGGTGATGTTCTCGACCTTGTCGGTCAGTTGTTATCGCACGAACGCATCGCGAAAGCCAACCTTGTAGGCCATGAGATCGTCTTGTGTTCCTCGAACAGTGTGTGCGAGGCAACGCCGACCAGAGGATGAAGGGGCCTCATGCGCATGCCAAGTTGCATGTGCTTGCCTGTCATTTCATCTCATCTGAAATCGGTGCCTAAACCATTGCCGAGCCGTTGTGAGACTGCGTGACGAGGTAGCCGCCTTGGCCAAACGCCAGCGGGCGGAGAGGCCGCGAGGCCATGCGCTCCACTCGCCCAACGAACAGCACGTGATCCCCGCCTGGAAAGATCGACTCGCGAACACACTCCAGGACGGCCAAAGCCCCGTCGATCAATGGCACATCGCCCAGTCCCGCAACGGTCGCGACGCCCTCGAATTTGTCGGGGGAGCGGCCGGCGAACCGTTGGGCCAGATCGATTTGGTCTTCGGTCAGGATGTTGATCGCAAAACGTTGCGCACGACGGAACACTGGGTGGCTTCGAGCATTGAGCGACTGGCTCCACACGATGAGCGGTGGGTCGAGCGACAGGGAACTGAACGAGTTGGCGGTCAGGCCCCAACGTGTGCCATCGGTGTCCAACGTCGTCACCACCGTGACACCGGTGACGAACGAGCCCAGCACATCGCGCAGGGCACGAAGGTCGCTGGGGTCTTGTGTAGTGACGGATGAAGAAGTCATGGGTGTCCTTGTGCATGAGAATTCGGCTGAGGATGCACTGTAGTTCGATCGTTATCCTCGTCAAACTAATTTGATCTGAAGCAGATCATCAAGCAAACTGATCTCGTCACATACACTTAAACTCGGCCCATGATCGACACACTCCTTCGCATCCGCCTCTTCGTTGCCGCCTATGAAGAGGGGTCATTCACGGCTGCAGCTTTGCGTGAGCACCTGACCCAGTCCGGGATGACGCAGCACATGCAAACGCTCGAGCAACATCTCGGCGTGAGGCTGTTCGTGCGGCAACGCGGCAACACCATGGGACCGACGCCGGCGGCTGATGCTTACTACGCAGCCTGCGTAACGGTCCTTCGTGCACATTCACAGACCCGCCTGGCGGTCCAGCCGTTCATGAACGGCCTCAGTGGTGAGGCGCGGATAGGATTGACGCCCGCATTGACAAGCAAGATGCTGGCCCCGTCGCTGTCATCGTTTGTCGTTCAACACCCTAACGTGGTGGTTCGGATCATGGACTCCTACAGCGATGTGGTGGTCGACAAGCTGCGTGCCGGTGAGATCGACCTGGCTGTGGTGCCCGGCTACCGACCAGAGGTCGGTTTGCGGCAACGGTCTTTTGCGCGCATGCCTGAGTTCCTGGTGTCCGGTGCGCGTGCCCAACACCAGATCGTAAACGGGCGGCCGGTGCGTCTTGCTGACTTGGGTCCCATCAAGCTGATCGTCCCGGGCAAAACTCAGGCGCGACGACCCGGACTGGAGGCCTACCTGGCGCAATCCGGCGCGATCATCGATCGGATGCTGGAGATGGACACAGTCGGGGGAGGTAAGGACTTCATCAAGCACTCCGACTGGTTCGCGTTCCATCCGGCCACGGTGGCCATCGACGAACTGCATTCGGGCGACTTCAACGTCAATCCGCTCGTCGATCCGCCACTGAGCCTCGACCTGTTTGTGCTCGAACGCAACAGCGAAGTGCCGCCCCCGGAGGCCATTACTTTCGTCGAAGAGTTGCGACGCCAGACGCTGGCTGCGCTCGACTCCATCGATGCGCTACTGAACGGCATTGGCGAATCGGGCGAGCAACAGGCGCCCCATTAGGCTACAGGCGGCCAGAGTCGCTCGGCTACCACCGGAGAGCAGGACACGTGAATCAGGTCATCGCGTGTCTTGTCTGAAACCAGATAGCGACAATCATTTCAAAGGTGTGTGCACATGAGTGCAACTTCAGGAAGCCTCAGGAGTGAAGTGGACCCCGAATTTGGGACAGGTGTTGAAGCGGGACACTGTCTAAAGAAACGGGTTCACAATGACTGAGTCAAAAAAGCGAAGAGTTCATCCGCCGGAGTTCAAGGCCAAGGGGACCAACAACCAAATCGCCCAAGCGCACGGCGTCCATCCAATTCAGCTCGGTCAATGGAAGCGAGAGATCCAAGCCCAGACCACAACCGGTATCTGCCCAGAGTTCGCCGTACCGGCTCTGCGGTGAGATCGGTCGCTTGAAGATGGCGCTGAATGGGCTCAAAAAAGTCCGGGATCATCCTGCCACGAACCGCCATGCTTGGATAAGTGCCCATGCCGATGTCACGCAAAAGCGCCAGTGTGCGTGCTCGCAGGCGTTTCGCGCACGACGGTCTAAGTCAAGCGCAAAGCCGTGTTGTTTGTCGATGCAGACGAGCTGCTCAAGCGCTTGATCGATGAGGAATACACGCGCCAACCCTTCTACGGCAGCCGCAAGATGGTGGTGTATCCAGAGCGCTGCGGGCGCGGGCTCAACCGTAAGCGGGTGCAACGCTTCATGCGCTGCATGTCGCTGGCCAGTATGTCACCAGGGCCGAACACCCGCGCTGTGCACCCGCAGCACAAGGGCTACCCCTACTTGCTGCGTGGCGTGCCCGTGGTGAGGGCCAATCTGGTGTGGAGCAAGCACATCAACTATTTGTCTTATGCGGGATGCGGCGGCTCAAATCAGGTTTTGGCGCATTGATTGTGCTTTGGCTACATCACTTGATACTGCCCGACATGCCGCGAGGTTCAGGCCACCAACTTCTTCATGGCCTCTTCGTATTTGGCGGCTGTGTTCTCGATCACCTCTGGCGGCAAGCGTGGTGCGGGTGGGGTCTTGTCCCACGGCTTGCCATTGACCTGGGCGCTTTCCAGCCAGTCGCGCAAAAACTGTTTGTCGTAGCTCGGTGGGTTGGCACCTTCCACATAACTGTCGGCGGGCCAATAACGCGAAGAGTCGGGCGTCAGCACCTCGTCCATCAACACCAAGGTGCCGTCGGCATCCAGGCCAAACTCGAACTTGGTGTCGGCAATGATGATGCCCTTGGTGGCTGCGATATCGCGTGCGGCTTTGTAGAGCTGGATGCTGATGTCGCGGATGCGGGTGGCCAAATCGGTCCCGATCATGGCAACAGTTTGCTCGAAAGTGATATTTTCGTCGTGCTCACCCATGGCGGCTTTGGCTGCGGGGGTGTAGATGGGCTCGGGCAATGGGCTGGCGTTCTTCAAGCCAGCGGGCAGCTTCACGCCGCACACGGCTTGGTTGTCTTGGTATTCCTTCCAGCCACTGCCGGCCAGGTAGCCACGCACCACCGCCTCGACCGGGATGGGTTTGAGGCGCTTGACCAGCATGGAGCGACCTAGAACCTGCGGCACTTCTTCGGCGCTCACCACGCTCTCGGGGGCTTCGCCCGTCAGGTGGATCGGGCAGATGTTCAGGCCCTTGGGGCCGAGCTTGTCGAACCAGAACAAGGCCATTCGCGTGAGCAGCACCCCTTTGCCCGGAATCGGCTCGCCCATGATCACGTCAAAAGCGCTGATGCGGTCTGAAGCCACCATCAAAATGCGGTCGTCACCCACGGCGTAGTTGTCACGCACCTTGCCACGCGCCAGCAAGGGCAAAGAAGTCAAGGCCGAGGTGTGAAGCGCAGAAGTCATGGCAAAAAACAGTCCCACAAAAAAGAAAAGGCCCGTTGAACAGACAACGGGCCATCCGGTTCAATTATCGCAGGCTCAGTTCACCACTTGGGCCAATTCACCCCGCGCATAACGGGCGGCCACCACCTGCAGGTTGTCGCCCTTGATCTTGGGCGCTTGCCCTTCGCAGCCGAACTCCAAGTAGCGCTGTTTGCAAATTTGCTTGGCCGCTTCGCGGGCCGGCTTGAGCCATTCCCGGGCATCGAATTTGTCGGGGTTTTCAAACAAAAACTTGCGGCAAGCGGCGGTCATCGCCAGACGAATGTCGGTGTCGATGTTGATCTTGCGCACGCCGTGCTTGATGGCTTCCTGGATTTCTTCGACCGGCACGCCGTAGGTTTCCTTCATCTTGCCGCCGTACTGGTTGATCATGGCCAGCAGCTCTTGCGGCACGCTGGATGAGCCGTGCATCACCAAATGGGTGTTGGGAATGCGCTTGTGGATTTCCTTGACTCGGCTGATGGCCAGAATGTCGCCCGTGGGCTTGCGGCTGAATTTGTAGGCACCGTGGCTGGTGCCAATGGCAATGGCCAGCGCGTCCAGGCCAGTGGCTTTCACGAACTGCGCAGCTTCTTCGGGGTCGGTCAGCATCTGGCTGTGGTCCAGCTTGCCTTCGGCGCCAATGCCGTCTTCTTCACCGGCTTCGCCGGTCTCCAGATTGCCCAGGCAACCGAGTTCACCTTCAACAGACACGCCCAGAACGTGGGCCATGTCCACCACGCGGCGGGTCACGTCCACGTTGTAATCGAAGTCGGCAGGGGTTTTGCCATCTTCCAGCAAAGAGCCGTCCATCATCACCGACGAAAAACCCAGGTTGATCGCGCCCTGGCAAATCGACGGGCTTTGGCCGTGGTCCTGGTGCATCACCAGCGGAATGTGAGGCCACTGTTCGGTGGCGGCCTGGATCAGGTGCTTGATGAAAGGCTCACCTGCGTATTTGCGGGCACCAGCGCTGGCCTGCAAGATGACGGGTGCTCCGACTTCGTCGGCGGCGGTCATGACAGCCTGGACTTGCTCCAGGTTGTTGACGTTGAAAGCTGGAATGCCGTAGCCGTTGATGGCGGCATGGTCCAGCAGCTCGCGCATAGAAACGAGTGCCATGGTGGTGATTTCCCGGGGAAGTTAAAAATGGGGCAACGCCAGGATGTACCCGGCTTGTAACCCACAGGATTTTATAGGTTTCAATGCGCGGCAGGCCTTCGATGGATCCGACCCCACAGCCTTTTGATGGCCAGCTCAAATGCCCGACTCAACAGTGAGGGCCTTTACGGGCCGACAGCCATCTTTCCCCGAAGCGAAATTTCAGGGTTGGACCGATCAAAAACTCAGGTGGCCCGGCAAATTTTGAGGGTGTTGGTGCCGCCAGGTGTCCCCATGGGTTCGCCTACGGTGATGGCGTACACATCGCCCGACTGCACAATGCCGCGCTTTTTCAAGTGAGC
>JAIXOZ010000068.1 GCA_027486495.1 Comamonadaceae bacterium | reverse complement strand
GCCCGCACGCTCACTTTGCCCGACTATCTGGTGGGACGCACCTTGTTCATGGGCGACGCCGCCCATCTGCTGCCCATCTTTGGTGTGCGGGGCGCCAACACCGGTTTTCAGGACGCGCAGGCCTTGGCCTGGCGGTTGGGGCTGGTGTGCCGAGGTCAGGCTTCAAGGGCTTTGTTGGCCAATTACAGCGCCGAGCGCGTGGGCGCTGCCAGAGAAATCATCGAAGAAGCGGGCAAAAGCACCCGCTTCATGACCCCGCCCACACGCGGCTTTCGTTTGCTGCGCGACGCTGTCTTGTCGCTTTCGCTCACCGAAGCCTTTGTGCGGCCGCTCTACCACTGGCGGACCTCGCGCCCCCACGAGTACAGCCAATCCAGCCTCAACTGCCGTGTGGACGACAACGCGCAGTTCCAAGCCGGTCCCGCGCATGGCGCGCCGCCGGCCAATGTGCGCCTGACGGACGAGCAGTTTTTGCTGGACCATTTGGGCGGTGGTTTTGACCTGCTGTGGTTTGGCGCGATTGGCACCATACCTGCCAACGTGCAGGCCTGCGTCGCCCAATGGCGGGCCAAGGGCTTGCCGCTCAGGATCACTTGCATCACCCAAGGGGTTGGCGCGGATGCGGGCATGGCGCCCAGCCCGTCCGATATGCCCTGGCTGCAAGTGCTGTCCGATCCACAAGGGCGTGTGCACAGCCGCTACGGCGTGACCACGCCCGGCGCTGCTTACCTGTTGCGCCCTGACCAACACGTTTGTGCCCGCTGGTTGCACCTCGATGCACAGCGCCTTGACGCCGCCCTTGTGCAGGCCACTTCCGGAGAAGCCCCATGAACCCGAACACTGGTCTGGACATTGCCGGTCTGGAAACTGCTTATGACCAACTGGCCATGGCCATTGACGCCGCGGGCCCCGAAAAATCCGAACTCTTTTTGGTCAAGCTGGCCCTGCTTTCCGCCCAGTCACTGGGTGATGCGCCGAGCTTTATCGACTTGATCGAGCGGGCCCAAAAAGACCTTTGAACCTTTGTGTCAGCTCGTCGGGATACCTCAGCCAATATTTCTATTTCAGTGCAACCCTGCAACCGACCAGACGCAATTTCAACTTGTCGGCCAGTGTCCTGGCCAGATTTTCTTGTGCGTTTTGGTCAAGCGGGTCGTTCGATGCTGCTGCCGTGAACAAGGTCAGGACAGGCCCAGCGGTGGGGTGCGTGATGTCAATTTGCCGGTGGTGGGCCAACAATCCCATATCTGCTGACAGCTGAAAGTCCCGGACATTTTTTTGACCCACAGCCTGAACGCGAAGATGGATCCAATCCACATGCCAGCCCGGTTGGGTTCGAATCCGTTTCAACCACCAATAAATGCCATGAATCGGAATCACGATCGGTAAAACCAGCCAAAAATTGAACGAAAGGGTAAAACCAAGAACTTCACTCAGGCTGGTTCGGTAGGCCGCGAACGAGCGTCGGTCGTCGCAAGGTATGAACGCTGGGGGTTCACTGTTGAACTGCAGGTTCCTCAAGAGTTGCCGTTGGGTCGTGTCCTCCCACAAAACGTTCCAAGTTTTGAAACTCATTCAGACTCCCTTATTTGTTGCCTTTTGGCGTATTGTGCGATATCCATCCCAACTGTAAGCCCACCGTTGAACCCCTACACTATTGGGTTATCCCGAATGACCGCCCATGAACGCCTTTGTCGACGTTTCCTTTTTCCCGCGTGACGCCAAACCGCTGACCAGTTACCGCAAGTACTGGGCGCAGCGCTTTGGCACGGCCCCGTTTTTGCCGATGAGCCGCGTCGAAATGACCCAACTGGGCTGGGACAGCTGCGACATCATCATCGTCACGGGCGACGCCTATGTGGACCACCCCAGCTTTGGCATGTCGGTCATTGGCCGCATGCTGGAAAACCAAGGCTTTCGGGTCGGCATCATCGCCCAGCCCGACTGGACCAGCGCAGACGCCTTCAAAGAACTGGGCCAACCCAACCTGTTTTGGGGCGTGACCAGCGGCAACATGGACTCCATGATCAACCGCTACACGGCGGACCGCAAAATCCGCACCGACGACGCGTACACCGCGGGTGATGTGGGTGGCAAGCGGCCGGACCGCGCCGCCATCGTCTACAGCCAGCGCTGCCGTGAAGCCTTTCCCGACGTGCCGATCGTGCTGGGGGGCATCGAAGGCAGCTTGCGCCGCATCGCACATTACGACTATTGGTCTGACAAGGTCCGCCGCTCGGTGGTGGTGGACAGCAAATGCGACCTGCTGCTGTACGGCAACGCCGAGCGGGCGATTGTCGAGATCGCCCACCGCCTGGCCGCCCGTGAGCCGGTGCAACAGATCACCGACGTGCGCGGCACCGCCTTTGTGCGCCGTGAAACGCCAGAGGGTTGGTTCGAAATCGACTCCACCAGCGTGGACACCCCCGGCCATGTGGAAGCGCACATCAACCCGTATTTGATGATTTCGGACCAAGCGCGAGAGCAGGGCGCCACATGCGCCCGAGAGGAAGAAGCCAAAGAAGTGGCCGAGGGCCACAACGCTAAAAACGTTGAAGCCGATTTGTCGGCTGCTGTGGCCCAAGCCCGCACCGTGCAAGCCGCTATTCAGCCCATCACTCAGCCCATCACTCAGCCGCTGACCTTTGTGCCCAACCCAGCACTGCGTGGCAAAGGCACGCACAAAGTACCCCCGCGCGACAAAAGCGTGATCCGCCTGCCCAGCTACGAGCAGGTCAAGCAAGATGCCGTGCTGTATGCCCACGCCAACCGCGTGCTGCACCTGGAGACCAACCCCGGCAACGCCCGCTGCCTGGTGCAAGCGCATGGGGAGGGCACCACCGCCCGCGACGTGTGGATCACACCACCACCCATCCCGCTCACCACGGCAGAGATGGACCATGTGTTCGACCTGCCGTACGCCCGCAGTCCGCACCCCCGCTATGCCGACGAAAACGGCAGCCACGACCACGCGACCAAAATCCCCGCCTGGGAAATGATCCGGTTCAGCGTGAACATCATGCGCGGCTGTTTTGGCGGCTGCACTTTCTGCTCGATCACCGAGCACGAAGGCCGCATCATCCAAAGCCGCTCCGAAGAATCCGTCATCCGCGAGGTGGAAGACATCCGCGACAAGGTCAAAGGCTTCACCGGCGTCATCTCTGACCTGGGCGGCCCCACCGCCAACATGTACCGCCTGGGCTGTCGCAGCCCCGAGATCGAATCGGCCTGCCGCAAACCCAGCTGCGTGTTCCCTGGCATCTGCCAGAACCTGACCACCGACCACGGCCCGCTGATCAACATGTACCGCCGGGCGCGCAACTTGAAGGGCATCAAGAAGATTTTGATCGGCTCTGGCCTGCGTTATGACCTGGCCGTGCAGTCGCCCGAATACGTGAAAGAGCTGGTTCAGCACCATGTGGGCGGCTACCTGAAAATTGCGCCCGAGCACACCGAGGGTGGCCCGCTGTCCAAGATGATGAAGCCGGGCATCGGCACCTACGACCGCTTCAAGTCGATGTTCGACAAGTACAGCGAAGAAGTGGGCAAAAAGCAGTTCCTCATTCCGTATTTCATCGCCGCCCATCCGGGCACCAGCGACGAAGACATGATGAACCT
>JAIXOZ010000161.1 GCA_027486495.1 Comamonadaceae bacterium | reverse complement strand
TTGCCCGCAATGTTGACGGCCGCAGCCAGCGCCGTGAGCACACCCAGCAGCGCCCCGCTCACGCCAGCTGCGGCATAAATGGACGGCAAAAACCCGACCACCGCCAACCATTGCCCTGAATACATGCCAAACGTGAGCGCCACCAGCCAAGGGCCGCGAGCGCCCAAGGTGCTGCGCAAACGGTGCCAAGCCCCCAGGCCCAAGCCATTCGCTGGCCGGGGATGGGTGACAACCGGATCAGCAGGCACCGCGCGCTGCAAGGCAGCCGCCATGGCCAGCGACACCGCCGCAAACAAACCCCACCAAGCACTCCAGCCCCAAGCCGGAATGAACAGCGGCCCTGCCAACAGGGCCAGCGCCGTGCCCGTGGGCATGTACGCGCCCCACACGCCCAGCATGCCGGGCAGTTGGGCCACGGGAACCAAGCGGCGGATCAAGGCGGGTGCAGGCAACGCCACCAACAAAAAACCCAGGCCTTCGATGGCCCGCAGCGCCAACAAAGCGGTCACCGATGTGGCCCATGCGCCCAGACCGCTGGCCAGTGCCAGCAGGCACAGGCCGCGCACCATGCTGCGCTTGAGGCCCATCCCATCGGCCAGCAAGCCCATGAACACAGCCAGGCTCATGCCAGCAAGTTGCACCATGGACAAGAGGAAACCGGACTGCACCAGCGTCAGGCCCAGCTCGGCTTGCAGCGCGGGCAATGCGGGTGGCAGTTTGCCCACCTGCAGGGCCGCCACGCCACCAGCGAGGACGACAAGCCAGGCGGCGCGAGAGTGGCTAAGGATGGTCATGCCGCAAAGCCTCCGATCACCCAGTCGCGAGCAAAGAACCGCCCCCACAGAAGCTGAAAAACGAACCCCAAACCATGCTCACAGCAACTTGCGCCCCGTCAGGCGTTCGTGTTCGCGCAAAGCGAAACGGTCGGTCATGCCCGCGATGTAGTCGGCCACTGAGCGGTGCAGATCGGTGTTGGCCGCAAAGTCAGCAGGCATTTCTGCGGGCTGACTCACGTAGGCGGCGAACAACTCGCGCACCACCTGCTGGGCCTGACCGGTGGTGTGCATGACCTGCGGGTGGCGGTAAAGCTGCGCGAACAGAAACTTTTTGAGCTCGCCGCTGCGGGCCTTCATGCCGGGGCTGAAAGCCACCAAAGGCCCAGCCAAGCGGGCTTCTTCCAACGAAGCAACGCCCGCCCGCAACACGGCACGGCGGGTGGTGTCGATCACGTCGTACACCTGGTCGCTCAGCATGCGGCGGATGGTTTCGTACAGAACACGGCGCGGCTTTTCTGCCAAGCCGGGGTGCTCGGCCAGGGTCTGCTGGTGGTAGTGCGCAAACAGCTCCACCTGCAGCAATTGATCGATGCTGATCAGCCCCGAGCGCACGCCATCGTCGATGTCGTGCGCGTTGTAGGCAATGGCGTCGGCCAGGTTGCACAGCTGCGCCTCCAGGCCCGGTTGGGTGCGGTCGATGAATCGCCGCCCCACACCACCCGGCTCGGTCCGTTCCAGATGCTCGGCATTGGCGCGTGAGCAGTGTTTGAGCACACCCTCGCGGGTTTCAAAGCTCAGGTTCAGGCCGTCGAACGCGGGGTAGCGTTCTTCGAGTTGGTCCACCACGCGCAGGCTTTGCAGGTTGTGTTCAAAGCCGCCGTGCTCGGCCATGCAGTCGTTGAGCGTGTCTTGTCCGGCGTGCCCAAAAGGCGTGTGACCCAGGTCGTGCGCCAGCGCTACAGCTTCGACCAAATCTTCGTTCAGGCCCAGGGCGCGGGCAATCGAGCGGCCCAGCTGCGCGACCTCCAGCGAATGCGTCAGGCGTGTGCGAAACAAATCGCCTTCGTGGTTCAAAAACACCTGCGTCTTGTAGACCAGCCGCCGAAATGCCGTGGAGTGCACGATGCGGTCGCGGTCGCGCTGGAAGGCGTTGCGCGTGGGGGCTGGGGCTTCAGCAAACCGCCGGCCCCGGCTGTGCGCCGGGTCGCAGGCCAGCGCCGACAAGCTGGCCAATGGCTGGCTGGTACCCACGGGCAAATCCAGAGACTCGGCGAACATGGGTCAGGCGCAGCAGGCGTTGATCACCTCGCGCACCATCGCGTCGGGCGCACCACACACGGTGGCTTGGCCGGGGCCGTCGATCACCACAAACTGGATGTCGCCGCCAATGGCTTTTTTGTCCAGGCGCATGTGTTCGATGTAATGGCCGGCGTTGTCGGCGGCGTCGATCACTGGGCCACGCACCGGCAGACCCGCACGCTCGATGATGGCGCGCAGGCTCGCCACAAAGGCCGCATCGACCTTGCCCAATCGCTGCGAGAGTTCAGCCGCCATGACCATGCCGCAGCCCACCGCCTCGCCGTGCAGCCAGACGCCAAAACCCAAACCGGCCTCGATGGCGTGGCCAAAGGTGTGGCCAAAATTCAGGATGGCGCGCAGGCCCGCTTCGCGCTCGTCTTGCCCCACCACCCAGGCCTTGATCTCGCAGCTGCGTTGGACGGCATGCGCCAGCGCGGTCGGGTCTTGCGCCATCAGGGCGTCGATGTTCGCTTCAATCCAGGCCAGGAAGGCCATGTCGGCAATCGGGCCGTATTTGATGACTTCGGCCAAGCCCGCGCTCAGCTCGCGCGGAGGCAAGGTGGCCAGGGTGTTGAGGTCACACACCACACGCACCGGCTGGTAGAACGCGCCGATCATGTTTTTACCCAAAGGGTGGTTGATGGCGGTTTTGCCGCCCACCGACGAATCCACCTGCGACAAGAGCGTGGTCGGCACCTGCACAAAGGGCACACCGCGCATGTAGCTCGCCGCCGCAAAGCCGGTCATGTCGCCCACCACGCCGCCGCCCAAAGCCAACAGCACCGTCTTGCGGTCGCAGCCTTGGCCCAGCAGCGCGTCAAAAATCAGGTTCAAAGTCTGCCAGTCTTTGTGCGCCTCGCCATCGGGCAGCACCACGGTGTGAACCTGCTTGTAGTGTGGGGCGATGGCGCTGCGCAAAGCGGCTTCGTACAACGGGGCAATCGTGTCGTTGGTCACGATCATGGCCGTTGTTGCCTTGGGCAGGCCGGCCCAAGTGTCAGGGCGGCCGAGCAGGCCTTGGCCAATCTGGATGTCGTAACTGCGATCATCCAGAGAAATGGCGACCGTTTGAACAGGCGCGGTTTGGGGTGAGGATTTGGACTCGGACATGCCCCCAAGTGTAGGGGTTTGGGGCCGAAGACCGCTCAAATTCGCCTGAAATGCATGAACACATGGCAGGGCTTGCCGCCCTGGCCATGTGTCCAAACAGGCGCATCAGAGTTTGAAGGCCACCACTTTTTGGGTTTGCTCCCCCAAGCCATCGATGCCCAAACGCATCACATCGCCGCGCTTCAAGAACACAGGCGCTGGCTTGCCGTCCACCTTGACGCCCATGCCCACGCCCGGTGGGGTGCCGGTGGTGATGATGTCGCCGGGCTCGAGCGTCATGAACTGGCTCACATAGCTGACCAGCTTGGCCACACCAAAGATCATGGTCTTGGTGTTGCCGGTCTGAAAACGCACGCCGTTCACGTCGAGCCACATGCCCAGGGCTTGTGGGTTGGGCACTTCGTCGCGTGTGACCAGCCAAGGACCCACGGGGCCGAAGGTGTCGCAACCCTTGCCCTTGTCCCAGGTCGCGCCACGCTCGAGTTGGTATTCACGCTCGCTCACGTCGTTGACCACGCAGTAACCGGCCACATGGTTCAGCGCGTCTTTTTGCGTGACATAACGGGTGCGCGTGCCAATGACGATGCCCAACTCCACTTCCCAGTCGGACTTTTTCGAGCCCTTGGGCAACATGACGTCGTCGTTCGCGCCCTGAATGCAGGAAATCGCCTTGGTGAACACAATGGGTTCAGCCGGGATGGGCATGTTCGACTCGGCCGCATGGTCGGCGTAGTTCAGGCCAATCGCGATGAACTTGCTGGTGTAAGAGATCGGGGTGCCAAAACGCTTTTTGCCGCGCACCAAGGGCAGCTTGTCGGTTTTGACTTTGGCCAACTTGGCCAAAGCCTTGTCATTGAGCAGATCAGGAGAGATGTCTTTGACCACACCGCTCAAGTCGCGCAAGCGGCCTTCGGCGTCGATCAGACCTGGTTTTTCTTTGCCGGGTTGGCCATAACGAACGAGTTTCATAAATACCTTTCAGAGCTGGAACAGAATCAATACGTGGAACGGCCGCCGGACAGGTCAAAGACCGCGCCGGTGGAAAAGGAACATTCTTCGGTGCTCAACCAAGTCACCATGGCAGCGACTTCTTCAGGCTCGCCAAAACGGGCCATCGGGATTTTAGAGAGCATGAACTGGATGTGCTCGGGCGTCATTTGATCAAAGATCGCCGTCTTCACAGCCGCCGGAGTGACACAGTTCACGCGCACGCCCGTATCGGCCAGCTCTTTGCCCAAGGATTTGGTCAGGCCAATGACCGCCGCCTTGCTGGCGCTGTAAGCGCTGGCATTGGGGTTGCCGTCTTTGCCCGCCACCGAGGCGATGTTGACAATGCGGCCGTAGTTGCGGGTCTTCATGTGGGCGCTGAGCTCGCGGCAGCAATGGAACAAGCCGTGCACGTTCACATCGAACACCTGTTTCCAGGCGTCCACCGGGTAGTCCCACACCTTGACGTTGGGGCCAGTGATGCCAGCGCTGTTGACCAGCACATCCACCTCCGCCAAGGCCGTGGTTTGCGCGGTGGCTTGGACCACCGAGGCGTGGTCAGCCACATCCACCTGCACCGTGTTGACCACCGCACCCAATTGGCCTTGACGCAGCTGCTCGGCGGCTTTGCCCATGCCCGCCACATCGCGGTCCCAGATCGTGACGCGGGCGCCCGAAGCCAGCATGCGCTGCGCAATGGCAAAGCCCAGGCCCGTCGCACCACCGGTGATGACCGCGTGGCGGCCTTTCATGTCAAGCAAGTTCATGTCGGTCTTTCAGAGGAAGTCAAATGGTCATGCCGCCATCGACCATGTAGGCATTGCCTGTGGCGAAGATGGATTCGTCGGATGCGAGGAAAGTGACGATGGGTGCGATTTCGTGCGCCTGGGCCAAGCGCCCCATGGGCTGGCGGTTGATGAAGTCCTTGCGCGCCTGCACCGGGTCGGCATAGCTGTTGATGCGGTCTTGCAGCGAGGGTGTGTCTACGGTGCCGGGGCAAATGCAGTTGCATCGCACGCCTTGGCGCACATAGTCAGCGGCCACGCTTTTGGTGAGACCAATGACCGCCGCCTTGCTGGTGCCGTAAATAAATCGGTTGGGCAAGCCACGAACACTGGAGCACACGCTGGCCATGTTGATGATGCTGCCGCCGTGGCCGTCTTTTTCAAACTGCGCCACCATTTTGGGGATGACCGCCTGGATCATCCAGAACTGCGAGCGCACATTCAGGTTGAAGGCGAAATCCCAGTCTTCGTCGGTGGCCAATTCGATGTTGCCGTTGTGCACAAAGCCTGCGCAATTGAAGACGATGTCGATGCGCGGCAAGCTGGCCACCTGGGCGGCAATCGCTTGTTTGTCCAGCACATTCAAAACAGCGGTGTGCACATTCGCCACGCCCTGATATGACTTGAGCAGCTCGGCGTTCACATCGGTGGCATACACCGTCGCACCTTCGGCTGCCATGGCCAATGCAGCCGCTTGGCCAATGCCTTGTCCGGCTGCAGTCACCAGCGCGATTTTTCCTTTGAGTCTCATGATGCTTGGATCTCCATGTGGGTCGTCTGTCGTTGTTGAATGGCCACCCAGTCCCAGGCAATGCCAAGACCTGGGGTTTCGGGGGGCAGCGCAAAGCCGTCCTGCACCTGCATGCGCGAGGTGGTGATGTCGTCAAGCTGCGGGATGTACTCCACCCAAGTGGCGTTGGGCACAGCCGCGCACAGGCTCACATGCAACTCCATCAAAAAGTGCGGGCACACCGCCACGTCAAAGGTTTCGGCCAAGTGCGCGGTTTTGACCCAAGGCGTGATGCCGCCGATGCGTGCCACATCGGGCTGAACGATCGAGCAGGCGCCTTGCTCCAAGTATTCGCGAAACTGCATCGGGTGGTACATCGACTCGCCCACGGCCACAGGGATGGTGGTGTGCTCGCGCAGCTGGCGGTGGCCCGACACGTCTTCGGCGGGCATAGGCTCTTCGATCCAGGCCAAACCCAAGCCATCAAAAGCCCGCGCACGGCGCACGACCTCGGCACGGTTGAAGCCTTGGTTGGCGTCGGTCATCAGCTCAAAACCTGGCCCCACCGCATCGCGCACGGCGCTCAGGCGCGCCACGTCTTCGCTCACATGCGGGCGGCCAATCTTGATCTTGGCCCCCATGAAACCTTGGGCTTGTGCCTCCAAAGTTTGGTCCACCAGCGCCTGGGGCGACAGGTGCAACCAGCCGCCTTCGGTGGTGTAAAGCGGCACGCGCGACTGCGCACCGCCCAGCAAGCGCCACAGCGGCAAGTCCTGGCTTTGTGCGCGCCAGTCCCACAAGGCCGTGTCCACACAGGCAAGTGCCAAACTCGTCATGGCCCCCACAGCGGTGGCATGGGTGTGAAAAAACAAATCCTTCCAGATCGCCTCGACCATCACCGGGTCGCGACCGATCAGGCGCGGGGCCAAATGGTCCTTGAGCAAGGCGATGACCGACGAGCCGCCGGTGCCAATCGTGTAGGCGTAGCCGGTCGCCGCAATACCGTCGCTGCAGTGCAGCGTGAGCAAAATGGTTTCTTGCGTCACAAAGGACTGGATGGCGTCGGTGCGCAAAACCTTGGGCGGCAAGTTCACTTGCCGAAGGCTCACGCGGTCAATGGTGACGGGGGTCATGTGGGGCAGCAAGGATGGTGGGAAAAAAAGGCAAAGCAACATCAAGTGAAGCAAAGGCAGCTACCAGCAGCATGACCTTCGGCGACACATGCAGCAAGACCTGCAGTGTTATGGGCTTCAAGGCTCAACAGCATGCGACAACCCCGCAGCAACACACGTCGTTTGCGTGACAACCGCCATGCGGGTTTGTGCGGAGTTGCAATGGCTTTTGATCATGTGATGATTCTGCAACTGGTCTGACCACTTGTCCAATTCACGTTATCCCTGATCACCCCATGCCTTTGCAAACCGTGGCCCCGCAACGCCTGTACCGCCAGATTGCCGAACAAATTCGGCAGTTGATGGTGTCGGGCGAGTTCGCGCTGGGTTCGCGTTTGCCAGCCGAGCGCGACCTGGCCATGCAACTGGGCGTGAGCCGCCCATCGGTGCGCGAAGCCCTCATTGCACTTGAAATGGAAGGCATGATCGAGGTGCGCACAGGGTCTGGCATTTACGTGCAGCGCACCGACGCCTCTGGCAAGTCATCCCCCCCCGCTGAGGCCGACGCCAACACACCCGCCGACTGGGGCCCACTCGAGGTGATGAGCGCCCGCTTGCTGGTCGAGGCCGAAGTGGCGGCCCTTGCCGCCTCCCACGCGCAAAAGGCAGACCTCAAAGCCATCAAGTCCGCTCTGCAGCAAATGAAGCTCGAAGCCGCCCGCGACCAGGTGCCGCGCGAGGGCGACGAAGCCTTTCACGAAGCCATCGCCAATGCCTGCGGTAACAGCGTTCTGCTCGACACTGTGCAACGCTATTGGCAAGCGCGCAACGGCCCGCTGTTCGAGCGGCTGGGCGACTATTTTGAACACCCCGAATCCTGGCAGGCGGCCATTGGCGAGCACCAGCAGGTGCTGCTGGCGATTGAGGCGCACGACGTCAGCGCCGCCCGCAAGGCCATGCAAAAACACCTGAGGCAAGCCTACAAAAGATACAGCGCGAGCTGGCGCCGCGCGCCTGCCCGTTAGCCCACCAACAAGATGGTCGGCTTAAGGCAAGCAGTTTTCCCGCGTCAGCATTTTTTCAATACCAACGAGGAGACTTTGATGAGCAAACGATTGACCCTGAAAACCCTGGCCACCGTCGGCGCTTTCGCCGTCGGCGCCATGACCGTGTTGGGCAGCACTGCGGTGCAGGCCCAGCAAAAACTCAAGTGGGCCCACGTCTACGAGACGTCCGAGCCCTACCACACCGAATCGGTGTGGGCGGCCGGTGAAATCAAAAAACGCAGCAACGGCAAATTCGACATTCAGGTCTTCCCGGCCTCCACACTGGGCAAGGAAACCGACATCAACCAAGGCCTGACCCTGGGCACGGTGGACATGATCATCAGCGGCCCCTCTTTTGCGGCTCGCACTTACCCCCGTTTTGGCATTGCCTACTACCCCTTCATCTTCCGCGATGGTGACCACCTGATCGCCTACTCCAAGAGCCCCGTGTTCCAGGAAATGGTCAAGGAGTTCCGCGAAAAAACGGGCATCCAAGTGACGGCCTACACCTATTACGGTGCTCGCCACACCACCGCCCAAAAAGCCTTCACCAACTGTGACGGCATGAAGGGCATCAAGATCCGCGTGCCCGACGTACCGGCCTACCGCGCCACACCTGAGGCCTGCGGTGCCAACCCCACGCCCATTGCATTTGCCGAGGTGTACCTGGCCTTGCAAAACGGCACAGTGGAAGCCCAAGAAAACCCCTTGACCACCATCGAAGCCAAGAAGTTCTTTGAAGTGCAAAAGGCCATCATGCTCACAGGCCACATCGTGGACGGCCTGACCACGCAAATTGCCCCCCACGTCTGGAACAAGCTCAGCGACGCCGAGAAGAAGATGTTCACCGATGTGACGCAAGAAGCCGCTGTGCGCGCCACCGGAAAGATCAAGGCGCGTGAGGCCGAGTTGGTCGACGAGTTCAAGAAAAAAGGTCTGCAGATCGTGCAAGTGGACCGCAAGTCGTTCCAGGACGCTGTGCTGAAAAACAAACCTTTGACCTCCATGGGTTTCACGCAGTCTGACTTCGACAAGATCCAAGCCGCTAAATAAGCCGCTTGGCTGTGCAGGTCGGGCCTACATAGCCTGACCTGCAGTATTCCCGAATTCAAGGATTTTCCATGAGCAACCTCCCCGACCTCGACGCCATGCCCAAAGTCATGGGGGACGATGGCCAGTTTCATGCCACCGATGACGAAGTGGATTTGTCGGGTACACCCATTGAAGCCTGGGTCGCCTTGGCCTTCTTCTGGGCCTTGGGGCTCACTGTGTTTTACCAATTTTTCACACGCTACGTGATGAACAATTCGGCCTCTTGGACCGAGGAAATCGCTCGCTATTTGTTGATCGCCACCGTCTTCACGGGCGCCACGATCGGTGTGGCCAAAAACAACCACATCCAGGTGGACTTCTTCTTTCGCTTCATGCCCGACTGGATGGGTCGCGCCATGGGCACAGTGGTCGATGTGGTGCGCATCGCCTTTTTTGCCACCGCCACCTTCCTCACGGGCCAGATGATGCAAAAGCTGGGCAGCTACAAGATGACCATCATCGACTTGCCCATGAACCTGGTTTATGGCGTGGTCATGGCCGGTTTTGCGGCCATGTGCTTGCGCTCCATTTGGGTGGCCAAGGTGCATTGGCAACGCGGCTACAGCGTCCTGCAACGCCCCGAATCCGAAATGACCGACCGCTGAAATCGCCTCACTGAAAGTGTTCCCATGCTGAAAATCATTTTTCTCTTTCTCATGAGCGGCGGTATCCCTGTGGCGATTGCCATGGCTGGGGCTTCGTTGATTTACTTGCTGTTTTCAGAAAGCTCGCCGCCCTTTGTGGTCATCCACCGCATGGTCTCGGGCATCGACAGCTTCCCGCTGTTGGCCGTGCCATTCTTCATCTTGGCCGGCAACCTGATGAACAACGCGGGCATCACCAACCGCATCTACAACTACGCGCTGGCCTTGGTGGGCTGGCTCAAAGGGGGTCTCGGCCATGTCAACGTGGTGGGCTCGGTGGTTTTTGCAGGCATGAGCGGCACGGCCATTGCCGATGCGGCAGGCTTGGGCACCATCGAGATCAAGGCCATGAAAGACCATGGCTACAGCACCGAATTTGCCGTAGGCGTCACGGCCGCTTCGGCCACACTGGGCCCCATCATTCCGCCCAGCTTGCCCTTTGTGATCTACGGCATGATGGCCAACGTGTCGGTGGGCGCCTTGTTCCTCGCGGGCATCTTGCCCGGCATCTTGATGGCCCTGCTGATGATGCTGACGGTGGCCTACTTCGCGCACAAAAACGGCTGGGGCGCCGACGTCAAATTCGAGTGGCCCAAGGTCATCAAGGCCCTGGCCGAAACCGCCGTGGTGGTGGGCTGGCCCTTGGCCATTTGGTGGTTGGTGAACACCATGGGCACGCCCCCTCAACTCACCGTATTTGTGGCCCTGATCGTTTTGTTCGCCGCAGACAAGTTTTTCAACTTCCAGGCCGTGTTGCCCATCATGACCCCCGTGATCTTGATTGGCGGCATGACCACCGGCGTGTTCACCCCCACCGAAGGGGCGATTGCAGCTTGCGTCTGGGCGATTGCGCTGGGCTTCTTTTGGTACCGCACGCTCAACTTCAAGATGTTCGTGAAGATTTGCCTGGACACGGTAGAGACCACCGCCACCGTGCTGTTCATCGTGGCCGCCGCCAGCATCTTCGGCTGGATGCTGACTGCCACAGGCGTGACCACCGCCATCTCCGCTTGGGTCTTGGGCTTCACCCAAGAGCCTTGGGTGTTCTTGCTGCTGGCCAATGCGCTCATGCTGTTTGTGGGCTGCTTCCTGGAGCCCACCGCCGCCATCACCATCCTCGTGCCGATCTTGGTGCCGATTTGCCAGCAACTGGGCATTGACCTGGTGCACTTCGGTTTGGTCATGGTGCTGAACCTGATGATCGGTCTGCTGCACCCGCCCATGGGCATGGTGCTGTTTGTGCTGGCCCGCGTGGCCAAGCTCAGTGTGGAGCGCACCACCATGGCCATCTTGCCATGGCTGTTCCCCTTGCTGGGCAGCCTGATCGTGATCACCTACGTACCCAGCCTGGTGCTGTGGTTGCCCAAGCAGTTTTATTGAATCCACGGGGCTGATGTATGGCCCCGTTTTGAAACGACCCTCAACATGTCCAATCTCTTCATTCGCCTGCACCCGTCTGACGACGTGGTCATCGCCCGCAGCCAACTCATGAGCGGCAGCACCATCGACGGCGTGGCCGTTCGCGGCCTGATTCCACCGGGCCACAAAGTTGCCACCCGCGCCATCGCCGTGGGCGAGCCGGTGCGCCGCTACAACCAGATCATTGGTTTTGCGCACCAGCCCATCGCGCCCGGTGAACATGTGCACACCCACAACCTGAACATGGGCGCAGACAAAGGCAACTTCGAGCGCGACTACGCCATCGGGCACGACGTGAAACCCGAGCCGACTCGCAAACAAGCGACCTTCATGGGCTACAAACGCTCGGATGGCCGAGTGGCCACACGCAACTACATCGGCGTACTGTCCAGCGTGAACTGCTCGGCCACAGCTGCACGCGCCATTGCGGACCATTTTTCCAAGCGCAACAACCCAGCGGCACTGGCCAACTTTCCAAATGTGGACGGTGTGGTCGCTTTGACACACGGCACCGGCTGCGGCATGGACACCGAGGGCCTGGGCATCCAGTTGCTGGAGCGCACGTTGGCCGGTTATGCCACACACGCCAACTTCTGGGGCGTGGTGGTGGTGGGTCTGGGTTGCGAAGCCAACCAGCTCAGCACCTGGCTGGCGCACAGCAGCCTGCGCGTGGGCGATACGCTCAAGGTCTTCAACATCCAGGACTCGGGTGGCACGCGCCTCACGGTCGAAAAAGGCATCGCCTTGATCGAGGAAATGCTGCCCCGCGCCAACACCATCACCCGCGAGCCTTGCAGCGCCGAGCACATCACCGTGGGCCTGCAGTGCGGCGGCTCTGACGGCTACTCGGGCATCAGCGCCAACCCGGCGCTGGGTGCAGCGGTGGACCTGCTGGTGCAACACGGCGGCACCGCCATCCTGAGCGAAACGCCCGAGATTTATGGCGCTGAACATTTGCTCACGCGCCGGGCTGTGAAGCCCGAAGTGGCGCACAAACTGATCGAGCGCATCAAATGGTGGGAAAACTACACCGCCATCAACGGCGGCGAGATGAACAACAACCCCTCGCCCGGCAACAAGGCGGGTGGCCTGACGACCATCCTTGAAAAGTCACTCGGCGCGGTGGCCAAGGGCGGCACCAGCAACCTGCAAGCAGTGTACGAATACGCCGAGCCCGTCACCGCCAAAGGCTTTGTTTACATGGACACACCGGGTTACGACCCGGTAAGCGCCACGGGCCAGGTAGCGGGTGGTGCCAACCTGATTTGCTTCACCACCGGACGCGGCAGCGCCTATGGCTGCGCGCCCTCGCCCAGCCTCAAGTTCTCGACCAACACGGCGCTGTGGAAAAAGCAGGAAGAAGACATGGACCTCAACTGCGGCGAGATCGTCGACGGCGGCGTGAGCATTGCCGACATGGGTCAGCGGATTTTTGAAATGATCCTCGCTGCCGCATCAGGTGAGCCCACCAAGAGCGAGCGCCACGGCTACGGCCAAAACGAGTTTGTGCCGTGGCAAGTGGGCGCGGTGATGTGAAGGGGGCGTGGGTTCCACCCTTGTCATCCAACCCTTCTATTTGTCATCCGGGACTTCAAATTGTCGTATCGGACTCCGAATTGTCATCCCGGACTCCAAATTGTCATCCCGGACTCCGAATTGTCATCCCGGACTTGATCCGGGATCCATGTTGACCAACGCCATGTCCCCACAACCCCAAGATGGACCCCGGGTCAAACCCGGGTGACAAGAAAAAACCCACGACCGATAAGGATCAACATGAGTCACCACATCCAAGCCGCTGAGCTGCGTGCCAAAGTCGCCCGGATCATCGAACAAGCGGGCAGCACGCCCGCAGAAGCCGCGCAAGTGGCCGACAACTTGGTCATGGCCAACCTGAGCGGCCACGATTCGCATGGTGTGGGCATGGTGCCGCGCTACGTGGACGCGGTGCTCGAAGGGGGCCTGTCCCCCAACACGGGCGTGAAAGTGCTGCTCGACACTGGCCCGCTGCTGAACCTGGACGGCCAACGCGGTTACGGCCAGATCACCGGTGTGCAGGCCATGCAGATGGGCATCGAGCGCGCCAAACAACACGGCGTTTGCACCGTGGCCCTGAGCCGCTCGCACCACCTGGGCCGCATCGGCCACTTTGCCGAAATGGCCGTGGCGCAAGGCCTGGTGTCGGTGCATTTCGTGAACGTGCTCTCGCGCCCTGTGGTCGCGCCTTTTGGTGGCGGTGATGGCCGCTTTGGCACCAACCCCTGCTGCATCGGCGTGCCCATGGGCAGCCGCGCGCCCTTTGTGCTGGACTTTGCCACCAGCCGCGTGGCGCAAGGCAAGATGCGCGTGGCCCACAACAAGGGCGAACAAGTGCCGCCCGGCTATTTGATCGACGAACACGGCCACCCCACCACCAACCCCGGCGTGGTGGTGGTGCCGCAGTCCAACGGCCTGTTTGGTGCCCTCATGACCTTTGGAGACCACAAAGGCTTTGGCATGGCCATGGCCTGCGAACTGCTGGGTGGGGCATTGACCGGCGGCGGCACTTGGCACCGCGAGGCAGACAACCAACGCGCCGTGCTCAACAGCATGCTGACCATGCTGATCGACCCGGTGCGCTTGGGCACACAAGCCATGTTCGAACAAGAAGCCGTGGCCTTTGCTGACTGGTTACGCCAAAGCCCCGACGCGCCGGGCAGCGATGGCGTCAAGCTGGCGGGCGAACCTGAACGCACGGCACGCGCCGAGCGCGAACAAAACGGCATCTGGATCGACGACGCGACCTGGGCCGAAATTGAGGCGTCTGAGAAAAAACTACAGCAATCACCCAGAACCTGATCGATCCCTTTCACCCCGGACTTGCTTGAACGCTGTCACCCAAGACTTGCTTGAACGCTGTCACCCCGGACTTGATCCGGGGTCCATGCCTTCAATGGCCATGGATACCGGATCAAGTCCGGTAGGACAACTGAAATCAGGTCCTGCCCGACAACTTGCCCCTCACTTGCCCTCACTTACCCTCACTAGCACCTCACGAACTTCGCGCACACCCACTTGACTTCCATGCACCTCTCAGCCCTTACCCTGGCCTCCTTGCCCGCTGACATCCACACCCCCATTTACGACCGTCGCCGCTACGCCCCCGGTGTCGTGCATTTAGGGCTGGGTGCCTTTCACCGGGCGCACCAGGCCATGGTCTTTGACCAACTGCTGAGCACAGGCGACACACGCTGGGGTATCCACGGCGTGGGAATGACGCGGCCCGATTTGGTGAACCAACTCAAAGCCCAAGACGGCTTGTACGCTGTGCGCATTGCCGACGGACAAGGGGTGAAGTGGCAAGTGCCCGGGGCCCTCTGGCGCACCAGCGTGGCCACCACCGAGCGCGATACTGTGGTCCAAGCCATTGCAGCCCCCAGCACCCGCTGGGTCACGCTCACCGTGACAGAAAAAGGCTACACACCGGCCTTGGCCCAACTGCTGTTGGATGGCTTGCGCCTGCGCCAGCAGGCGGGTCTTTCAGGCATCACCGTGGCCTCGTGTGACAACCTGCAAGGCAATGGTCACAAGTTGCAGGCCTTGGTCAAAGCTCAAATTTCAACCCACGACACCCCCACGCAAGACGGCGATTTGCTGAGCTGGATCGGCACGCACTGCGCATTTCCATGCAGCATGGTCGACCGCATCGTGCCTGCCGCCACACCTGAAGTGCTGGCCGCCGCCAGCCAGGCGCTGGGCCTGCGCGACGACGCGTCACTCAGCACCGAAGGCTTTTGGGAGTGGGTGATCGAAGACCGCTTTGCAGACCCGTCTGACGCCGCCTTGCTGCAAAGCGCTGGCGTGCGCGTCACCGGCGATGTGCACAGCTACGAAGAAGCCAAACTGCGCATGCTCAACGGCAGCCACACGGCCATGGCGCTGATGGGTGCGGTCACGGGCAGGCCCTTCATTGCCAGCTGCATTGGCGTGCCGCACATCCGAGAATTTGTGGTCCGATTGATGGGCCAAGAAGTCGCGCCCCACCTCTCCCGCAGCGACTGGGCCGATTACCGCACCGCCTTGATCGCGCGCTTTGGCAACCCGTACTTGAAGCACAGCGTGCACCAGATCGCGACCGACAGCTCGCAAAAGATCCCGCAGCGCTGGCCACCCTCGGTGCTGGGGCAAATCGCCCAAGGCGCTTCGTTTGAACACCACGCGCTGGCGGCTGCCGTGTTCGTGCGCTACACCCTGGCCGTCGACGAAAGTGGTCAGGCCTATGCCCTGAACGACCCCCAAGCCGAAAGCCTGATGGCCCTGGGCACTGCCCAGCGCACCGAGCCCGAGGCCTGCGTGCGCGCCCTGCTGGGCCGCGAAGACCTGTGGGGCAGCGCCCTGCCCCAACACGCCGCCTGGATCGCCCGCGTCACGCACTGGCACCAACACATCCTGCAGCACGGCGTGGACCATGCCGTCCAGCAACTGACCGAGGCCTGAGCCATGAAAATCACCGCCGCCCGCGTCATTGTTTGTTGCCCCGGCCGCAACTTTGTCACCCTCAAGATCGAGACCGACCAGGGCGTGTACGGTGTGGGTGACGCCACCCTCAACGGCCGCGAACTGGCCGTGGTCAGCTACCTCGAAGACCATGTTCTGCCCTGCCTGATCGGGCGCGACCCGCAGCAGATCGAAGACATTTGGCAATACCTCTACAAGGGCGCTTATTGGCGGCGCGGCCCGGTGACCATGAGCGCCATTGCCGCCGTGGACACCGCGCTGTGGGACATGAAAGCCAAGATGGCGAACATGCCGCTGTACCAACTGCTGGGCGGGCGCAGCCGCACCGGGGTGATGGTCTACGGGCATGCCAACGGCCGCGACACGGCCGAAACGGTGGACGAAGTTTTGCGCCACAAAGAAGAAGGCTACCTGGCCATCCGCGCCCAGAGCGGTGTGCCGGGCCTGAACAAGGTCTATGGCGTGAGTGGCCACAATGGTGCCAGCCGCATGTACGAACCCGCCGACGGCAACTTACCGAGCGAACACGACTGGAGCACCGAAAAGTATTTGCGCCACACGCCCGGCCTGTTCGAAGCCGTGCGCGAAGCCGTGGGCCCCGACATCCATTTGCTGCACGACGTGCACCACCGCCTGACACCCATCGAAGCGGGTCAACTGGGTAAAGCGCTGGAGCCCATGCGCCTGTTCTGGATGGAAGACCCGACCCCGGCCGAAAACCAAGACGCCTTCCAGTGGATACGCCACCACACCACCACACCGATCGCGGTGGGCGAGATTTTCAACAGCATCTGGGACTGCAAGACGCTGATCGAAAAACAGCTGATCGACTACATCCGCACCACCGTGGTCCACGCGGGCGGCATCACCCACCTGCGCCGCATCGCCGACCTGGCCAGCCTGTACCAAGTGCGCACCGGCTGCCACGGCGCGACCGACCTGTCACCCGTGTGCATGGGCGCAGCCCTGCACTTTGACACCTGGGTGCCCAATTTCGGTGTGCAAGAGTTCATGCCGCACAGCGAAGAAATGCTTTCGGTCTTCCCGCACGACTACCGCTTTGAGCGCGGCATGATGTATTGCGGCGAGTCACCTGGCCACGGGGTGGACATCGACGAGAAGCTGGCTGCGAAGTATCCGTATCAGAGGGCCTATCTGCCGGTGAACCGGTTGCAGCATGATGGGACGTTGTGGAGTTGGTGAGCGCGACGAATGAGGGTTAGCTGCTTTGCAGCGGTTGCCGACATTGGGTTGGCTCGTCTAATTTGAATCTTGTTTGGCTTATGGAGAGGATTCAGCATCCGCCGGTCTCGGCTGGTCTGCCAGAATATCGAGCATCAGCGAGTTTATCGAGCATTTTTCGGTGATCTGGACATTACGTTAGCCAGCACAGAGTTTCGCCATGGTCATCGAGTTCCGCGCATTTGGCCATAGCGATTACTTGCAAGCTCGCGCCCTGTGGGAAGGGACACCAGGGGTGGGCCTCAGTGACGCGGACGCCTCGGACGCCATCAAGGCCTTTCTTGCACGAAACCCTGGCACCTCTTTTGTCGCCCTAGAAGGGTCGGTTTTGGTCGGCACTCTGCTTTGTGGCCACGATGGCAGGCGGGGTCTAATTCATCATCTTGTTACCGCGCAGTCGCACCGGCGTCAGGGCATTGCCACTTCACTGCTGCGGGCGGGACTCAACGCCTTGCGAGGTTGCGGCATCGACAAATGTCACCTGCTCGTTTTTTGCTCCAACGAAGACGGCCTCAAGTTCTGGCGTTCCGTCGCAGCGCAGGAGCGTACAGAATTAGCGTTGTTCTCCATGGCAACCAACTATGCGGGCTAACTATTCGTCAACGGGACGCCAATATGCCGCACATTTGAGTCTCTACGCTGCGCTTCGGTGCCTATTACGTTCATTGTTAAATGCAAAAGTATCAGCGACTGCTTTAGAGCGAAGTGAAAGCCTGCAACCAGCCTGAAGCCGCCATTGACTCACCCATATCGAAAGACCCCAAGGCATCGAATACCTACTACGCATACCCATACCCAGACTCCCAAGCCTGCGCCATCTTCGCCCGCAGCGCCTTGGGCACACACGGGTCGCTTTTGGCTTTTTCCATGGTGCTGTGCATGGCTTGGGCGATACGCGCCAACGCATGCGCAGGCTGGCTGACGCCACACACGCGACGACCAAAGTCTTCCAGCTCCTCTTTCGTGGGATAGGCTTTGCTGTGGTGCTTGCCCGCAAACAGCTTGAGCGCCAGCGTGCGGTCCTCCAGCTTAGGGCCGCCCGCATATTGGGTATGGGTGTAGATGCTGGTGGTCACCACATCGAACATGGGGGCCAGCCAAACTTGTTCAGCAAAGCAGTAGAGCAAACCATAATTTTTCAGATGTGCGTCGCCGTTGCGCACCATGATGGAAAACGCCACTTGCTCAAAAAACCGGTGCAGGTTGTCGCTGGGCAATTGCAGTTGACGCAACAGTTCTGCGATGCGCTGGTAGCTGCCTTGGTATTTGCGGTCAGACAGGATGTCGCGCACACGCAACCCAGCCAAGGCCGCAATGTCTTCAAACCCCAAGCGTTCAACCCGACCATCGTCATGCATCACCAAGTCAAATCGGTCCAGCACCAGCGACTGCCCGTCGTCTGAAAGATCGAATGTGGGGGTCTCGATGCCCGCTTCGCGTGCGGCTGTCAGGCACAAAAATTCGTTGGCGGCAAAGCCCGGGTATGCAGGGCTGGCGGCCTTCACAATGAGCGAGGGGATCGGCACGGTGGGTCGGTCAGGCACCATGATGTTGGGCTGCATGCCTGCGATGCCAGCGCCCGTGCTCAGGTAGGCGGCCACCAACTCGTTGAACACCTTGGGGGTGTAGGCCGTGCCCCATAACTCGTTTTTGCTCATCGTTCGGGGCATGGGCTTGGCCGTCATGGGCTGCTTCGGAAAGAGTTCCCGAATCTTCATGAACAAATCGCCCTCGGGCAGGTTCTGGTCCATCGGCGGAAAAAGGTCACCGTCCTGCCAAGTGGGCTGCTGTGCGGGCGGCATCAGCAAGTCCACAGCCGCTTGCGCGGGGTCGGTCTGCACATAGCAAAATTCTTAGGTGGACGCCCGAATCAGTTGACCCGCGATGTCGGCATCGCCAATCGAGACGTTCAGCAAACGAATTTTTTCAGGCAGCATCGTCGTCCTCATCCATGAACCTGGCAGCGACTTCGCTGGCCGTTGGCGGGCCTGCGCGCTCCATGCGCATCACCAGCCCCAAGGCCCCCAGGACGGCCAAAAGCGAGGACACGGTAGAGTCCATGCCTGCCTCCAGCCGGTAAATGACTTCCCGAACCTTGCCTGGCTTATCGGCCAGCGCAGACTTGCTCAAACCCAGCGCTTCACGACGAGTACGCAGTTGGCGGCCTAGTTCGTCGGGGGATTCGAATGTTGTCAGTCATGGCTTACGTGTTAGCCATTATTCTTATTTTTTTGCAAGCCATAACTTGCAAACCCAGCACCGAAGTTT
>JAIXOZ010000007.1 GCA_027486495.1 Comamonadaceae bacterium | reverse complement strand
CTTGATGTCCTCTTTTTCACGCAAGCGGGCGCAGGTGTCTTCCATCACGATGCGGCCGTTTTCCAGCACATAACCGTAGTCCGAGGCGTTGAGCGCCATGTTGGCGTTTTGCTCGACCAACAAGATGGTGGTGCCGCGTTCGCGGTTGATGCGCACCACAATCTCGAAAATTTCCTTGGTCAGCTTCGGGCTCAGGCCCAGGCTGGGTTCGTCCAGCAAGATCAAATCGGGATTGGCCATCAGCGCCCGGCTGATCGCCAGCATTTGCTGTTGCCCACCTGAGAGCAAGCCTGCGTCTTGCGCTGCGCGCTCGCGCAAGATGGGAAAGTAGTTGTAGACGGCTTCCATGTCGCGCGCCACGCCATCGCGGTCCTTGCGGGTGTAGGCACCCATGAGCAAGTTGTCGCGAATCGACAGCAGCGGGAACACTTCGCGTCCCTCGGGCACATGCATCAGACCACGCTGCACGATGATGGCCGGATCTTGCGCGGTGATGCTTTGGCCCTTGAACTCGATGGAGCCCTTGCGCGGGTCGATGATGCCGCTGATGGTTTTGAGGATGGTGGTTTTGCCCGCGCCGTTGGAGCCGAGCACGGTGGCAATCTCGCCTTGGCGCACTTGCAGGCTCACGCCACGAATCGCTTTGATCGGGCCGTAGGCGCTCTCGACGTTGAGCAGCTTCAACATCACGTTGTCATCGGCTGCCTCGGGCGTCGTGTTTGGGGTCTGGGTGGCTGCGCTCATGCGGCACCTCCGGGCACGTAGTTTTCACGGCGCAAAGCAGACACGTCGTCCACCGAGCCCAGATAGGCTTCGATGACGCCGGGGTCGCTTTGCACCTGGCTGGGCGTGCCGGTGGCGAGTTCTTCGCCCTGGCTCATGGCCAGCACGCGGTCCGACACTTTGGAGACCAAACTCATGTCGTGCTCCACCATGAGCACGGTGATGCCCAACTCGTTTTTGATGTCCGAGATCCAGAAAGCCATGTCTTCGGTTTCCTCGACGTTCAGTCCCGAAGAGGGCTCGTCCAACAGCAGCAGCTTGGGCTCGGTGCACAGGGCGCGGGCCAGCTCGACCACTTTGCGCACGCCATAAGGCAAGCCCGCCACCATCGAGTCGCGGTGGTGTTGCAGGTCCAGAAAATCAATGACTTCCTCGACCTTTTCACGCGCTTCGATTTCACCCGCGCGGGTTTTACCCGTGAAAAACATTTCGCTCCACAGCCCTGTCTTGCGGTGCGTGTGGCGGCCGATCAAGAGGTTTTGCAGCACGGTGGCGTGCTCAAACAGCTCGATGTTCTGGAAGGTGCGTGCAATGCCCAGCCCGGCAATTTGGTGCGGCGGCAGGTCGGTCAGGCGCAGTGGGCCTTGCGGCCCGGCGTAGTCGATCACACCCGTCGTGGGGGTGTAGATGCGGCTGATCAGGTTGAACACGGTGGTCTTGCCAGCACCGTTCGGGCCGATCAGGGTGAAGACCTCGCCGCGCTTGACGTCGAAGCTGACCTTGTTGACGGCCAGCACGCCACCAAAGCGCACGCTCAGGTCTTGAGCGGATAAAAGGATGTCTGCGTTCATTTCAGGCGGTCCGACTTCTGGAACGATTTTTGGCGCTTGAACAGGCCACGGCGGTAAAACGGAAACAGTTGGAACCAGGTGCGCACCTTGAGCCAGCGGCCATACAGCCCCATGGGCTCAAACAGCACAAAGGCAATCAGCACCATGCCGTAAATCGTGCCCTGCAAACCAGCGGCACCACCGATGGCGGCGGGCAAAAAGTCTTTGCCCAGCGAGATCAGCTGCGGCATGACGATCAGGAAAATCGCGCCCAGGAAAGCCCCGTGGATCGAGCCCAAGCCGCCGATCACCACCATCAAGAGCAAGTCAATCGACTGGATGATGCTGAACTGCTCGGGTGAAAGGAACTGGATTTTGTGCGCGTACAAAGCACCGCCAATGCCCGCCAAAGCGGCCGACAAAGCGAAAGACAAAGTCTTGTAACGCGCCAAATGGATGCCCATGCTTTGCGCTGAAATTTCAGAATCGCGGATGGCTACAAAGGCACGGCCGGTGGACGAACGCAGCAGGTTCACGATGGCCAGCGTGGCCCCCACGGTGACCAGCAGGCACAAAAAGTAAAACTCTTCGGTGCTGTCCAGCGTCCAGCCGCCCAGTTTCGGGTAGCTGACCATCAGGCCCGCATTGCCACCCGTGACGCTTTCCCAACGGGCCATGCCTTCTTCGACAATGAAACCAAAGGCCAGCGTGGCCATGCCCAGGTAAATGCCTTTGACGCGCAACGCAGGCAAACCCACGATGATGCCCACGATGGCTGAGAACAAGCCCGCACACACCAGCGCCAGCGGGAACGGTACCCCGGCATTGACCATGACGGCTTGGGTGTAAGCCCCCACGCCCAAGAATGCGGCGTGACCCAGCGAAAACAAGCCGGTAAAGCCTGCCAGCAGCATCAGGCCCAGGCCCACCACGGCATAAATCAGCACAAAGGTCAGCTGCGCCAGCCAGTACTCGGCCACCACCCATGGGGCGGCCACGAGGAACAGACCGAGCAGGCTGTACCAAAACACATGGCCGCCGTGCTTGGCCAGCTTCACGTCTTGGTTGTAATCGGTTTTGAAAATAAAGCGCATGCCGGGGCCTCAAACTTTCTTGCGCAGTTGCTCGCCGAACAAGCCATTGGGCTTGAGCACCAGCATGAGCAACACGACGATGTAAGGGGCGATGTCCTTGAAGCCTTCGGGCAAATAAAAGCCTGACAGCGACTCGACGATGCCGATCACCAGACCGCCCACAATCGCGCCGGGCAAGCTGCCAAAGCCACCCACCACCGCGGCAGGGAAAGCCTTCAGACCAATGAAGCCCATGTTGGCGTGCACAAAAGTAATGGGCGCCAAGAGCAAACCCGCCACCGCCGCCACAGCAGCCGCCAAGCCCCAGACCAGACCATTGATCTGCTTGACCGGGATGCCCATGTAATAAGCGGCCAGCTGGTTTTGCGAGGCCGCCTGCATGGCAATGCCCAGCTTGCTGTACTTGAACATGGCAAACAGGCCCAGGCACAAAATCCCGGTGGCGCCGATCACCACCATTTGCTCGGCCGCGATCACCAGACCCCCCAAGCGCAAAACTTCGCCCGCATAAGGCACGGGCAGGGTGTGGGTATCGGTGCCCACATCAGGAATCATGGTGATCAAGCCGCGCAGCACATAACCCACGCCAATGGTCAGCATGACGATGGAAAAAGCCGGTTGCCCGAGGATGGGGCGAATGACCAAGCGCTCGACCAACACGCCAAAAACACCCATGGCCACAATGGCCGCAGGCACAGAAATCCAGAAAGGAAAACCCAGCAGCGTCATGGCGGCAAGACCCGAAAAGGCCCCCACCATCATCAGGTCGCCCTGGGCAAAGCTCACCGTCTCGGTGGCCTTGTAAATCAGCACGAAACCCAGGGCAATGAGTCCATAGATACACCCCTGGGCTACACCGCTGATCAGCAGTTGCAGCAATTGCACGCCTGTCTCCTCTTGGTTCTGTCTGGCCAAGTTCACTGAGCTTGATGGGGCAATGATTCAGCACCCGGCAAAAAGCATTTGCGAACGACCGTGCGATTATGTATGTCTTACGCGAGACTTTTACTAGGGGTTGTCCCCCATTACGGTCCAATCTCAAGGCTGCAATATCGCCCCATGACGCAATCCATTCGCATCGGTTCGGGCCTGGGCTTTTATGGCGACAACTGGGAACCCGTGGTGGCCAGCATTGAGCGCGGCCAGGTCCAATTCATCGCCAGCGACCACTTGGCCGAACTCACCTTGGCCATCTTGCAAAAAGACCGGCAACGCGACCCCGCTTTGGGCTATGCCCGCGACGTGGTGCCCATGCTGCTGCGCCTGTGGCCCTTGATGCAGCCGCGTGAGGTCCGGTTCGTTTGCAACGCCGGAGGCCTGAACCCCATGGGCGCGGCGCAGGCAGTGCAAACAGCGCTCGCGGCCAAAGGCTGGCACCCACGCATTGCGGTGGTCAGTGGCGACGATGTGCTGCCCTTGCTTCAAGCGCCCGACGCCCGCTTTGACCACCTGATGAACGGCGACGCTGTGACGCCCGTTCGCGAGCGCCTGGTATTTGGCAACGCCTATTTGGGCGCGCAACCCATTGTGGAGGCGCTGGGCCTCGGGGCCGACATCGTGATCACCGGGCGCGTGGCCGACGCGGCGCTGTTTCTGGGGCCGCTGGTGCATGGCCTGGGCTGGAAGCTCCATGATGCGGCCACGCCCGAAGACTTCAACCGCCTGGCCCAAGGCCTGACGGTGGGGCATTTGCTCGAATGCTCAGGGCAAGGCAGCGGGGGCAATTTTGGCAGCCAAGGCGATTGGCAAAACATCCCGGATCTGGCGCACATCGGCTACCCCATTGCCGAAGTCTGGCAAGACGGCACGGCCTTCATCACCAAGGCGCCCGACACCGGCGGGCTGGTCAACTTTGACACCGTGCGCCAGCAACTGCTGTACGAGGTGCACAACCCGCACGCGTATTTTTCGCCCGATGTGGTGCTCGACATGGGCCAGATCCAACTGACCGACGAGGGCCAGCACCGCGTGCGTTTGACGGGCGCACAAGGGCGCGCGCCGACCGATCAGCTCAAGGTGGTGGCGGGCTTCAAGGACGGCTTCAAGGCCGAGATCACTTGGGGCTTTTCCTGGCCCGACGCCTGGGACAAAGTGCAGGCGGCCGAGGCCATGATCCGCCGCCAACTGCAAGAGAGAAACATGCCCTTTGACGAGTTGTTTGTGGAATACCCCGGCCTGAACTCGGCGCACGGCCCACTGGCCCCGCTGCCCCCAGTCGCCGAACTCAATGAGCGCGCCGAAATCTGGGTGCGCATGGTGCTGCGCACCCCAGTGAAAGCAGTGGCCGATGGCTTTGGGCGGCTTTTCCCCTGGATGGCGCTGAGTGGTCCGGCCTACACCTGCGGCTTTCAGGGCTTGAACAACACCAGCGAGTTGCTGGGCATCTGGCCCACGCTGATCCCACGCGACCGGGTGCAAGCCCGCCTTCAGATGCTGGAGCCCAGCGCATGAACGCCCCAACCCTGATCAAAATTCCCTTGGCCCGCATCGCCCACGCCCGCAGCGGCGACAAAGCCGACTGGGTGGACATTGGCTTGTTTGCGTGGAACGAGGCAGGCTACCGCATCATCGAACGCGAAGTGACAGCGGCCAAAGTGCAAGCGCACTTCGCGCCCTGGCTGCCGGGGCAAGTGGATGCCTGGCCATTGCCCAACATCCTCGCTCTGAAGTTGGTGCTGCACGGCGCGCTGCAAGGCGGCGGCGCACGCAACCTGCGCTTGGACAATTTGGGCAAGGCCATGGGTGCGGCGCTCTTGCGCCTAGAGATCGAGCTCAGCACTGAAGAATTCGAGCTGGCACAAAAAAGCCCCCGAAGGGGCTGGTGGCCTGCGGCATGAATTTGGATTCAACCCTTTTGCCACCTCGGACTTGATCCGGGGTCCATGCGTCAAACGCGTTCGATGATCAGCGCAATGCCCTGACCCACGCCAATGCACATGGTGCACAGCGCGTAGCGGCCAGCGGTTTGCTGCAAGCGGTTGATGGCGGTGGTGGCCAAGCGAGCACCCGATGCACCCAGTGGGTGACCCAGCGCAATCGCACCGCCCCAGGCGTTCACGCGGGCATCGTCGTCTTTCAGGCCCAACATGCGCATCACGGCCAGGCCCTGCGCGGCAAAGGCTTCGTTCAGTTCAATCACGTCCATGTGGTCGATCGTTAAACCGGTTTGCGCCAACACCTTGAGCGTGGCGGGTGCGGGGCCAATGCCCATGACACGAGGAGCCACACCGGCCGTGGCCATGCCCACAATGCGGGCTTTGGGGGTCAGGCCATTTTTTGCGGCAGTGGCTTCGTCGGCCAGCAACAAGGCACAAGCGCCGTCGTTCACACCCGAGGCGTTGCCTGCGGTCACGGTACCGTCAGGACGCACCACGCCTTTGAGTTTGGCCAGGGCTTCCAGGCTGGT
>JAIXOZ010000162.1 GCA_027486495.1 Comamonadaceae bacterium | reverse complement strand
TTGCCTAAACAGCTTGGCGGGCACGTAGCCCAATGCGCTGTGAGGGTGGTAAGAATTGTAGTCATCGAACCATTTGGGCAACTGCGCCATCACCGTTTGTGAGTCAGGCCGATCAGCCATTTTGGCGTAGTCCCGTTTCAATGTTTTCACAAAGCTCTCCGCCATCCCGTTGCTTTGCGGGCTTGTTACCGGTGTGGTCACTGGCTTGAGCCCCAATTGCTTGGCAAAGCTCCTAGTCTCGGCTGCCGTGTAAATTGGGGTTAGATCCCAACTGTTTTTGATGTTCAGGTAGCTTTCGGGCTCCTTGTTTGTTTCTGGGGTTTGTTTTGTTTAGCGGACGGACAACTGGTCTGAAACCAGGGGGGGCAGGGAGCCCGCAATCGCGGGATTTTTTGGGCCTAAGCGGGATTGAGGGCGGAAACAACCATGTGAAGGTGGTTTTGCTTTGGCATTTTCGCGGTCCATGTGTTCAACTGTAAAAAATGTCAAAATAAACAATAATAATTGTAAAAACCTTCCTGATGGCGAGTTATCCACACTATCCACAGGGCTCAGAAGGTAAAGTTCGATATCTGAAGTGCACAAAAGTGTTACTCAGTGCACTAAAGTGCGCAACAATAAAAAAGTAACCTCTCTCAATGCGCAATAGGAGAGGAGAGCGATTGATAAATGATTTACCGGGAGATGCGTATGGAACACGTCATGGAAAGATCGACAGTAAAAAGGCAACGCCAGCCCGTTCCCGCCGATTCTTTTTCGCCGCCTTACTCGCTCAGTAGTCCTGCGGCCAAAGAGGCGCTGGAAAGGCTGCAAAAAGAGCTGATTGCTGATCCTAAAAAGGCAACCGCTTTTTTTGTTTCCGCAGGCCTACTCACCGGCACCGGGCGACTGACCAAGCGTTTTGGCGGTAAATGATCCTAGGGATTAAAACCCCCACACCCTACCAGCGACCATCCGGTCTTGTTCTTGGCTTTCACGGCTGCGACCGTGAGGTCGGTGAAAAAGTATTGAGCGGCGATGTGCCTCACCTTGCCATGAGCAAGAACGATTACGACTGGTTGGGTGAGGGCATCTATTTTTGGGAAAACGATCCCCAGCGGGCTTTTGAGTTTGCTACCGAGGCCATGAAAAATACCAAAATAACCAAAGGCAAGATCAAAGAGCCTTTTGTTATTGGGGCCATCATTGACCTTGGTGTTTGTCTTAACTTTCTGGAGCGTCAAGCCCTGGATGAATTGAAAATGGCCCACGCCTTTATGAAGGCCACTTTCAAACCCACTGCGGGTAAATCATTCCCGACCAATGGTAAAGATCGCGGAGCCAGAAACCTGGACTCCGCAGCGATCACCATGGTGCACAGCCTTAGGAAAAGCATCAGTAGCCCACAAAACCCGCTTCCTGAGTATTGCACTGTCAAGGGGGCGTTTTGGGAAGGTGGTGAGCTTTACCCGGGCGCGGGATTTGATGCCAAGAACCACATCCAGATTGCCGTGCGAAAGCCAGAAATTTGCATCAAAGGTTATTTCAGGCCCATCCTGTAGCCACTATCACTCGAAAAAGCCCGCAATTGCGGGCTTTTTTTATTGGTGCGCCCAGCATGGTCGCACACCTGCGGGTGCAAGTCCCGCTGCGAGCTGGTCACAGTGTTAATTGGTCGTCCCTGATAAACCCCTGAAACCCGCATGAATGCTGCTGATCTGGGGTGAATCCGGATGGTCAGAACTCTCAAATAGATATTCAATGGCGACTGTTTTTTGGGAGTTTTTGAAAGCAGCGCCATGACCGATGACTTTTTCCGTAATCGCTTGGATCAGATGATCGATTTGCGCCACCCACTGGCGGTGCTAGCCAACCGTATGCCTTGGCAAGAAATCGAGGCTTCCCTGGCCCAGCGCTGGGCTCGCCAATTTAAGGCAGGCAAGAAGATCGAAGACTTGGACTTGTTTGGCTCGGTCTCTGTGGTTGCCGGCGGCGGCGTCTCCAACGCTGGACGTCCGCGTCTGCCCACCCGTTTGATGGTGGCCCTGCTGTACCTCAAGCATGCGTTCAACGAGAGTGACGAAGACGTGATCCAGCGCTGGGGTGAGACCCCCACCTGGCAATACTTTTCTGGCAACGAGTATTTCGAGCACCAGTGGCCATGCGACCCCACACAACTGGGGCGCTTCCGTAAAGCTTTGGGCGAAGAAGGCGTGGAAGAGCTGCTGGCCCGCACCATGGAAGTGGCCGTCACCCTCAAGCTGATCGCCAAGAAGGAATTGACCCGTGTGATCGTGGACTCCACTGTGCAAGAGAAAGCCGTGGCACACCCCACCGACAGCAAGCTGCTGGAGACCGCCAGGTCCAAGGTGGTCGAGGTGGCCAAAGCCAATGGCATTGAGCTCAAGCAAACCTATGCCAAAGAAGGCCAACTGCTGGGCTACAAGGCTGGGCGTTACGCCCATGCCCGCCAATTCAAACGCATGCGCAAAGTCATCAAACGCCAGCGCACCATCGTTGGTCGGTTGCAGCGTGAGGTGGCTCGCAAGATGACCACCCTCAGCCAAGCGGTGCAAGAAACCTTGGGCCAGACCTATGACAAAGCCAAACGCTTGGTCGCGCAGACGGCCAGCCGCAAAGCGGTGGACAACCGTGCCAAGCTCTACAGCTGGCACGCGCCTGAGGTGGAGTGCATCAGCAAGGGCAATTTGATCGTGGGAGCTAGGAGCTTTGCCGGTAATCCGTATGACGGGCACACCATGCACGAGCAAATTGAACAATCGGCCATCCTGATGCAAGGCTTGGGCATCAAGCCCGAGGTAGTGTACGCAGACCTGGGCTACCGGGGCGTGGACAAAGACAACCCAGCCTTTGAGATCAAACACCGGGGCAAAGACAAGCGGCTGACCGATGAAGAGCGCAGGCTGCTCAAACGTCGTCAAGCCATCGAGCCGATCATCGGGCGCCTGAAGGCGGACCACCGGATGGACCGTTGCCATCTCAAAGGGTCAGAGGGCGATGCTCTGCACGCGGTGCTGTGCGCAGCGGGCTACAACATCCGCTGGTTGCTGCGGATGATCGCCAAGAAAGGCCTGGGCCTTTTGTTGTGCCTGTTGCAGGCGAGTGGTTTAGCGGGCTTATTTGAGAAATTGGTCGAAAACATCGGCCTCAACCGACCGCAAAACTCAGATCAGCGCTGGGCGCTGGCTTGAAATGAATTTTGCAGGGGCGACTAATTGGGGTCATTTTGATGCAGACCCGGGCCTTTTGTTGTGCCTGTTGCAGTCGGGTTACCAACCCGGCGGCGAGGTGGTCGAGCCCCCTATGCCGATTCTGGGGTTTGTTTTGTTCAGTGGGCGGACCATTTGGGTGACAGAGGAGGGAGTCCGCGTCGCCTGCCTGAGGCTTGCGCGCTTCTTTATCTTGCTTTATCATGAAACATCAAGATATTTCATGATGGTGACGATGATGACCACTGCCACGCGCGAAAAGTTTTCCTCACAAGCTGCCCCAGAAGTGCTACTTGCTCTGCGAAACATTGCAGAGAACCAGGGGCGACAGTTTCAAGCGGTGCTCGATGATGCCCTGCGTGACTACATTGACCGGCAGCAAAAGGACAGTCCACGGCGTCACGTGATGGCCGCGTTTGCATCCAGCGTGCATGAGTTTGACCATTTGTACCGCGAACTGGCTAAGTAAGCCATGGCGCAGCATGATTACCTGACCGTTGCTGACGTACTGGGGATGCACGCGGTGCTCATGAAGCGTTATGGGGGCGCAACGGGCGTACGCGACCCGGGCGCACTGGAGGCCGCGCTGTTCCGCCCGCAAACGGGTTACTACGACGACATCTTGGCCGAGGCAGCGGCGCTGCTGGAGAGCTTGGCTATCAACCATCCATTTGTGGATGGGAACAAGCGAATGGCCTTTGCCGCTGCAGATGTGTTCCTGCGCATCAATGGCTGGCGGTTGAAGCGTGCGCCTATGCAGATTCACGCTGAGATGATCGGGATGCTCGAGTCTGGTACGTTGGACATCGCGCACTTGGACCCGTGGCTTCGCAGTTTCGCCGAACCGGCAATCTGATCAAGTGTCGTTTCCTGAATTATTGGGGTCAGATCCACATTTGTTTCATGGTCTGGGAGCCTTCGGGCTCCTTGTTTGTTTCTGGGGTTTATTTTTTTCAGTGGGCGGGCAACTGTGCTGGCAGTGGGGCCATCCAGGCTGGTCCATATCTCCTGTGTCATGCCGGACTTGACCCGGTATCTATTGCCCCTGAAGTCATGGACCCCGGGTCAAGCCCGGGGTGACAGGTGGTGATGGTTCCCGGGTCAAGCCCGGGGTGACAGGGGGTGATGGACGCGGGATCTTCGCCCGGGGTGACAATCCTGTTTTGGACGTCCCCAAGAGATTCCCACCATGTTCGATAAATTCCTGATCGCTTTGATTTCACCCTTGGGGGGTGGAGTTGTTTTGCTTTTGTATGCCTTGTTGCTGGGGTGGCAAAACAGAGGCCGTTGGGCCAGTTTTCTGGGCTGGTCGGGTTTGCTTTGGCTGACCGTGTGGTCGCTGCCCGTGGCAAGCCATGCTTTGCGCAGCTGGGTGGAGTCTGGGTATCCGCCCCTTGCAGCTGCCATGTCGCCGTCAGCGCAGGCCATTGTGGTTCTGGGTGGTGGTGTTCGCCCGCCAGAGGTTTCGGGGCATGCGCCTGATTTGGAAGATGCAGCAGACCGCGTGTGGCATGGCGTGCGTTTGTTTCATGCGGGCAAAGCACCTTTGTTGGTGATGAGTGGTGGCAGCGACTTGAGCCAATCGGCCAGTTCTGAGGCCGAAGTCATGCGGCAATTTGCGATGGATTTGGGCGTGCCCATTGGTGCGATCGGGCTGGAGGAGCGCAGTCGCAATACGCGTGAAAACGCTCAGTTCAGCGCAGAGATGTTAAAGGCCCAAGGGGTAGAGCGCATTTTGTTGGTGACATCGGCGCTGCACATGCGCCGTGCGGTGGCGTTGTTTGAGTCTCAAGGCTTGATGGTCACGCCTGCCGCGACTGACCATGAGGCGCGCAGCCGTTTCAGTGCCGTCGATTGGCTGCCAGATGCGGATGCCTTGGAGGGCAGTGGCAGGGCCATGAAGGAAATGGTTGGCCGGTGGAGCGGGCGCTGAGGGGATGGACCCCGGGTCTTCGCCCGGAGTGACAAGTTTATTAAGAAAAAATTCGGTAGATAATGATTTTTTAAGAAAATCTTCTGTTTCGAAAGAAAATATGAGCCTCCTTGGCTACGCTTATCTTCATGCGCATTTGAAGCTGACAGCATTTGAGCCCGTCACGCATGCCAGGCTTGGGGCGGTGACCCGAGTCACTGTCAGGACCAATGGTTTGTTGGTGCCTGCTCAAGTGGCAAGCAAAACACAAACGCTGTTAGACCATGTGTTGTTTGCGCTCAAGCATGAAGGGGTCAATCTGCAGGTGCTGGCCCAGGCGCTGCCCAAGGTGCCTGCGCACGATCTGGTCGTGGGCATCCATGCTGCGCCAACGGGGGCTTATATCCGTGTGGCGTGTTTCTTGTGGGAGTTTTTTAACGGCACGCAGTTGCAAGGCCTGCCCGTTATTTCTGGGCCCACAGTGGATGTGTTTGATGTCAGCCGCTACATCACTGCCAAGGGCACACGCAATGCCAGGTGGCGAGTGAATTTCAATGGCCTGGGGAGCCTGTCGTATTGTGTGACGGTCCAGCGTACGCCAGCCATCGAGGCCTTGTTAGCGGCCGATATTTTGAGCAGTGCCCATCGTTTTGTGGCGGCGCTAGCGCCTATGGCTGCAGAACGAGCCATGTCCTGGGCGTATTTGCATGAAACGCAAAGTTCGTTTGCCATAGAAAAAGAGTTGCCATCACACACCAAGGCTGAGGCTTTTGTGGCGCTTTTAAAGCAGGCGAGTCAAGCTGAGCTGTTGGATGAGTCGTATTTGGTGGCTTTGCAAAATGTGTGCATGACCAACCCCTTGGACCTGGCCGCCGAGTATCGCCACCAGCAAAACTGGTTGCGTGGGCCTTTGCGTGGTGCAGTGGGGGTGACGTATGTGCCGCCTCCACCAGAGTGGGTGCCAGGTTTGATGGACGATTTATTGGCATTTGCCAATGACGCGCCCAAGCAGATCGACCCCTTGGTGTGTGCGGCTGTGGTGTCGTTTGCGTTTGTGTTCATTCACCCGTTCATGGACGGGAATGGGCGTTTGTCGAGGTTTCTGTTTCACCATGCGCTGTGCCGATCGGGGCAGTGGGGCAACGGTTTGTTGTTGCCCGTGTCGGTGGCAATGAAGCGCAATGAAGACCAGTACCTCGCAGCTTTGCAAAGCTTCTCCAGGCCAGCACGCCAAGCGTGGGATGTGACGTGGCTGGGCGATGACGAGTTTGACTTTCGGTTCAAGTCAGATGCATCGGTGTACCGGTATTGGGATGCCACCGCGTGTGTGGCATTTGGCTTGGAGATGGCTCAACAAGCATTGAATATCGATCTGAAAGATGAAGCCGAGTTTTTGGCGCAGTTTGATGTGATTTTCAAGGCTGTGGATGAGCGGTTTGATGTGCGAGGCAACGACTTAACAAATTTGGTGCTGGCGTGTTTGCAAAACAATGGCAAGGTTTCGGCCAATCGCCGTAAAAAATTTGCGGATACGGTGCCCGATTTGGTGTTCGATGCGATTGAAGCCGAGTGGCTCAGTTTGTTGCGCTCTTGAGCGGATGAGTGACAGATACCGGTATCCCTGTCCCGTGGAGTCATGGACCCCGGGTCTTCGCCCGGGGTGACCGTTTGATAAATTGGGGTCATAAATTGGGGTCAGATCCCAATTTTTAGATCCCCATTGTTTTGCTTGTTCAAGGAGCCTGCGGGCTCCTTGGCTTTTGGGCGGTTGGTTTTGTCGCGAGATGGGGGGGCCGCTTCACACGCGGCTGGTGTGGGTCTGATGCTTTAGCGTGAGGGTGTCGAGACGCCAGTGGGTGCCGGTGCAGGTGAAGCTGAGGCTGAGGCTGAGGCTGAAGGTGCCGTGGTTGCGGCGGGATTGACGCGCGGGTATTGGACGGCACGTTCGCGGTTGCTGGTGCTGTTGTTTTTCTGGATTGTTTCGAGGTAGCGTTCTTTTTGCAGGGTGACCAGGGCTTGGACGTCGCGGTTCAGATTGTCGACGTTGCCGACCGCGCTTTTGAGGGCTTTGACTTCGTTGCCCAGCGATTGCACGGCACCAGCTTGGGTTTGCAGGCGGCTGTTGATGCCTTGGACTTGTTTGAGCAGGTTGTCGCTTTTAGCAGCGACTTGTTTGGCGGTTTCACCGGGCACGGTCTGGACCATGGTTTCGGATTTTTTGAGTGCATCGCTGATGCGTGTTTCCATCTGGCCTTGGATTTTGGCTTGTTCGCCTTGTTGCGCCGTCAGGCTTTCAATGCTGCGGTTGACGTTGTCGAGGGATTCGAGTCCGGCGTTGAGGTCCACGACGCGTTTTCCGACGGCCAGCATCATGGTGTCGAGTTGGTTGATGCGGCTGTTCATGCGCACGCCCATGAACAAAAAGAAGATGAGGCAGATCAGCAGGATGGCGCTTGTGGTGCCGAGCAAGATGATGGCTTTTTTGTGTCCGACTTCGGTCAGTGTTCTGAAGTCGCTGGTGGCTTTGTGCAGGTCCCGACTTGCGGCTGCGGCGGCTGAGGCCGATTTGCTGGCGATGTCTGCCGAGTCGAGCACGACTTGCGCCAGCGATTGGTATTGTTGGAAGGCCCGCTCATCGACGCTCAGGCCGCTGTGCGGGGCGGGTGCTGCCGTTTGAGGGGGCTGTTCAGGGTTGGGTGCGGGCACGGGCACGGGGGCGATGCTTTCCTTGGGGGATGAAAGCTTGGGTTCGTCGCCCTCGGGGGTGTCCACCAAAACGGGTTCTGTGGGGGTGAATTCTTTGTCGCTCATGTTCATTGTCCTCGGGCTGTGGAAGAGTTTTGGACTCGCTGAATTTGCTCTGCCAATTGGGCGTTACGGGTTTTCAGATCTTCGATTCGGCGTTTGATGGGGTTGTCTTTTTCCCAGATGGGTTCGGCCGGCGTTTCGGGTTGTGCTTTGGCGGTTGCGCGTTGTGGGGCGGGGGCCTTGGGTTGGGTGGCTTTGGCGCGCACGGGTTTGGCCGCTGCTGCGGGAAAGGCGATGGGTTCAGGTCGAGCAGCGTCAACGGGGGGCAACTTTTGGAAGTTGGGCGCAGGTTCGGTGGAGACGTCGGAGTCGTTGGTTTTCTTGGGGTTTTTGCGTTGTGCGACGTTGGTGCCTTCGGCCATTTTGACGGCGTGTGGTTTGTCGCTGCGCACGAGTGTGGATTTTTTCACGGCTGTTTTCTGTGCTTGGGTTAGCGCGATGTGTTGGGCGCACTGGGGGCTAAGGGTGGCGCTGAATTTGGCGCGTTGCCGGGGGGCTTGGGCTCGGGCCATTCGATGGGGATTGGCATGGCTTGAGTGGCCGTTTTGGGCTGGCCGATGCCAAAGGCTTCGGGTTGGAGCCAGAGCATGAGCGCGGTGGAGAGGCTGAGCGCCAAAATGACCCAGAAGAAGATGATGAGGTTTGAGCGACGCCGGGTGACGAGTTGTTCGCAGAATTGGGCGATGGCTTGACGGCCTTTGGCATGGCAGGCGTGCAGCATTTCTTTGGCTGACAAGGACGCTTTGACGGGCGCTGTCTCAGGGGCTTGCACCGGGGGGGCGACGCTGTTGTCCAGGTTTTCTGTCGGGTCTTCGGTCCAGTGTTGGCGTTGGATGCGCTTGAGCAGTTGCTGCACGGGTTGCAGCCGGCCTTCGGTGCGGGCGATGTCCAGCGCAGCTTGGGCTTGTTCTTGACTGGGCAACTCGATGTCCCAGCGCAAGATTTTTCGGCCAAAGGCGGCGAGGTTGTTGTGCGTGGCGTTGGGGCCTGACTTGAGAAGGATGGCCCGGATGTTGGCGCCTGGAAAGTTCTGGATGAGTCGGGCCAGCAATTGGATTTCGGATTCGGGCATGGCTTGGGCGTCGTGCACGATCCAGATTTGCGCTCGGCTGGCGGTGCCGGGGGAGCGGGTGGCTTGTTCTACCGATTGGCGGGCCAGGGCTTCGTTGAAGCGGCCGAGCAGGGAGTCGGTGTTGCTGGGGAAGTACACCTCGATGCTGTGTTCTGGGGCTTCTTGGCGCAGGCGCTGGATGAGCAGGCTGAGGTAGTGGTCGAGCAGGGCTTCGTGTTCGCATTGCAGCGATATGCTCAGGCCTTCGCGGGCGATGGCGTTGGCGCAGCCGTCGATGCGCATGCGGTCGGCGGCGCGGAACACAAAGTCGGCCCGGGGCGGGGTGCTGGGTGCGCCGTAGGTGTTCATGCGGCGGCTCCTTGCACGGGGACTTTCTTGCCGTTAGGAGTGAATTGCATGCTGGGGGGGACTTTGACTTGGGGTTTGGGGCGCGGCGGGTTCATGGGGGAGGCCGCTTCAAGGCTGAAGACATAAGCGATGACTTGGGCCACGGCGTGGTAGAGGTCTTCGGGCACTTGGTGCTCGACTTCGGTGGTGAAGTAGATGGCGCGCGCCAGCGGGGCGGCTTCAAACAAGTGGATGCCGTGGGTTTTGGCTTCTTGTCTGATGAGGGCGGCCATGTGGTCCGAGCCTTTGGCGACCATGATGGGCGCGCCGTCTCCGGTGGGGTCGTACTCGAGCGCGACGGCAAAGTGTTCGGGGTTGGTGATGACGACGTCGGCGTCTTTGATGCGGTCCATCATGCGAGAGTTGGCCATTTCGCGTTGACGTCTGCGGATTTGTGCCTTGACTTCGGGGCTGCCTTCCATTTGCTTGTATTCGTCTTTGACCTCTTGCTTGGTCATGCGCATGCGTTTGGTGAAGCTGTGTTTTTGCCAGGGCACGTCGATCATGGCGATGATGGCCAGGCTGAGCGCCACCCACAGGCCCGATTGCATGATCATGATGCCCGCAGCGCTGAGTGCGGGCTCTAGCCCCATTTGTCCGATTTGAACGAGTTGGTCCATGTTGGAAATGAGTGACCACCACAGCACGCTGGTGACCAGCACGAATTTGAGGATGGCTTTGCCCAACTCGACCAGTGCATGGGTGCCAAAGATGCGCTTGAGACCGCTGATGGGGTTGAGTTTGGAGCCCTTGGGCATGACGGCTTTGAACGAGAGCAGGTAGCCGCCGGTCATGCCCGAGGCGACGATGGCCGCCACCATGGTGAAAAGGATGACGGGCAGCATGATGACGAAGGCGGCCAGCATTTGTTCGCCAAAGTGGGCGGGCAGCAGCAGGGGTTTTTCGATGAGTTGGCGGTCAAAAACGAAGCCTTGCGCAAACACCGTGGACAGCCGGGTGATGAGCCAACCGCCGGTGAGCATGAGGACCATAAAGACGCCAATGACGATGACGGCGGCGGGCAACTCGGTGGAGCGGGCGACTTGACCGTCTTCACGCGCTTTTTTGAGTTTTTGCGCCGTCGGCTCTTCGGTTTTGTCTTCTGCGCTTTCAGACACGGGGCGCTCCTATGACGTCTCTGAGCACGGTAAAGCCTTCAATCCAGAGCCATTGAATGCGTCCGCCGATGCTTTCCATGGAGATGATGAGGATGATGAAGCCGGCCATGATCATGGCGGGAAAACCAACCGCAAAGATGTTCAGGCTGGGCGCGGCGCGGGTGACGACGCCCAGCCCCACGTTGATGAAGAGCAGCGAGACCATGACGGGCAGGGCCATGAGCACAGCACCCAAAAAAATCATGGAGCTCCACTGCAGCACGCGGCCGTAAATGGCTTGGTTGAGGATGTCGGTGCCAATGGGCAGGCTGTTGAAGGATTCCAGGATCAAACCCAGCAAGATGGCATGGCCTCCGAAGCCCACAAAAATGAGGGAGGACATGACGATGAGCAGCTGCGAGATGACGGGCACGTTGCCCATGTTGGGATCGATCATGTTGGCCATGGACAGACCCATGGCGGCGGCGATACTTTGGCCTGCCACGACCACGGCGGCGACCACGATTTGCAGGATCAGGCCCATGGTGGCGCCGATCATGATCTGGTTGAAGACTTCGACCAAGCCTTGGGCGCTGGTGGGGTCGATCACGGGCCAGTTGTGCAACGGGTACACGAGCCAGGTCAGCACCAATGCCACCAGGATGCGCATGCGGGTGTTGAAGGCGCTGAGCGAGAAGATGGGCGCGGTGATCATGAGGGCCGAGATGCGCAGCATGGGCCACAAAAAGGTGTAGAACCTTTCGATGACATCGGCGGCCAGGAAGTTCATGAGGTGACCTGCGGGCGGTTCAGACGAACAGGGTCGGGATGCGCTCAAAAATGCTGCGCGTGAAGTCGACCAAGGTGACCAACATCCAGCTGCCAAACAGCATCAGGGCCAGGGCCATGGCGATGATTTTGGGGATGAAGCTGAGGGTCATCTCGTTGATGGAGGTGGCGGCCTGGATGATGCCGATGACCAGGCCCACTGCCAGGGCCACGAGAAGCAGGGGGGCGCTGACCAGGGCAATGGTCCACAGGGCTTGGCGGCCCAGGTCGATGACGGTGGCGGTGTCCATGGTGTGGCTCCTTTAGGGCATGGCAAAGCTGCCGGCGAGCGAGCCCATGATCAGGCTCCAGCCGTCGACCAGCACGAACAGCATGAGCTTGAACGGCATGGAGATCATCATGGGCGAGAGCATCATCATGCCCATGGACATGAGCACGCTGGCGACGATGAGGTCGATGACGACAAAGGGGATGTAGATCAGAAAGCCAATGGTGAAGGCGCTTTTGAGCTCGGAAGTCAGGAAGGCGGGCACCAGGGTGGTGAAGGGCACGTCTTGCGGGCTGGTGAAGTTGGTGTTGCGCGCGATGTCCATGAACATGGCGATGTCGTCTTCGCGGGTTTGCAAGAGCATGAAGGCGCGGATGGGTTTTTCAGCGGCGGCCAGGGCTTTGTCAAAGCTCAGGCCTTGGTTCATGTAGGGCAGCAGCGCGTTTTGGTAGACCTCGGTGAGCACCGGGGTCATGACGAACAGGGTGAGGAAAAGCGACAGGCCAACGATGACCATGTTGGGTGGAGTCTGTCCGGTGCCCAGGGCCTGGCGCAGCAGCGACATGACGATCACGATGCGCACGAAGGCGGTCATCATGAGCAAGAGCGAGGGCAGCACCGACAGCGTGGTCATGAGCGCCAGCAACTGCAGGGTCAGGCTGTACTGGGTGCCCTTGGCCGTGTTGGTGGCGGTGATGGCGGGCAAGTCTTGCGCCTGGACCAGCAGGGGCAAGAGGCTGAGCACAAGGGTCAAAACCAGCCCAAGGCTGAGGTGTCGCTTCATGGCGTGTGGATTTCTGTGGGTGGGGTGGGGGGTGCCGCTTGCGCAGGCCAGGCAGACAATGCCGTCATTTGATGGGCCGTCACGCCGATCAAGACGTCTTGACCGTCGACCTGGATGAGCACGATTTTTTGTCGTGGGCCGATGGACAGGCTTTCAACCGTTTGCAGGCGTTGTGCGTTTTTACGCAGGAAACTGGCACCGCTTTGCATTTTTCGAAGACCCCAGAGCACGGCCAGCAGCAAGCCGATGACCAGCGCGAAGCTGAACGCGTATTGCAGCCAGTCAGTGAAGGTCCACCCGGTGTTCATGGCTGAGCTTTACAAGTTGTCCAGCCGCTCGGAGGCGGGCACCACGCGGGTCAGACGGATGCCGTAGCGGTCGTTGACGAGCACGACTTCGCCTTGCGCGACCACGGTGTTGTTGACCAGCAGGTCAAGCGGTTCGCCTGCAATGCGGTCGAGTTCGACCACGCTGCCTTGGGTCAGGCGCATCAGGTCGCGGATCTTGATTTGGGCGCGGCCCACTTCAATGGAGAGCGTGACCGGGATGTTTTGCAGCACATCGGTGTTGATTTGACCTTTGTCTGCCAACTCGGTAGGGGCATCGGCGTTGGGCGTTATCTCGCTCATGGGCGTTCCTTGGGGGGTGTTCAGGTGGGGGTGTTGGGGCTGATGGCGTTGACGATCTTGATGGCCACTTGGCTGCCCATGGCACCGACTTCGACGTCGTAAACGGGCATGTCTTCGACCACAGCGCGTGCGAAGTCGGTTTTTTTGAAGTGCAAAACGTCGCCAGGCTGCATGGTTTGGAGTTGTTGCAGGGAGACGCTGAGTTTGCCCAGCAGGATTTGCATTTCGAGTTCGGCGTCGTACACGGCTTCGGTCAGTTGGGCGCGCCAGACTTTGTCGGAGTCTTCGTTGCCGTCGCCGGTTTGCACACGGCTGCGCAGCAGGTCACGCACGGGCTTGAGGGCCACGTAGGGGATGACCATGTCCACAAAACCGTCGCCTTGCGAGGTGGTTTCGGATTCGAAGCGGCTGAGGATGACGAGGTCGTTTTCGTCGACGATTTGCGCAAACTGGGGGTTGATTTCGGAGCTGATGTGCTCGAAGTCGACCGGGGTCAGCGGGGACCACGCTTCTTTCAGTGAACGGAAAAAAACCTGCAAAATAATTTTGATGATGCGGGATTCGGTGGGGGTGAACAAACGTCCTGGCGGTAACTGACCTACACCGCGACCAAAGCCGCCAAAAAAGCTGTCCAGTGAGCTGAAGACCACGGTGGGCTCAATGACCACCATGGCATAACCACGCAGGGGACTCATGCGCACGATGTTGACCGACAGGGGTGCTTTGAGGTCTTTGAGGTAGTCGCCAAACCGAATGATTTGGGTGCGCGTGGGGTTCATGCGCGGGCTGGTGCGCAGCACTTCGAGCATGCCCAATCGAAACAAGCGGATGAAGCGCTCGTTGATCATGTCCAAAGAGGCAACGTTGATGCCCAGGCTGCTGTCTTCGGCGGCGATGTCGTGCTTGCGCACTTTGACATCAACGTTGTAGCCCGTTGCGGTGAGGGAGCTGTCGTCGCTCAAGCTGGCCGACAAAGCGGCCAGTTCTTCACTGGACAAAAGGGATTGTGATTCAGCCATGGTCAAACAGTAAGGGGGGGCTTACTGGACTACAAAGCTGGTGAAAAAAACTTCTTCGATGCCGCCGAAGTCTTCGTATTTTTCCAGGACGGTATTGAGTTCAAGGCGAATTTGTTCAGCCATTTTTTTTCGGAAATCAGCTTGGCTCAAATCGCTGTCCGTGGTCATGCGCATCACGTCCAGTGCGGAAGACCGCAATGCAAACTCGTGTTTTTTGACGTTTTTGAAGACGCGCTCGTCGTAGTGGGTCATGATGGCCAGCTTGACTTGAATCACTTTGCGTGAGTTGGTCAGGTTGGCCACCAGGTCTTTTTCGAATTCCATGTAATGGTTCTCGAAACGGGTCAACTCGGGTGAGTCTTTGGTGACCTTTTTGACCTGCGCCTCAGTGCTTGTATTTTTGGCCTCAGAGGCTTCTTGCTCCAAAGCCTTCAGTTGGGCTTCGGCGGCGGAGGTGTCTTTTTTGTCGAAAAAGCCCGTGACAAACAGGGTGCCCACCACGGTGCCCGCCAAGACCAAGATGGCCACGACGGCGATCAGGATGATCTTGAGCAGCGGTGATTTTTTCTTGACTTCGACTTCGGTTTCTTCATCTGCCATGGTGGGTCCTCTTGGGTTGGCTGTCAGACCAAAACGTCCAGACCATTATTGATGTCCTTGACGCGTGGTGCTCTGGATTTTTCTGTGATGGTTTCCGGGCCGCTTTCCTTGGCCTGCGTGGGCTTGCCCTTGGAAAATCCGGGTGTCGGTTCTCCGCCACTTTGACCGGTCTGACCACCGCCTACATGGATGCTAGCAACATCCATGCCCATTTGGCTCAAGGTTTCCCTGAGTTTGGTCATGCCATCTTGCAACAGATCGCGGGTGGTGGCGTTGGGTGCGATGAATACGGCGTCAAATTCTCCGCTTCGCATCCGCATTTCAACTTCGATGTGGCCCAGGGTGGCGGGGCGCAGTTGGAGTTTCAGGTGCCATTGGCCTCTTTCCATCTCGGACAGAATGCGCTGCCCCACGGCTTGGCCCATTTTTTCGGCCAGCTTTTGGATGCTTTCGCTGCGCTCTGAGGTGTTGGTGAGCTCTGCGGGGGCTGAATGGCCCGCATTGGACGCGTCGGTGCGGTTGGCGGCTTGGGCGTCCCATCGGGCTGCAAAGTTGGCGTAGGCCGTGCCTTGATTGCCTTGTGTTCCGGTGGTGCTGAAACCTTGGCTGGTGGCGCCTTCTGGGGCGAGCAGGTCGTTGAGCAGGTCTGGCCCCCATTCGGTACCCAAGTCGAGTTCGCTGACGCTGATTTTGGGATTCTTCGGTGTTGATACAGCCTCTTGCAAGACGCCGTTGCCGAGACCGCGCTGTATCCAGACGGCGGCCGGGGGGGGCATGCGCAAGAGCTGGAGGAGGGGGGCCTCTTGCATGCTGTCGGTTTCGGCAGGTTGGGCTTCATTTGCGGTGACGGCGAGCAGCGCTGCGGATGCGGCAGTTGGGGCGCTGAACAACCATTGCAAAGCTTTTTCGTCCAGTCCTTGGGCGCGTGCAAAGGCTTCAAGGCTTTGGGAGTCGGGTGCGGCTGTTTGGGGGATGATGACGTTCAGGTTGGGCCCCAGGCTCATCTCTTTTAACGGCTCAGCTGGCAACCCCAATAGCCCGTCGGCTCCGACGTCCATTGAGTCGGCAATTTGTTGCCCATCGGTGGGCGGTTGCGCTGCGTCTGGGCTGACGGCTGCAAAGTGCTGAAGCCGCATGTCGGTCATGAGTTGACCAAAACTGGGGTCTTGTGCTGTGCCGGTGAATTCTGCCAAGGGTTCCAAGGCAGTTTTGTGAGCGGTGATGGCCAAGGTGCTTGGTTTGTCGCCTAGGGTGATGGTCATGGGTTTTGCTTTTAGAACAAGGGCTGATGGCATGGCTGTTGGCGGTTCGCAGCGGTCAATTTTTGCCGCTTGTCGACCCTATCAATAACCGAGCAATTTGCGCACCAACTTGGTGTGGATTTGTCATATTTTCAAAAAAGTCGGTTCAGTGGGTGTCGGGCTTGGCTGGCACGTGGCTTGCTTAATGATGCTGAGATCAGGCGAAAAACGCATTTGAAACGCAAAAAAAGAGCACTTTAGAACCATGAGCACCTTGAGCTTGTCAACGATCCGACAGAGTTTGTCGCGCTACGATCTGGCGGGTTTGGGCTTGCCTGTTCTGGTTTTGTTGATTATGGCGATGTTGGTGATTCCACTTCCGCCTTTGTTGCTGGACATTTTGTTCACCTTCAACATCATGATCAGCTTGGTGGTGGTCATGATCGCGATTGGCACCCGCAAACCGCTTGAGTTTTCGTCTTTCCCCTCGGTGTTGCTTTTTGCCACCATGTTGCGGCTGGCTTTGAACGTGGCCTCCACCCGCGTGGTGCTGGTCCATGGTCACGAGGGGCCTGAAGCGGCCGGTAAAGTGATTGCGGCGTTTGGCGAGTTTGTCATTGGCGGCAACTATGTGGTGGGTTTCATCATCTTTGTGATCTTGATGATCGTGAACTTTTTTGTGGTGACCAAGGGCGCGGGTCGTGTCTCCGAGGTCAATGCCCGCTTCACCCTGGACGCGATGCCCGGCAAGCAGATGTCCATCGATGCCGATTTGAACGCTGGCGTGATCGATCAGGAAACCGCCAAAAAACGCCGGGAAGAATTGGCGCAGGAGTCTGACTTCTTCGGCTCCATGGACGGTGCCTCTAAATTTGTGAGTGGCGATGCGATTGCGGGTCTGTTGATTTTGATCATCAGCATCGTTGGGGGCTTGGCCATCGGCATTGGTCAGCACAACTTGCCCGTGGGCGAGGCGACCAAGTTGTATGTGCTGTTGACCATCGGTGATGGCCTGGTGGCCCAGATTCCTTCTTTGTTTTTGTCGCTGGCCACCGCCATCATCGTGACCCGGGTGACGACCTCCGAGTCGATGACCGAGCAGGCGAGCAGCCAATTCTCGAATGTGCCGGCCTTGTTCATCTCGGCCGGTATTTTGACCATCATGGGATTGGTGCCGGGCATGCCCCATCTGGTGTTTCTGACGCTGGCTGCCGCCACAGCCGGGATGGCTTTTATGGTCATGCGCAAACAGATGCAAGTGGAACAAAGCTTGGCTGTGCCCGCTTTGCCTGTCAGTGAAGGCCCCAAGGAGCTGGACTGGGACGATGTGGAGCAGGTTGATTTGATTGGCTTGGAAATTGGCTATGGCTTGATTCCTTTGGTGAACCAGGAATCGGGCGGTCAGTTGATGACGCGCGTCAAGGGTGTTCGTAAGAAGTTGTCGGCCGAGTTGGGCTTTTTGGTACAGCCCGTGCGCATTCGTGATGCTCTGAATTTAGAGCCGGATGCATATCACATTGTCCTCAATGGCGTGGTGCGTGGTCGCGGCGAAGTCAAGGTGGGCCGGGAATTGGCCATCAACCCCGGCAAGGTGTACGGCAAGGTCGAAGGCCAACCGACCAAGGAGCCGGCTTTCGGTTTGGACGCCGTGTGGATTGAGCCTGCGTTGCGCGATCAGGCCCGGGCACTGGGTTACACCGTGGTGGATCCGAGCACAGCCATTGCTACCCACATGAACAAAGTTTTGCGTGACAGCGCCCATGAGTTGCTGAGCCACGACGAAGCCCAAAAACTGCTGGACAAGCTGGCGGCCAAGTCGCCCAAACTGGTCGAAGAGTTGGTGCCCGGCAAGCTGTCTTTGGGTGTGGTGACACGCACACTGCAAAACTTGCTGCAGGAGTCGGTGCCGATTCGCGACATGCGAACCGTGGTGGAAGCCTTGACCGAGGTCAGCGGTCGCACGCAAGACCCTGACCAGTTGGCGCAGTTGGTGCGCCCAAAGTTGGGTCGCATGATCGTGCAAGGCTTGCTGGAAAACCGCGACACTTTGTCCGTGTTGACGCTGGACCCTCAGCTCGAGCAGTTGCTGCACAACGTCTTGCAACAAAACAATGGTTCAGCAGGCATGGTGCTGGAGCCGAGTTTGGCAGAAAGTCTGTTTGCCGCATTGCGGGACAGCGCCCGCAGCACCGAAGAGCAGGGTTTGGCGGCAGTGTTGGTCGTGTCTCCTGCGATTCGCCCTTGGATGTCCAAGGCGGTGCGTTTCCGGGTCAGTGACCTGACCGTTCTTTCTTACAGCGAAATTCCGGATGATCAGCCCGTCAAGGTGATCCAAACCGTACAAGCTAACCCACGTAATTCTCCCCCTGTGACCAAGGCCTGATAGATCATGGAACTCAAACGTATCCTCGCCCGCGACAGCCGCTCCGCCAATGAAAAGGCCATTCAGCTTTATGGCGTGGACGTGCTGATCATCTCAAGTCAGCGCTTGGACAACCAGACCGAGCTGATCGTGGCGGTCGACTTGGACAAGTTCCCTGCGACGCCCGTGGCCGATGTGGCCGATGTGAAGCCTGAGCCAAGCGAAAAGGCTGCGGCCGAATCCGATTTTGTGCCGTTCTCTAAGCTGTTCCAGAGCGCCAGTGCCTTTGCGCCCTTGCCTTCCGATGAGCGGCCTGTCGTGATGCCACAAGCGGCGCCTTCAGTCCCGGTCAGTGCCCCTTTGCCGGTGGCAGACTTGGCCCCTGCTGCCGCTGTGACCCGTGATGCCGATGCGGCGCAAACGCGCCATGACAGCCAACGCAGCCAAGAAATCGTGGAGATGATGCGCCAGGAGATGGCCGCCTTGCGCAAGGAGTTCAGTTTGTCGCGCCAAATGATGCCTTGGCAAGACGGCTTGCGTTTGTCGCCCGAGGTTCATCAATTGTCTTTGGCCATGAGCGAGGCGGGTGTGCCTGCCGGTTTGCGCGCCTTGTTGACGGACAGCATTCAGGCACTGCACAGTGTCCAAGAGGCCTTGCCAGTGATGCACAGTTTGTTGGTCAATGCCTTGAGTCGACCTGCCATGGCCGTCCCCGATACGGGCGTGCATGCATTTTGCGGTCCATCGGGTGCTGGCAAAACGTCGATGGTGGGTCGCTTGGCTTTCGCGGCTGCCCTGGCGCATGGCGCTGAGCAGCAGGCCATGGTGAGTTTTGCTGACCAACGCCCAGGTGCATGGGCACAAATGCAATTGCTGGCAGCCCAGTCTGGCGTGGCCTGCTACCGGGCGGCGAACTCAGACATGTTGCAGACTTTGTTAGAGGATCTGGAGGGTAAAACCGTCTGGATTGACACCTGCGGGACGGATTTTTTGGCGCAGGCAGAACTGCTGATCAAGCGCCATCCAAAGGTCTTGCGGCATGCTGTTTTGCCGGTTGATGCTACAGTGACCAGCGTGCAAAAAATTCTTCAAAATTCCAATGTGGCGTGGTCTTCCCTGATGCTCAGTAAGGTGGATGAAGCCGCTTATCCTTGGGCGCTGATCAAGGGCTTGTCTGAGCAGTCCTTGTCCGTCTCTTGCATGGCTGGGGACAGCCGTATCGTTCAGGCGGCCATCCCTTTTGATGCCGATCTGTTGGTCAAACTGGCTTTGGCACCCTTGGCGCCTGACTTGGACGCGATGCCTTCTGCGCCGACTGTTTTGCCCTCTGTGTTGGTCCCGCCCCTGGAAAGTGCATGGGCTGAAAAATCCTCACCAGAAGCCGTGATGTCCACTCCCCATGAGGAAGACATTGAGATTCCCACCTTGATGGGTGCATTGCCTGCGTCGCCTTCACGAAAAACAGCGGCCGACGCTTCCCGGGTTATGAAAGTTGCACATGGATAAGCCAACTTTTCCTCAGGTGATCGGTGTGGCCAGCGGCAAGGGCGGGGCGGGTAAGACCACAATCGCCATCAACATGGCGGTGGCCTTGGCCTTGCGTGGTCACAAGGTGATGTTGCTCGATGCCGACTTGGGCATGGCCAATGCCCAAATTGCTTTGGGTGCGCACGCGCCTTTCAACATCAGCCATGTGCTGGCGGGCGAAAAATCTCTGGAGGAGGTCTTGGTGACCACCAAGCAGGGTATTCGTTTGGTCCCAGGTGCATCCGGGCTGCGAGACATCGCAGCGCTTGATGAGCAACAAATTGCCAACATGGTCCGGGCGTTTGATGCCTTGCAGGAGCCTGTGGACTACTTGATCGTCGATGTGGCGGCAGGTATCGCGCCTGCGGTCTTGTCGTTCATGGCCGCTTGTCAGCGCCGTTTCGTGGTGGTGTGTGACCAGCCGTCCTCCATTGCAGATGCTTACGGTTTGATCAAGGTCATGGCGACAGAGCAATTGCTGGACGAAATCTACCTGATTCCCAATATGGTCGGAAATGCCAATGAGGGAAGGCAGTTGCACCGCCGCTTGAACGACGTGTGCAACCGTTTTCTCGGCATTTCTGTGAAGTTTTTGCAGTCGATCGAAGCCGATGAGCTGGTGTTGCAGTCCTTGCGCAAGTACCAGTCGGTGCTGGAGTTTGCACCCGGAAGTGCTGCTGCGCGCGATTTCCGGGCGTTGGCCGATGCGATAGATCACTTGCACCCCGTGGATGGCGCATCCGGGAGGATGCAGTTTTTCGCAGATCGAATGCTGCGTGCTTCGTCAGTGAGGTGATCACTGTGGCCAGCACCATTTCCCTTTATGAACAGGTGGATAACCGCCACGAGTCTTTGATCATTGCGCACATGCCCATGGTCAAACGTGTGGCGATTCACCTGAAAGCACGTGTTCCGCCTTTCATGGAACTCGACGAGCTGATTCAGGTGGGGATGGTCGGGTTGATCGAGGCGGCGCGTTCTTTTGATCCGACCAAAGGTTTCGAGTTTGAGCACTTTGCCTTGAGTCGAGTTCGTGGGGCCATCCTGGACGAGGTGCGCAGACAGTCCTTTTTGCCGCGCTCGGCTGTGGCTTTCAACAAAAGTGAAAACGAGGCTGTGCATGTGTTGGCCTCCGAGCTGGGCCGAGCGCCCACCCAATCCGAGTTGGCCTTGTTCATGGGCAAGGAACTCGACGAGTTCCAACGCGAGCGTGGCCAAGCCAAGCGTTTTGAGACCTTTTCCATGGAGGTGGTCAGTGACGAGGTCATGAGCATGCCAGGAGACAGCGCCTATCAGCCAGAGGTCATGGTGGAGGAGGCTGAGTTCATGGACGCCATCGTGAACGCCATCGACGAGTTGCCCGAGCGCGAGAAACTGGTGATGAATCTCTACTATGTGGAAGAGTTGAACCTGAAAGAGATTGGCGAAGTACTCGGCGTCAGTGAGTCACGGGTCAGTCAGATCCTCTCGACGGTGGTCAAAAAATTGCGAAATACACTGCAGGTTGGATGAGGAAATGATAAAATTGGCAAATTATGGGATCTTTTTTTTCTCTTTTCGCTCAAAAAAATCCTGAAGAGGAAATGAGGAAAGCGCGAGCGCTTTTCGAAAAACTCATCGCTTCTGAATCAGACTCTCCAGAAAGCAGAAATTTACGCATCCGCTTGGGCTTGCTGTGTCGCGCACATTTGGACAAGTCGTTTGTGTCGGGCGCTGAACAAACGTCTGCTTGGCAGGCGTTGGCTTCGGTGGCAACTTCAAAAGGAAATGACATGCCTGCGGAGCCTGAACCTTCCTTGTTTCAAAAAATCAAGGCGGGTGAGAATGAGGTTTATGTTTACCTGCCCGAAGAGTATTCCCATGAAGCTTTTTTTCTGGGTGCGCGCTATCAGCGTGCTGAAATTCCCGCGCTCAAGGCCATAGAGACCATGCAGGGTTTGGCCAATCAATTGTGCTATTACGAGTTGAAATTGTCAGAGCCTTTCCAAGTTTTGCAGTTTTTGCGGGACGAATCGGCTGAGTCAACGGACGATGAGGCTGCTTCAGGGATGCCCTGAAGCCTTGATTCACTGATTGGGAGTAGCCTTGATGGATGCATTTGTGTCTGCTTTGATGGCCATGGGCATTTTGGTGCTTTTGGTGTTTATCCTCTACCTTTTGGATCGGGTGAACAACCTCGAGAAGGAAACCCGTCAATTTACCAAGTCTTTGAAATCGCAAAAAGAGGCGGTTTCTCCTGGGCCTTTTGCTGGCTTGCATTCAAAAAAGTTATGGGATGCCATGACAGGGCGGGTGCCTGAGGGGTTTGATCCTGCTTTGGTCGATGAGGTTCGGCCGCTCTATGAGATTGTTTTGCACAAGCATGTTGACGCGATTTTTCAAGAAGGCGTCGCCGATGGTCAGCTTGGCGCCGCGGTTGAGCCCAAAAACACGAAGTTCATCAACACTGCGCGCGGCCCGGTGGAGTCATGGTTGCCCTCTGCACAAGTCAACACCCTTTACAAATGTGGCCTTGACAGTGTCCAGTTGCCTGTAGACCAGCTCGAAGCAGTTCGGTTTGCCCTTGATGAAGCGGGCCAAACCCTGTACGGCAAGGCCATGGTGAATTTGGCTCAGCCGTTGTCGGTCAGCTTGATGCCACGGCCCGGGGCAGAGATGCCCGTTTTGCCCCCCACTTTGGCACCTTGAATTTTTGTCCGTTGTCGTGTCTTGGGGGCTCAAGTTCCCCCTTGCCTTTCCGATACTGTTTGTACAAGCAGTTCCTAAAAGGTTTTCATCATGCGTGCATATTCAAGAGCGGCTCAAAGTTACGGTTCGGTACAAGTGGTCACAGGCGTGGCCACGGCAGACAATGTCCAACTGATTCAGATGCTTTTTGACGGTTTGTCCGAAAGCTTGGCCTCGGCCAAGGGGCACATTATGAACAAGGCCATCGAAGAAAAGTCCAAAGCGCTGTCGCGTGCTGGCCGCATCGTGGTGGGCTTGCAGGGGGCTCTGGATTTCGAGCATGGTGGAGAGTTGGCTCAAAACCTCAACGAGTTGTATGCCTATGTGACTCGCCGGCTGTTCCATGTCAATGCCTACAACGACCTGACGGCGCTCGAAGAAGTTCAAGGCCTCATCCATGACATTTCAGGGGCTTGGAAGTCTCTGCCCAGCCTCTTGGGCCAAACTCAGCCCTCTTCGCGTTACACCAACTGAAGGATTTGATGCTGATGACCCGGCCTCTTGAGGGGGCGCGGGCAGGGTATTGACGAGGCTGTCGCTTTTCCGGTGTGAGGAAATTGGTCTGCCCGACAGGGATCGAACCTGTGACCCACAGCTTAGAAGGCTGTTGCTCTATCCAACTGAGCTACGGGCAGATAAAACACAAAAGGCCCTTGATGGGCCTTTGTTGTTGTAATCAACGGTGTTAATGCGCTGGTTGGGCATTGTTGAAATGGTCGGAGCGGCGGGATTCGAACTCGCGACCCTCTGCTCCCAAAGCAGATGCGCTACCAGGCTGCGCTACGCTCCGACTGATCGATATTCTAACCCCCAAATGAGGGGGTATCCGGGAAGGTAGCCAAAAAAACCTGTTTAGTTTTTTGCACCATGCCCCAATGCGCGTTCGCGGCTGGCCGCCAGGGCCTTGGCGTCGGGCGCTGACAAATCCCAAGCTTGCATGTGGTCCAAGCTGATGTCAGCCAGCGCCTCGATCCACTGCGCATGGTTGTTCAGGCAGGGGATGTAGTTGAAGCTTTCGCCGCCCGCGTGCAAAAACGCTTCTTGCGCTTCTTGCTGGATTTCTTCCAATGTTTCCAGGCAGTCGCTGGTGAAGCCAGGGCAGATCACGTCGACTTTTTTCACGCCTTGCCCTGCCATGGCCACCAGCGTGGGCTCGGTGTAGGGTTCCAGCCACTTGGCCTTGCCAAAGCGCGATTGGAAAGTCAGCTTGTATTGGTCTTTGCTCAGGCCCAGTGCCTCGGCCAGCAGGCGGCCGGTTTTCATGCATTCGCAGTGGTAGGGGTCGCCCAGTTGCAGGGTGCGCTCGGGCACGCCGTGAAAGCTCATCACCAACTTTTCAGCCTGGCCTTTAGCCGCCCAGTGTTCACGCACCGTCTGCGCCAATGCGGCGATGTAGCGCGGGTCGTCGTGGTAACGGTTGACAAAGCGCATCTCGGGGATGAGGCGGGTTTTCAGTCCCCAGCGGTACACCGCGTCGAACACGCTGGCCGTGGTGGTGCCGCTGTATTGCGGGTAGGCGGGCACGATCAGCACGCGCTGAACGCCTTCGGCCTTGAGGGCGCTCAGCTGTTCGGGGATGGACGGCTGGCCGTATCGCATGGCGTAGCGCACGCTGACCTGGTGGCCGCGCTCTTGCATGGCGGTGCCCAGCGACTGCGCTTGTTGTTCGGTGAAGGCCTTCAGGGGCGAGCCTTGCTCAGTCCAGATGCTGGCGTATTTGGCCGCCGATTTGGCGGGGCGCACGCGCAAGATGATGCCGTGCAGGATCAGCCACCAAATGGGTTTGGGGATCTCCACCACGCGGCTGTCGCCCAAAAATTCGGCCAGGTACTTGCGCAGGGCCGGTGCGGTGGGGGCGCTGGGGGTGCCCAGGTTGCAGTACAGGATGGCCGTTTTGGCGGCCTGACCATGCTGGAAGGAGGGTTCTTGTTGAAATGCCATGCGGTATTCTCCCACCACCATGATTGACATTTCCCGAATCAAAGCCATTACCCTCGATCTGGACGACACTTTGTGGCCCGTTTGGCCCACGATTGGCCGGGCCGAGGCCGTGTTGACCGCGTGGTTGACCGCGCATGCTCCCAGCACGGCGGCGCTGTCGGCCGATGCTGAACTCAAAAAAGCCGTGCGCGCCGAGATCAACGCCCGCCATGCCGACCGGGCGCACGATTTGTCGTTTTTGCGCCTGCAGTCGATTCGCGCGCTGTTGCAGCAAGCCGGTGACCCGGCGCACTTGGCCGAGCCTGCCTTTGAGGCTTTTTTTGCCGAGCGCCAACGGGTGGACTTGTTTGACGACGCACTGCCTGCCTTGGCGTTTTGGAGCCAGCGTTACCCGGTGGTGGCTCTTTCAAATGGCAATGCCGACGTGCACCGCGTGGGCATTGGCCAGCACTTTCACGCCAGCGTGAGTGCCCAGTCGCTGGGCGTGGCCAAGCCTGACCTGCGCATTTTTGTGGCCGGTGCCGCAGCGGC
>JAIXOZ010000057.1 GCA_027486495.1 Comamonadaceae bacterium | reverse complement strand
GTCGGTTACAGCTTCCGCCAATCGCCCACGGCGATGGTGGCGGCTGGCATCGCCTTCATCTGTCTTTTTTGTTCGGTATTTGCCGGCTGGGTCTCGCCCACCAACCCGTTTGATCTGGCCACGCTGGAGCTGAGCGACGCCCGCTTGCCCCCAGCCTGGATGGAGGGAGGGACCTCCAAGTTTTTGCTTGGCACCGATGACCAGGGGCGTGACATTTTGTCGGCCCTGATCTACGGTTCGCGCATTTCTTTGGTGGTGGGGATTGCTTCGGTGATTTTGTCGGTGGCCTTCGGTGTGGGCATGGGCTTGCTGGCTGGCTTCAAAGGCGGTTGGATTGACGCTGTGTTGATGCGCTTGTGCGATGTGATGCTGTCTTTTCCTGCCATCCTCGTGGCCCTCTTGATTGCGGGTGTTGGGCGTGCTTTGTTTCCCAACGCCAACGAGTCACTGGCTTTTGGCGTGCTGATCATCTCGATCTCACTCACGGGCTGGGTGCAATACGCCCGCACGGTGCGTGGCACCACGCTGGTGGAGCGCAACAAGGAATACGTGCAGGCCGCCCGCGTGACGGGCGTAGCCCCCTTGCGCATCATGTTCAAGCATGTGCTGCCCAACGTGATGGGGCCGGTCATGGTGCTGGCCACCATTCAGGTGGCGACAGCCATCATCACCGAGGCCACGCTGTCGTTTCTGGGCGTGGGCGCACCGCCCACCTCACCCTCGCTGGGCACGCTGATCCGCGTGGGCAACGACTACTTGTTCTCGGGCGAGTGGTGGATCACGATTTTTCCGGGGCTGATGCTGGTGGTGATCGCCCTGTCGGTCAATTTGCTGGGTGACTGGTTGCGCGACGCGCTGAATCCGAGATTGCGATGAGTCTTTTACAAGTCAAAAACCTGGTGGTGGAGTTCCCCAGCCGCCACGGCACGCTGCGTGCCCTGGACGATATTTCTTTCGACATTGCGCCCGGTGAAATTCTGGGCGTGGTGGGTGAATCGGGCGCAGGCAAGTCCCTCACGGGCGCGGCCATCATCGGCCTGCTGGAGCCGCCGGGCCGTGTGGCCGGGGGGCAGATCTTGCTTGAAGGCCAGCGCATTGACCACCTGAACAACGACGAGATGCGCCACATCCGGGGTCGCAAGATCGGTGCTATTTTTCAGGACCCGCTGACTTCGCTCAACCCGCTGTATTCCATCGGCCGTCAGTTGACCGAAACCATTTTGGCCCACCTGCCAGTCACGCCCCAAGAGGCGCGGCAACGGGCCATCCAGCTGCTCAAAGACACCGGTATTTCTGCCGCCGAAGAGCGCATCGACCATTACCCGCACCAGTTTTCGGGCGGCATGCGCCAACGCGTGGTGATTGCGCTGGCCCTGGCGGCCGAGCCGCAACTCATCGTGGCAGACGAGCCGACCACCGCGCTCGATGTGTCCATCCAGGCCCAGATCATCAGCTTGCTCAAGAAGGTCTGCAAAGACCGAGGCGCCGCCGTGATGCTGATCACCCACGACATGGGCGTGATCGCCGAAACCTGCGACCGCGTGGCCGTTTTGTATGCCGGGCGCGTGGCCGAAATCGGACCGGTGCACCAGGTCATCAACCAACCAGCCCATCCCTACACCGCAGGCCTGATGGCCTCGATCCCCGACATGGACAGTGACCGCGAACGCCTGAACCAGATTGACGGCGCCATGCCCCGCCTGAACGCCATCCCGCAAGGCTGCGCCTTCAACCCGCGCTGCCCCAAAGCCTTTGACCGCTGCAGGCAAGATCGGCCCGATTTGGTCCAAGCTGGTGTTACCCGAGCCGCTTGCTGGCTGCACGACGGGAGCGCCGCATGAGCAACAACATGACCAACGCCAAGACCCCGCCCTTGGTCGTGGCGCACGACCTGGCCAAGACCTTTGACGTCTCGGCCCCTTGGCTTAACCGCGTGATTGAGCGCAAACCACGCCAAATGCTCAACGCCGTGGACGGCGTGAGTTTTGAGATCGAGCGCGGCAAGACCCTGGCCCTGGTGGGCGAGTCCGGCTGCGGCAAAAGCACCGTGGCCCGCTTGCTGGTGGGCCTGTACGAGCCCACACGCGGCGGCCTGACCTTTGACGGGCAAGATGCACACGCCGCCTTTAAATCGAACGATGCCAAGGCCATGCGCCAGCGCATCCAGATGATTTTCCAAGACCCCTATGCCAGCCTGAACCCGCGCTGGACGGTGGACAACATCATTGGCGAGCCGCTCAAAGAGCATGGCTTGATCAGCGACGCCGAAGAGCTCAAAACACGAGTGGCCGATTTGCTCAAGTCGGTGGGCATGTCGCCGCTCGACATGGTCAAGTACCCGCACCAGTTTTCGGGCGGTCAGCGCCAGCGCATCTCCATTGCCCGCGCACTGGCCACCGCGCCCGAGTTTCTGGTGTGCGACGAGCCAACCTCGGCGCTCGATGTGAGCGTGCAGGCGCAGGTGCTCAACATCATGAAAGACCTGCAGCGCGAGCGGGGCCTGACTTACCTTTTCATCAGCCACAACCTGGCCGTGGTGCGCCATGTGAGCGACCAGGTGGGCGTAATGTACTTGGGCCGACTGGTGGAGCTGGCCGACAAACACACGCTGTTTGGCAACCCGCAGCACCCCTACACCAAGATGCTGCTGGACGCGATTCCCAAGATGCACGACACGGGCCGCGCCCGCACCCCGGTGCAAGGCGAGGTGCCCAACCCGCTCAATCCGCCGAGCGGCTGCACCTTCCACCCCCGCTGCCCACAAGCCACCGACATCTGCCGCGCCGAACGCCCTGTTTTGCGCGACTTCAAAGGCATCAAGATCGCTTGTCACGCGGTGGTGTGATGGTGGGGAGATCGACGCAAGATCTATAAAGATTAAAACATCAGTCATTAACTTGATTAAGTTCGATAATGACTGATATTTGGACTTAAATTTTTCCTCGGCGGAGGAGATTTCGCTGGTGTTGGCGCAGCGCTTGAAAAACCTGAGGGTTCAAAAAGAAATCGCCCAAGCCGACATGGCGCAGCGCATGGGCGTGTCGCGCAGCACGCTCAACACCCTCGAAAACACCGGCAAAGGTTCGGTGTCTTCTTGGATCAAACTGGTGCAATGCCTCGGTCAAGTGACGCAATTACAACCGCTGTTCAAACCCGTGATCGCATCCATCGCCGACATGGCGAAACAGCAGCAACCCGTTCGGCAGCGCGTCACCCGAAAGCGCCTTCGGCCTGGGGTCAAGCCATGAAAACACTGCACGTTCGTTACCAAGGCTGGGGCGAAATCTGGCCATTGGGCACCTTGGCCGGCGATGGGCAACAACTGCTGTTTGAATACTCACCTCAAGCCTTGGTCGAAGGTTTGTCTTTGTCCCCGAGGCATTTGCCTTTGCAAAAGCAGGCCATGGGGCATTTCCCACGGCATCAGTGGCGCTTGCCGGGGCTGTTTGCAGACTCATTGCCCGATGGATGGGTCATGTTGCTCATGGACAAGCTCTTCAAAAAGCAAGGGCTTCAACCTGAGCTGTGTTCCCATTGGACCGTTTGAGTTTCGTTGGACACCGGGGCATGGGTGCGCTCTCTTACGAGCCCGACACACAGGGTGGTGTCGTGCCCGACACGGTGGATCTGTTGGCGCTGGCCAACGAAACTTCTTGGGTCCTGTGATTGAATGAGATAGAAAAAAAACCCACCGCGTTGCCACGGTGGGTTTTTGGCTTGTCTGAATCTCAAGCTGTCAAATGACAGCGTGGGATTAGAAAGTGTGGTTGAGAGTCAAAGTCGTGGCTTGAGCTTTGCGAGTAGCGGCTCTAGAAGCTTCGCCGTCACGCTTGTACTCGTTGGTACCAGTCGCAGCAACGATGGCAGTGCGCTTGCTCAAAGCATAAACAGCGCTGATTTGGTTGCCAGACAACTTCATGTTGTCAGCATCACCTTCACCACGCTTGTCAGTACCAGCGTAAACCGAAGCACGCAAGGTGAGGGCACCCATGGGCACGGTCACGCCAAAAGCATTGACGTTGATGTCTGTGTCGGTTGTTTCCGCGCCAAGCTTATCAGTATTTTTACCTTCACGATGGATGTTGGACAAGCCCACAGTGGCCACGCCCAGGTTGTAGGAAGCGCCAATCCACTGCAGGTGTGAGTTAGCAGAGGTTGCATCGATAGCTTTAACTGTGAAAGAAGTATCGGCAACAGCAGCCTTACCTTCGGCAGCTTCAACGTTGCTCTTCAGTGTGTTCACGCCGAAGCCAGCGCTCAGAGGACCTGCAGCGTAACCAATGTGGAAGCTGGTTTGATGGCTGTCGGCTTTGCCCGTAGCGGCTGAAGCGTCGGAATCGTTACCGTTGTTGGCAATGGCCAAGTTCACGGAAAAGCCGCTCATGGTAGGCGATGTGTACTGCACAACGTTGTTGATGCGCTCAAAGTTGTGTGAGTTGGTGTGCAGGCCGTTGGGGCTGGAAGAAGAGTTGGCAGTGCTCATGCCATAAGCGCTACCGACCAAAGTGGCGGAACCAGTTTGTGTGAAGCCGTGGAAGCCAGCAGCAGCTGCAGGAATGAAGCGGCCAACGTTCAAAGCACCGAAGTCACCGGTCAGTCCCATAGAACGCTGACGGTTACCAATGCCGGAATCAGAAGCATTGGTGGTGGAATCTGTTGTGTGGGCACCCGTGCCAGCGCCAGCGCCAGACACCAATACGAAGTTGGCTTTCAAGCCGCCGCCCAGATCTTCGGTACCGCTGATGGTCAGAACCGAAGTAGCCCATGTGGTGGGGCTGCCAGTGCGGTCGCTTTTGACACCAACAGCAGTGTCTGAGTTTTTAGCTGTTGTGGTGACTTTACCCATGCTCAAAGGAGCAATGTCAAGCAGACCACCGATGGTCACGGAAGATTGAGCGAAAGAAGCGCCAGAAACTGTCAAAACAGCCAGAGCAATCAGAGTTTTTTTCATTGCAAATTTCTCCAAGGTTAAACAAGAGCCCCAAGTCAGAAAGATGTTCATCACCCGTCTAGACCCAGAGCCAACCCCCAAAGTGGTAGGTTGTTTCTATTGCACCAGAGCATGGAGACTTCGCCAAGACATTGGAAAAAGAAAACTGCTTTTCGTTGCAGGCATGCAACACAGCCTAGGGCTTCCCCTTGGTACTCTCTATTTGATTTGTCAGTTTTGTCAATAATTTCAAGTACTTCCGGCCCCTTTTAGAGACGGCACCTGAGACAGCTGTTGTTCCTACATGCTGAAGTTGGTGTTTTTCACTGTCACCCCGCAGTGCCCAGGCTTGGCCTCGACATTGCAGGCTCAGCATGGGTGGCTTGTCGGGGCCGAAGTCACCGTCAAGTTTTTTCACCATCGATGACTCTTGAAGGGCGAATCCGTCGGGTGCCCAAGATGCCGACCGCCCAACAGGCGTTCTGGGGCCCACGCCTTTGCACAGCGGGCGCTTTGTTTACACTGTGCGCATGATGAATGCCCTGATTTTGGCCGCCGACAGTGCCTTGCGAACTTTGTGGGCCGAACCCCGCGCCAGTCGGCCCAGCCCGGCCGCCTCTGTGACCGAGCTGAAGCTCAACGATGCCGAGCGCCGCCAAGCCGGCGCGCTGATGCGCATCAACCATGTGGGCGAGGTTTGCGCCCAAGCTTTGTACACCGGTCAGGCTTTGGCTTGCCAGAGCCCTGCACTGCGCGCGCAGCTGGCCGAAGCCAGCCGCGAAGAGACCGACCACTTGGCCTGGACCCAACAGCGTCTGGAAGATCTGAACGACCGCCCCTCCCTGCTCAACCCGCTTTGGTATGCCGGTGCGTTTGCCATTGGTTTTGCAGCCGGCAAAATCGGTGGCGACAAAGTCAGTCTGGGTTTTGTGGTCGAGACCGAGCGCCAGGTCGAAGCCCACCTGCAAAGCCACATGGATTTGTTGCCTGCGGCCGATACGTCTTCGCGCGCCATCGTCTCTCAAATGAAGGCCGACGAAATCGCCCACGCCCAAATGGCGATGCATGCGGGTGCGGTGGAGCTGCCCGCCCCGGTCAAGTCGGTCATGAAAATGGCGGCCAAATTGATGACCACGGTGGCGCACCGGGTTTGAAGCTCAATGGGGCCAAGGCCCCTTAAACAAGCCGCCAAGCCCGTGTCGACAAAGTACAGCTTGGGCGATCCAGTCAGATGTCGGCAAAAAAGGCTGCGATTGCTGGGCCCGGCCCAGTCAACATCAAAACGGGAAAGTTCTGGTTGATTTGACGAATGGCTTGTTCAAGGGTTCGGTCGAGCATGGTTTACCGAATTTATGGAAAGCAATTGCATAAATTCGGGATTTCACGCCACTTCAACCACCTCAAAACTGGTCGTGATCTCGGCCGTTTTGCCCAGCATGATGCTGGCCAGACAAAGACAGCGTTGAGCAGGCCTTCAGTCCAGCAGGTTGTGCGTTCGCTGTTTGAATCTTTCGACTGTCTTCGCGAGCATGTCTACGTGTGCATGCGCGGCGTACAAAGCCGTGTGCAGGGTCTCAGCGCGGTCGATGTACTCATGCACCATCAAATTGCGCAGTTTTCTCACGGCCAACCAATCGTCGGCACCATCGATGAGTCCCAAGCGCTCAGCACGGTCCAGGTTTTCAAGAACAGCGCCAACCCCCTCTTGCATGGCTTTGAGCCAAGCGGGCAGCAGCTTGTCACCCAACAAATCTTGCAAACGACCAAATCGAGCGACAAATGCATCGACACGTTCTGAAAAATCGATGTCCTCAAGTTGTATCACCAAGCCTTCAGCGCTGAAGGGCCTGCCAAAAAGCCGTTGGTCCGTTTGCTGCAGATGAAGCAACTCAGCCTGCGCCGTTTTGAGCAGGCCTGACAAACGCTCACGATCGCCTTGGGTGAGTTTGTCTTTCAAACTTCGGGACTGTGCGCTCATGTCAACAAAATACCTTCTGACAGTGCAACCGTGTCAACAGGCAAGGTGTTCTGGGTTGTGACCAGCAAGCGAACATCGACTTTGCGCCCGTCAAGTTGCCGCTGCAATTGAGCAGCCAGCAACGAAGCCTCCCAAATCGGATTGTCCACTTCACCTTGAACCCGAACATGCAAATCAATATCCCCACCTTTGGCAGCATCATCCAGACGCGAGCCAAACAAGCGCACCTGCGCCTGTTCACCAAAGCGCTGCACAACGGCTTGGTGGATGATGGCTTGTGATTGTGGCGAGAGTCTCATGGGTGGGTGTTAGATCAGAACGTCTGAGCGTAACGCAATCACTCGACTTCCACCACCTCAAAACTGGTCGTGATCTCGGCCGTTTTGCCCAACATGATGCTGGCCGAGCAATATTTGTCGTGGCTCATGGTGATGGCACGCTCTACCGCGCTGGCGGGCACGCCTTTGGCCGTGACGGTGAAGTGCATGTTGATCTTGGTGAAGACTTTGGGGTCGACCTCGGCGCGTTCGCTGCTGATCTTGACGCTGCAGCCGCGCACGTCGTGACGGCCGCGCTTCAAGATCAGCACCACGTCATAAGCCGTGCAACCGCCAGTGCCAGCCAGCAGCATTTCCATGGGGCGCGGGGCGAGGTTTTGCCCACCGTTTTCTGGCTTGGCGGCGTCAGGCGCGCCGTCCATGTTGACAATGTGGCCTGAGCCGGTTTCGGCGACAAAGCCCATGCCCGAACGGGTGCCGGTCGCACCGGTCCAGGTGACTGTGCATTCCATTTTTTTTCCTTGTGTGTCATCCGAGCTGAACGCCGGGATTTTGGGTGGTTTTAGAGGTGGTCAACTTTACAAGTTTTTGCACTTCGAGACACTCAACTTGCTGCATTGCAACAAAAACCCCCGTACAATTGCGAACAGGCGTGCTTTTTTGCATGCACCGGTTGTCTCCTCCACCCTCTGAAAAGGTGGATTTGCCCCAAGTCGCAAGACTTGGGGCATTTTTTTGAATCCATCATGCTAAATTTTGGCTTGATCATGCTAAATTTGCGGCATGTCTTTGGCCCATGCTTTGTTCACCGACCGCAGGTCGCGCATCTTTCGGTGGTTGTTTGGCCTGCCCGAGCGGTCTTTTCACCTCAATGAACTTCTGCGCCTGACGCAATTGGGCAGCGCTTCGTTGCAGCAAGAACTCAAACAATTGACCGCAGCAGGCCTTGTCAGCACCGAACGTGTTGGCAACTTGAAGATGTTTCAAGCCAACCCCAACTGTCCTGTTTTCAAGGACTTGGTCTCTCTAACCCGCAAAACCGTTGGCATGCAGTCACTGCTGACACAAGCGCTGCTGCCTTTGAAAAACAAATTGCTCAAAGCCTGGATTTACGGTTCCGTCGCCCAACAAACCGACACGGCAAGCAGCGACATTGACATCATGCTGGTTGGTCATGAATTGCGTTTGTCCGAGGTGATCGAGTGCCTGCAAACCCTCGAGTTAGAGCTGGGCCGAAAAATCAACCCCAGCTGTTACACCGAACAAGAATTCACCGTCAGGCAGGCTGACCCGGATTCTTTTGTCAGTCAAGTTTTGCAAAAGCCCATTGTGGACTTGCTGGAGAAACACGATGGGGCTTGAAGCGTTGGTCAATTTGCACCGGATTGGGCAACTCAAAAGTGAGCCACGCAATGTGCAGGAATTTGATCGTTTGCTGAAGATGTCCTCACTGCGTTTGTCAGATGCGCATCTCACAAACTTGTCCAACGAAGGCCGGTTTAACAGCGCTTACAGTGCAGCCCATGCTGCAGCCTTGGCCGCCTTGCGCTGGCATGGTTATCGCAGTGAGAACCGATTCACGGTCTTTCAGTGGCTTGCGCACACTTTAGGATGGCCACCCCATCAATGGCGCGTTCTGGATGCTGCGCACCAAAAACGGAACTTGGCTGAATACGAAGGCTATTGGGACGTCCCAGAAAGCGCCATCGACGAAATTTGTAACTTGCTGCCTGATTTGATTGCAGCCGTAGAAAAACTCAAAACAACACCATGACGACGCCACACCTGAACCCCGCCGATTACCTGATCAAAATTCTCAACGCCAAGGTCTACGACGTGGCGACCGAGTCCGCCTTGGAAACGGCCAAAAACCTGTCGCGCCGCTTGGGCAATCAGGTGCTGCTCAAGCGCGAAGACCAGCAGCCCGTACACAGCTTCAAGCTGCGCGGGGCCTACAACAAGATGGCGCACCTGAGCCCCGAGCAGCTCAAAAAAGGCGTGATCTGCGCCTCTGCTGGCAACCACGCCCAAGGCGTGGCCCTGAGCGCCAGCAGGCTGGGCACCCGCGCCGTGATCGTCATGCCCACCACCACGCCGCAGGTCAAGATCGATGCGGTCAAAGGATTTGGCGGCGAGGTGGTGCTGTTTGGGGACAGCTATTCGGACGCCTACAACCACTCGCTGGCGCTTCAGAAAAAGCAGGGCCTGAGCTTTGTGCACCCCTTTGACGACCCGGATGTGATTGCAGGCCAGGGCACGATTGCCATGGAAATGCTGAGTCAGCACCAAGGGCCGCTCGATGCCGTGTTTGTGGCCATTGGCGGTGGCGGCCTGATCAGCGGCGTGGCCAACTACATCAAGGCGGTGCGTCCCGGGGTCAAGGTGATTGGCGTGCAGATGAACGACTCCAACGCCATGATGCAGTCGGTGGCCGCCCAGCAGCGCGTGACCTTGTCCGATGTGGGCCTGTTTTCAGACGGCACGGCCGTCAAGTTGGTGGGCGAAGAGACCTTCCGCGTGGCCAGCAACTTGGTGGACGCGTACATGACGGTGGACACCGACGCGGTGTGCGCGGCGATCAAGGATGTGTTTGTAGATACACGCTCGATCGTCGAGCCAGCGGGCGCGTTGGCCGTGGCCGCCATCAAGCAATATGTCGCCACACACAAAACCAAAGGCCAGACTTACGCCGCCATTTTGTGTGGCGCCAACATGAACTTTGACCGCCTGCGCTTTGTGGCTGAACGCGCCGACGTGGGCGAAGAAAAAGAAGCGCTGTTTGCCGTGACCATTCCGGAAGAACGCGGCAGCTTCAAGCGTTTTCTGGAGCTGATCGGCAGCCTGCCGGGTGGCCCGCGCAACGTGACCGAGTTCAACTACCGCATGAGCGATTCAGACCAAGCCCATGTGTTTTTGGGTTTGAGCACGCATGGCAAGGGCGAGAGCTCCAAGATCGCGGCCAAATTCAACAAGCAACAGTTCAAGGCGATTGACCTGACGCACGACGAACTGGCGAAAGAGCACATCCGCCACATGGTGGGCGGGCACTCGGCGCTGTCGCAAGATGAGCGCCTGCTGCGTTTTGAGTTCCCCGAGCGCCCCGGCGCACTGCTCAAATTCTTGAGCCTGATGCGCCCGGGCTGGAACATCTCTTTGTTCCACTACCGCAACCAAGGCGCTGACTACGGACGCATTTTGGTGGGCCTGCAGGTGCCGCCCAAGGATGACAAAGCGTTTGACAAGTTCCTCAAAACGCTGGGTTATCCGTATGCAGAAGAGACGGATAACCCGGTTTACCGCTTGTTTCTTCGCGCCTGAAACACCTCAAAAGGCAGCTCAGCTGGCAAATCAAGAGGCTTCAAGGTGCCTTGTCGGTGCCGGGCAAGCTGAGCGAAAAAAGAGCCGACCCTTGGGCGCTGACACCCAGCTGGGCTTGCTTTGGGCCCAGGCTTTGCAAAAACACGCCATCCGTCACGGTTTGCCCCACCCGAAAAGCCCGTGGCGGCTGGCCATCGACCGCAATCAGGGCGCTGCCCTGGCCCGAAGCCCCTGCCACCACGCCCCAAAGTTGAAAACGCGAGGATTGGGCGATGCTCACCTCGGGCACTGGCGCTGGAACTTGCACGCCCCAGGCCCGAGCCATGTGCACAGACGATTGCACTGACGATGCGCTGGTCGCTTGGGCC
>JAIXOZ010000054.1 GCA_027486495.1 Comamonadaceae bacterium | reverse complement strand
CTCAAGGGCGTGATCGGCGAGAAGCTGCTCAAAACCCTGCCGCCGAGCGTGAAAACCGTTCGGCTGCACCCCAAGGCGGTGATGACCCCCTTGGGCAAAGAAGCCCTGCGCAAGCGCGGCATCACCATTGACCGAGGAAACAAGCCATGAAAACAGGAACCGTGATCGGCCGCATCGTGGCCAGCAAACGCTTGCCCGAGTTGCCACCCGGCGCATTGCTGGAGGTGCAATTGGACTACCCCAAGGACGTGGTGGTCTGCTTTGACCCCATGGGTTGCGGCATTGGCGAGCGCGTGATGATCACCATCGGCGCACCCGCTGCCTGGTGGTTCGCTCCGGCCCACCCGCGTGTGGTGGCCGATGCACTGATCATCGCCTCGCTCGACAACTACGACACCCCAACGCCCATGCGTTGAAACTTTTCCCCTGACCCTTTCCGTTAACCCCTTTCTTCAACCCTTTCTTTTTTAACCCCTCAAGGAGACTCACATGTCACAAGCCATCGGAATGATCGAAACCAAAGGTTATGTTGCTGCTTTCGCTGCCGCTGACGCCATGGTCAAAGCCGCCAACGTCAACATCGTTGGCAAAAAAGAAGTCGGTGGCGGCCTGGTTGCCATCATCGTTTCGGGCGACGTGGGGGCTGTGAAGGCCGCCACCGAAGCCGGTGCCGAAGCTGCAGGCGCGATCGGTGAAGTGGTGTCTTGCCACGTCATCCCACGTCCACATGCTGACGTGTCCAAAGCCTTCGACGGCAAGTGATCGCAGGCTGTTGCAAATAAGGAGGCCGCATGGCCACAACAAAGAAAGCCGCAGCACCCACGAAACCGGCCGCTGAGCTTCGGGTTTACCTGACGCTCACCGACCTGCAGCCCCAGTTCTCCTCGTGGATGAGTTCGCCTCTGGGCGCACGCGGCTACGTGGCGATGCAAGGCACCCACGCGCTGCTGGTGGAGATCGCCCCCGGGCTGTCGATCCAGCGCGTGATCGACTTGGCCCTGAAGGCCGAGCCCACGCTGGAGCCGGGCATTCTGGCCGTGGAGCGGCAGTTTGGCGTGCTGGAGTTGCACAGCAACGACAGCGCGGCGCTCCAGCGCGCAGGCCAGGTCATCCTGGACTGGATGGGTGCCAAGGCCGAAGACCAACTGCGCCCACACTTGCTTTACAGCGACATTCTGGAAAATGTGACGGATCAGCACGCCGTGCTCATGAACCGCACGCGTCAAGCCAGCATGGTGCTGCCTGGCGACAACATGCTGCTCATGGAAGTGGCCCCGGCCCTGTTTGGTGCCCACATGGCCAACGAAGCCGAAAAAGTCGCGCCCGACCTGACCCTGGTCGAGTGCAGCATGATCGGTGCCAGTGGTCGCATGTACCTGACGGGCAGCATGGCGTCGCTCGAAAAAGCGAAGGCGCATGTGGAGCAACTGCTTGCGGAGATTCCAGGAAGAGGCTGAGGCTTGCCGTTCCGTGCGTTGCTGATTCGGCCATGCATGGAGTCGGGCTGAAACGCCATCAGATGTGTGCAGATCCGGCACCATCTTGACGCGGACAGACAGGTGACAGGCAGTTCCCGTGTTTGTTTGGACAATCCCTGCAGGCCTGTCCTCATATGGAGGAACGGCAACCAACGCTAGGGACAATCAAGGATGCAAGACATGGACATCGGCCTCGTAGGCTTGGGCGTGATGGGTGAAAACCTGGCCCTGAACCTGGAGCGCAACGGCTTTTCGGTCGCGGGTTTTGACCTCGATGCCCGCAAGCGCGACAACTTTGCACAGCGCACCCAAGGCCTGCGGGCACAGGCCAGCTCGAGCTTGGCCGATTTGGTCGCCAGTTTGTCGGTGCCTCGGCGCGTCTGGATGATGGTGCCCGCAGGCGTGGCCGTTGACCAGGTGCTGGCGCAACTCACCCCCCTCCTGTCACCCGGTGATGTGCTGATTGATGGCGGCAATACGCTTTACACCGACACCCAGCGGCGCATCGACGCGCTGCGCGCATCGGGCATCTTGTATGTGGGCTCGGGGGTGAGTGGCGGCGAAGAAGGCGCATTGCGGGGCCCGGCCCTCATGCCTGGTGGATCGCCCGAGGCCTGGCCTTTGGTCAAGCCTTTGCTGCAGGCCATTGCCGCCCAAGCCGAAGACGGTCAACCGTGCTGCGAATGGATGGGTCCCGGTGGCGCGGGTCATTTTGTGAAGATGGTGCACAACGCCATCGAATACGCCGACATGCAGATGATCTGCGAAGCCTATGCTTTCATGCAAAAGCTGGGTTTGTCAGCCACAGAAATGGGTGAAATGTTCGCCAGCTGGAACGAGGGTGAGCTGGGCAGTTACCTGATCAACATCACCGCACAAATCCTTCAACACACCGACCCCGAAACCGGTGCGCCTTTGGTGGACATGATCTTGGACACCGCCGAACAAAAAGGCACAGGCAAATGGGCCAGCCAGGTGGCGCTCGATTTGGGTGTGCCCGCCCCCACCATTGCCGAGGCCGTATTCGCCCGCACATTGAGCGCCATCAAAACCGAGCGCGTCGCAGCTGCACGGGTTTTGAACGTACCACCCACAACACCGTGGCCTGAGCGCAATGCGGTCTTGAACCAGCTGCGTGGGGCCTTGATGGCCGCCAAGGTTTGCGCCTACGCCCAGGGCTTTGCCCTCTTGCGCGCTGCCGACCGCGAACACCAATGGCAACTGCCCATGGCCCAAGTCGCCAAGGTCTGGCGCGCGGGCTGCATCATCCGCGCTCACCTGCTTGAAGACATCCGCCGCGCCTTTCAAACTCAGGCCGATTTGCCCAATTTGCTGGTGGACCCGTATTTTGCTCGCGTCATGGCCGACAGCCAGCAAGACTTGCGCGAAGTCGTTGCCGCCGCTGCACTTCGCGGCGTGCCCATGCCCGCTTTCATGAGCGCCTTGAGTTATTTCGATGCTTACCGCTCTGAGCGTTTGCCCGCTAACTTGCTGCAAGCCCAACGCGATTATTTCGGGGCACACACTTACCAGCGAACCGACCGGGCGGGGAAGTTTCACACGCGCTGGGGTCATTGATTGATGGGGGTGTGCGCTGGGATTTGCGAACGGTTTGATGGTCAGGGTGTGCTGAGGTCGTGCTTATCAGATTTTGCGCGGCAAATGACGGGGCCAGGCTGCTGGCAGACGATCGGAGCAGGTGCAATGATGGCCAACGTTCAGCCCAAATCGCTCATTCTCAACGGTCTGGATTTTTTCACCCACTGCTCCCATAGACAACCGTTCGCACTGCTGGCACCATGGCCATCCATTCGAATGGGTGCAAGACACCCCTGCGCTGCCACCAACTCAATTTCAGCCGGGGGCTTGATCATGACCCCAAACCCATACACGGCCGCCACTACAGTCTGCCAACACGCTTCCATGCCACCTCCTCGAGGTCATGGCGCAGGCCGTAGGGTTTTGGGATGGGATTTATGGAAGTTTTTGGAGGATGCAGCGGGCCATGGCAGCATGCCCCGCACGGTTAGGGTGGAGGCCGTCGCCCGGTTCGCCTAAAGTGCTATCACCGTTGAAAGCCGCATGCAGTCTGCCGGTGAGCGGGTCGGTCAGGGCGAGATCCAAATCGACGAAGTCATCGAAGAGCCCACCCTTGCGCACTTCGGCATTGAAGGCCCGACGTCGGTTGTCCTGCCGCTCGCTGCCATGGCCAGGCCGGGTGCTGCCGAGGGCGCTTGGGACCGTCGCGCCCATGACGCGTACCCCCTGCGCCCGCATGCGTTGGACAGATTGGGCCATGGCCTCGGTCACTGCAGCAGCTTCGGCCTGGCCGTTGTCGCTGAAGTCGTTGATGCCTTGCAGCCAGAAGATCGTACGAACAGCAGACAGGTCGAGCACGTCTCGCGTCAGTCTTTCTGTGGCCGCTGGGCCGCCACGCCATGGGCCTGCCCCAGGTGCTGGACCGATGACCTGGTTGCCACCAATACCCGCATTGACGACTGCCACGTCCTGACGCCCAACGGCCGACAGTTCGCGTTGCAGCACGTCGGTCCAGCGGTCATGCCCGTTGAGTGTCGTCGCCGTGCCATCGGTGAGCGAATCGCCAAAAGCGGCCAGCGTGCAAACTTCGGCCGAAAGCCATGCATCCAGCGCATCGATGAAAAAGCTGGACGTGGTGGTGTGCGGGAAGCCTAACTCGCTGTCAGAAACGGCAGCATTCTGGTCGCCTGGCTTGGACAAGTAGGACGTCGCCATCGCCTTGGCATGCCAGGTGATGGGGCCGCTGGCACCCTCCACCCAGGCACTGAAAGCCAGGCTGCGGCCCTGCATCGATTGCGCTGATTCGGGCAGCGCTGCCCACGGTATGGCGGGTGTCCATTCAACTGAGCCGGCAGCAATGGTCTGGTCGGGTAATGCAATGCGCGTGCCGGGAACCAAGGCGCCGCCACCCATGTGCAGGCCCAGGCTCATCCCACGCAACAACAGGGGCTTGTCGCCAAAGCGGTTGCTCAAGCGCAACCTGAAACGCGTTGACCACAAAGCAGGCCTCAGCACCATGCGCAGGGACTGGTTGACAAGGCCTTGGGTCATTTCAGGCAAGGCACTGCTCAGGTCGGGCTGCGCGATCGTGGAGCCCACCGGGTAGGCGCCTTGTGCAGACGCTGCCCATACGGTCACCCAGTGGGACCCCGATGGCAGCGCTGTGCTCATGGGGTCAACCGCAACCAGCGGCGCGCCCGCTGGACGATGGGTCGATCGATCATTCGACCGTCCAGCAGCACCGCACCAAGGCCCGCTCGGGATGCGGCTTCATCGGCAGCCACGACTCGTTCAGCCCAAGCGAGCTCTTCGGCCGAGGGGGAGAATCCGCGGTTGACGATGGGGACTTGTCGCGGGTGAATGCAAACCGAGCCCGTGAAACCCATGGCGCGTCCGGCGCGCACGGTGTGCTCAAAGCCTGCCACGTCGTCGACGGCCGCGATGCTCCCTGCCAGGCCCCAGCAGGCCAGGCCATAAGCATGGGCGCAGGTCAAGACCTTTTGTGCAGGCCATGTCAGCGCCGCCGGTTCGGGAGGCACACCCAGGGCCCCGGCGTAGTCCTCGGCGCCAAATCCCAGCGCGCACAAAGCGGGGTGCTGAGCGATCTGCTCCGCGGCCAACACGCCGAGAGGCGTTTCCAGCAAAGCCGCGATCGGCAGTGTCGGATGACCACTGTCGACCGCTCGAGCCCTCAGAGCTTGGGCAAAGTTCTCCAGTTGGGCCAAGGTCTCCACTTTCGGCAGCATCACAGCCGCCAGTTGCGCCAGCGGCATGCCCTGCAAGTCTTGCGCCCATTGAGCGGGTTCACTGTTCACACGCAACAACACGGTGGCACCGCGTTGCGCGAGTTGCGCCACGGCCGCACGCGCCATTGGACGGGCTTGCGCTTTGCGGTCGGGGGGGATGGCGTCTTCCAGGTCAACCACCAGCGCATCCGCGCCTCGCTCTGTGGCTTTGGCCAACAGGTGGTCTGCAGTCGCTGGCAAAAACAACAAAGAGCGCAAAGTTTTCAACGGCATTCAATCGCTCCTTGGGTTTTTAATGACTGGCACTCCGCTGCGCTGGCCCCGAGTTCGCTCAAAAGCTCTTCGGTGTGCTGCCCCCGCATTGGGGCTACCCTGCGGATGCTGCCAGGAGTCCCTTGCAGTCTGGGCGTGACCTGGTGCATGACTGTGGGTTCGGTGCCATCGCCTGCAGCGCATTGAACATAAACCCCGCGCTGCACCACATGCGCGTCTTGGATCAACTGAGGGGGCGCGTAAATCGGCCCCACCGTCACGCCATGCTGGCGAAAGTGCTTCAAGCAGTCGGCCTGAGTAAGCTGCAGCATGAAGTGCGCCACCATGGCATCGAGTTCGGCGTCATTTTCCAAGCGGGCTGAATTGCTGGAAAAGCGTGGCGTTTCAAACAAAGCCGACTGGCCGATGGCTTCAAAAACCCGCTTGGCCATGGTGTCTGTGGAGCCCGACATGGACACCCATAGCCCATCCTTGCAGCGGTAACTGCCACGAGGCGAAGCGATTTTTTGCCCGGGTTCGGGGTCCACGCCCGTTGCTGCGTAATGGCTGACATCGGGGCCCATGATGGCGAGCATCGGCTCGAGCAATGACAAGTCAATGACCTGGCCTAGGCCACCACGCACCTCCACCTCGCGCAGCGCGGTCAGGGTGGCAAATGCACCGGTCAAGCCGGTCACCATGTCGGCCAAAGCCATGTTCGGCAGTTGGGGTGAGCCGCCATCGCTGCGGTGCTTGTGGGCATAGCCACTGAAGCCTTCGATCAAACTGCCAAAGCCGGGCAACTCGCGGTAAGGTCCGGTTTGCCCCCAACCCGACAAACGCACAATGACCAAGCCCGGGTTGTCTGCGTGTAAGTGTTCAGGACTCAGGCCCATGTTTTCCAGGGTGCCGGGCTTGAAACTTTCCACCAAAACTTGCGCCGTCGCAATCAAGCGTTTGAGCCAATGCATCGCCTGACCATCACGCAAATTCAAAGCCAGACTGCGCTTGTTGCGGGCATAGGTGCGCCACCAGCCATCGTAGCCATCTGGGTGGTCTGCATGCGGCTCTCGCCACTCACGCAAAGTGTCTCCGACGCCAGCCGACTCCACTTTGATGACATCGGCACCAAAGTCGCCCAGCTGCAAAGTGAGCATGTTCCCGGCCACCAAGCGCGACAAGTCGACCACACGGACACCCTGTAAAGGGCCAGTCGCTTGCTCTTGAAGCGCTTGTATGGAAAGGTGTTGGCCAGCACTCATTCTTGTTTCAAGTCCAGTTGCCGGACCAAGGGACTCCAAGTCTCTGACTCTTTGCGCAGCAAGTCATTGAATGCGGTCATGGACACCTTGAGCGGGTCGGTTTCGACCGCCGCAAAGCGTTGCGCAACGTCGGGGTTGGCGAGCACCTTGGCTGCAGCTGCGGCAATTTTGTCGACCACGTCTTTGGGTGTGCCTTTGGGTGCAAACAAACCACCGATGGCGGCCACCTGCACGCCTGCAATACCCGCTTCACCCAATGTCGGTACGTCAGGCAGTGAGCCCTCTCGGGCCAGATCGGTGGTGGCCAATGCACGCAATTTGCCACTGCGAATCAAGGCCATGGACGCCGTCAAGGAGTCGGTGGCAAACAAGACCTGCCCACCCATCAGGTCGGTCAATGCGGCACCGCTGCCTTTGTAGGGCACATGGGTGGCCTGCACGCCCGCCTTGCGCAAAACCAACTCGCTGCCCAAATGCGTCATGGTGCCGATGCCTGCGGAAGCGTAGCTCTGTGGCTTGGACCGCACAGCTTGGAGGAGCTCGGCCATGGTCTTGGGCGCAGTCGGGGTGTTGGCCACCAAGACCGCAAAGGGCGCTCGCATCACAGGCGCCACAGGCACAAAGTCTGAGAGGCTGTATTTCGCATTGGCGTTCATCACCGGCACCACAAACAAGCCCGCTGTCGATGTGAACAACAAGGTGTAGCCATCAGGTGCCGCGCGGACCACGGACTGGTGGCCAATGATGCCGGACGCACCCACACGGTTTTCCACCACCACGTTTTGACCCAATATCGGCCCCAGATAGCCCGCCAGCAAACGGCCTGTGACGTCACTGCCCGAGCCCGGCCCTTGGGTCACCACCAACGTGATGGGCTTGCTGGGGTAAGTGTCTGCCCAGGCCGATGTCGCCCCTGCACACACCAGCGCCAGCGCCCCAAAGATCCTTCTGAAATGCGTCAACATGATTGTCTCCTTGTTAAAGTGGTGACAAATCATACCCACAAATCATTTGCTGCAGCAAATAATGCCATGTCAAATAAAAACAAAGCCGTCAGTGTCGCCGCCTTGCGCCGCCATGCGCCTGAAGAACTGATCACGTTTCGTGTGTCCGTGCTGTCGCAATTGCTGGCCAGGGTCGTGGAAAGTTCCGTGAGCCAAGAGTTGGGGCTCTCTAGCAGGCAATGGCGGCTGTTGGTCATCCTCAACCGCTTGGGGCCAAGCACCTCGGGGCAGGTGGCCGCGGCCACGCACCTCGATCACAGCCAGGTCAGTCGCGCCAGCTACGAATTGACAGAAAAAGGCTTGATTGCCATGGCGACCGATTCAGGGGATCGCCGCCGGCAGCTGTTGTCGGCGACCGAGGCCGGGATAGCGCTGCTCAGGCAAGGCATTGTGGGTTCCATGACCCGACAAAATCGTTTGCGAGCGATGCTGAGCGACGCAGATTACGAGGCCTTTGGACGGGTCTTGGCGGTGTTGTCGGATGAGGCACACGCCATGCTGGAGGATGGGCGAAAGCCCAAATGAGCAAGACGAACAGGCCGATATCACCTAATCCGTGGCTTGCCTTTAGCGCAGCACGCGTGCCGTATTGAAAGGACCACTGCCTTCAACAGACCATCGGTTCACCCGGCCGTCCCTGACCGCACCGCGGCACTGTGGGGGAACTGCCCAAGACTTTTTATCGTCAAGGCCATGATTCACGCTGAGGGAGATTCGCTCATCTATTCCTGATATTTCAGTCATTTCTGAAAATTCGAAAGTTTTGAGTAGAATCTTGGCATGACCATTTCAGATCAAATCCCGTCCCTGAACCGCGAGTTCATTGCCCATTTCGGCGAAATGGGCAGCAAGTGGGGCATCAACCGCACCGTGGGCCAAATTTACGCGCTGCTTTATGTCTCGCCGCAGGCTTTGAATGCCGATGAGATTGCCGAGGCGTTGGCGTTCTCGCGCTCCAACGTCAGCATGGGCCTCAAAGAGTTGCAGGCTTGGCGCTTGGTGCGTTTGCGCCACCAATCGGGCGACCGGCGCGAGTACTTTGAGGCGCCAGCCGACGTGTGGGAAATCTTTCGGGTGCTGGCCGAAGAGCGCCGCCGCCGTGAAATCGAGCCCACGCTGTCCATGCTGCGAACCGCCTTGCTCCAGACGCCCTCCACCGACGCAGAGCGACATGCCCAGCAGCGCATGCGGGAAATGCACGACCTGATTGACCGCCTCATGACTTGGTTTGACGACGTGCAAAAACTCGCGCCCGAGACCGCCATGCAGCTCATGGGCATGGGCGCCACGGTGACCAAGGTGCTCGAACTCAAAGACCGGCTGACCGGCCGATCCCTTAAAGCCACGGGCGTAAGCCCTCAAAGTAACGCCTCGTGATTTCATAAGAAAGCCACCATGGACATCGACGCACTCATCCTCTCTCGCATTCAGTTCGCTGCGAACATCAGCTTCCACATCCTGTTCCCCTCCATCACCATCGCGCTGTGCTGGTTCTTGCTGTTCTTTCGTTTGCGGTTTGCCCGGACCCGAGATGAGGCTTGGGAAGAGGCCTACTATTTTTGGACCAAGGTGTTCGCGCTCACCTTTGCGCTGGGCGTGGTCTCGGGCATTGTGATGAGCTTCCAGTTCGGCACCAATTGGCCGGGCTTCATGGAGCGCACCGGCAATATTTCTGGGCCACTGCTGGGCTATGAGGTGTTGACGGCGTTTTTCCTGGAGGCCAGCTTTCTGGGCATCATGTTGTTTGGCCGCGGCAGGGTGAGCGAGCGGGTGCACCTGGTGGTCACTTTTTTGGTCGCGTTGGGCACCACCATGTCGGCCTTCTGGATTTTGAGCCTGAACTCCTGGATGCACACCCCGGCAGGTTTTGAAATTGTGAACGGTCAGTTCATGCCCACCGATTGGCTGGCGGTGGTTTTTAACCCCTCGTTCCCGTACCGGTTCGCGCACAAGTTGCTCGCATCGGCACTGACCGCGTCGTTCTTGATTGCCGGCTTGTGCGCTTGGCAACTGATCAAAGGCAGCGCCACGCGCGGCACCCACAAAGCCATGCGTGCGGCCGTTTTTACGGCTGCTTGCGTGATGCCGCTTCAGTTCCTGGTGGGGGACATGCACGGCCTCAACACACTGGAGCACCAACCGGCCAAGGTCGCTGCCATGGAAGGCATCTGGGAAACCGAGCGCGGCGCACCCCTGACGCTGTTTGGCATTCCCGACCAAGAAGCACGCACCACCCACTTCGCGGTCAAGATTCCCAAAGTCGCCAGCTTGATCTTGACCCACGAGCTGGACGGTGAAGTCAAAGGCATCAACGAATTTGAAGGGGTGCACCCACCCGTGGCCCCAGTGTTTTATGCCTTTCGCGTGATGGTGGGTGTGGGTTCGTTGATGTTGTTGGTGGCTGGCTTTACCGCTTGGCGCTTGTGGCGTCAGCGCAAGCAGCCAGAAGTCACGCTGCCTAAGCCCCTGCTGTGGGTGCTGTCGGGCATGGCGTTCTCCGGCTGGGTCGCCACGCTGGCAGGCTGGTACGTGACGGAGATTGGTCGACAGCCCTTCTTGGTGTACGGCTTGATGCGCACCAGCGAAGCCGCCACCACCTTGCCACCGCCCTACATTGCGCTCACCTTGACGGCCTACCTGGTGGTCTATGGCCTGCTCTTGGTCACTTATGTCGGCGTGTTGAAGTACATGGCCGAGAACCCCAAAGAACACAAACAGGAAGCGCCCACGGGTGCCTTGCTCGGCAAAGCCGGAGTGTGATGCACCGCCCCCAACTGCTCTGTATATAAAGAATGAATTTGAAAGGCGACCATGACTTGGGCTGAATTTCTGCCGCTGTTTTTCCTGGCTGTGATGGGGCTGTCCCTGCTGGCTTATGTGATTTTGGATGGCTACGACCTGGGCGTTGGCTTGCTGCTCTTGAAGGCAACCGACGCACAGAAGGACACCATGATCGCCAGCATTGGCCCCTTTTGGGACGCCAACGAGACCTGGCTGGTACTGGGTGTGGGCGTGTTGTTGATCGCCTTTCCGATGGCCCATGGCGTGGTGCTGCAAGCGCTGTACTTGCCCGTGGCGGTGATGCTGATCGGGTTGATTTTGCGAGGTGTGGCGTTTGACTTCCGAGTCAAAGCACCGCTGAAGTACAAGTCGTTCTGGAACCGCGCGTTTTTCGCTGGCTCGCTCATGGCCAGTGCGTCGCAAGGTTGGATGCTGGGCAGCTACATCACCGGTTTTGCCGACGGACCGCTGGGCTGGGCATTTAGCCTGGGCATCGCCATCACCTTGCCCGCCGCTTATGTGTTGCTGGGCTCGGGCTGGTTGATCATGAAAACCGAAGGCGATCTGCAGCAAAAAGCCGTGCGCTGGGCCAAGCGGGTGCTGTGGCCCATGGCTGCAGCCTTGCTCGCCATATCGGCGGCCACGCCGCTGGTGAAAGAGGGTGTATTGGAAAAATGGTTTGGCGTGCCGCAGGTCTTCGCCCTGCTGCCGGTGCCCCTCATGTGCGCCTTGGCGTTCTTTGCCATGCGCTGGGTGCTGATGCGTCCGAACTTGGTGAGCGCGGGTTACGGCTGGTTGGTGTTTGCCAATACGGTGTTGATTTTTGTGCTGGCTTTCTTCGGCTTGGCCTACAGCATCTTTCCCGACATTGTGATTGGCCGCATGACGGTGTGGGAAGCTGCGATCAGCACCGCGTCTCTGAATGTGATTTTTGTCGGTGTGGCGATCACGCTGCCCGTGATCATCGCTTACACGGTGTTCATGTACCGCGTGTTTTGGGGCAAGGCGACCGCGCTGAAGTACGGCTGAACACACCAACTTGTCAATGGCTCTGCATACCGGTCGTTGGGGCTACAACATGGCTGCTTGAGCAAGCAACTGCTTCGTTGCGGGCACCACTGTCCAAGCCCCGCGTTCGACTGACCGCAATCGCTGCATACCCGCCGCACAAGATCCCGATTTTTGACCTGTCGTTAACCCTGGTTACATAACCAGAACAAACCCACACCAGCCTAGGTGCATGTAACAAAGTTTCATAATTTCGCATACGATGGTTACATTCACAGCTGCCCACCGGGCGCGCTGTCATTGAAACCTCCAACGAAAGTGAGACCCGCATGACCACCCGTATCGGTATCAACGGATTTGGCCGCATTGGCCGCATGGTGCTGCGCGCAGCGGTGCAGAACTTCAACGACATCGAGATCGTCGGCATCAACGACTTGCTCGAACCCGATTACCTGGCCTACATGCTGCAATACGACAGCGTGCACGGCCGCTTCAAAGGCACGGTGGCCGTGGACGGCAACACCCTGGTGGTCAATGGCCGGCGCATCCGCCTCACACAAGAGCGCGACCCGGCCCAGCTGAAGTGGAACGAAGTTGGTGCCGATGTGGTGATCGAATCGACGGGCCTGTTTCTGGACCAAGACAGCGCGGGCAAGCACTTGGCCGCAGGGGCCCCAAAAGTCGTCATGTCAGCGCCTTCAAAAGACGACACGCCCATGTTTGTGTACGGCGTCAACCACACGTCCTACGCCGGGCAAGCCATCATCAGCAACGCCAGCTGCACCACCAATTGCCTGGCCCCCATCACCAAGGTGCTGCACGACAAGTGGGGCATCAAGCGCGGACTGATGACCACGGTGCACGCCGCCACCGCCACCCAAAAAACCGTGGACAGCCCCAGCAACAAAGACTGGCGTGGCGGGCGCGGCATTCTGGAAAACATCATCCCCAGCAGCACGGGCGCAGCCAAAGCGGTGGGTAGGGTGATCCCCGCCATCCAGGGCAAGCTCACGGGCATGGCGTTTCGGGTGCCCACGTCGGACGTGTCGGTGGTGGACCTGACGGCCGAGCTGGAAAGCCCAGCCACTTATGCCGACATTTGCGCCGAGATGAAAGCGCAAAGCGAAGGCGCTTTGAAGGGCGTGCTGGGTTACACCACCGACAAAGTGGTGTCCACCGACTTCAGGGGCGAGGTGTGCACCAGCGTGTTTGATGCCGATGCAGGCATGGCACTGGACAGCACCTTCATCAAGGTGGTGGCCTGGTACGACAACGAGTGGGGTTACGCGAACAAGTGCCTGGAGATGGCTCGGGTGGTGGGCTAAGGCTTGAAAGGCTGAGCTGCTGGCACCCACCCAGGCCCGTGCATCCCGATGTCAATCGGGCACCAAGGCGTTGACCAAGTCATGGGTGCTGACCCTGCCAGTCGGCGAGCTGGCGTAGATGGCTTTGGCCAACACGGCGGTCCCCATGCTGCCAGACAGCTCATGCAATTGGAGTTGGGCGATGGTTTTTGTCAGACCCTCGACCACGTCATCTTCAGTGCAGTAAATGGTGGTGTTCATTTTTCTGTGTTCTCGGTTTGGTGTTCATCGAATGCGTGGCAACCGGTAGTGATGCCACGCCCCTGCCTGCAGGGCCTGAAACAGCCGACTCTCAGTCGGCTTTTCCTTCACGCTTGCCACGCCCATGGGCTTGGTTTACTTGCTCTTGCAAAACTGCGTCCACATGCTGCGCAGGGCTTTTTCCATGTCGCGGGTGTAGGTGTCCACGTTCCAGGCGGGCAAGGCCAACTGACGCTCGCGCAGACCCTGCTTGAGCTTGAGCAAGGCCTGGCGGTCTTGCGCCATGCGGGCAGCAATTTGCACATACTCGGCATCGTCTTTGGCCACCCATTCGGGCAAGGCAGCGGCACGCATGAAGCTGGCGCCCATGCGCGAGACAAAGTTGTTGCCCTCCTTGACCACCACCGGCACGCCCATCCACATGGCTTGCAGCGTGGTGGTGCCGCCGTTGTAAGGCACAGGGTCCAGCGCGATGTCCACGTCGGCGTATTCGGCCATCATGTCGGTCAGGCCGACCGGGCCACGGAACTCCAGACGCGAAGGATCAACGCCTTCTTTTTCCAGACGTTCGCGGAAGACCTTGATGGCCGACTCGTCTTTGAAGCTGGGCGCCTTGAGCATCAAGCGCGAACCGGGTACGGCCTTGAGTACCTGCGCCCACAGCTTGAGCGTGTGTGGCGTGAGCTTGGGCACGTTGTTGAACGAACCAAAGGTCAAGGGGCGCTTGGCGTGCTCCTCGGTGTATTGGGGGTAGGGGTAATTGGCTTCCGGGGCGTAGCAAAACACCGTATTGGGCAAGCGCATGACCTGCTCGGAGCACAAGGCCTCGGCTCCCTTTGGCACCACCACCGAGTCGGCCAGCATCCAGTCGATGTTGGGCACACCGGTTGAGCCGGGGTAACCCAAAAACGTGGCCTGCACAGGCGCTGTGCGCTGCGCCAACATGCCCACGCGTTGCAAAGAGGTGTGACCGGCCAAGTCCATCAAAATGTCGATGCCATCGGCCTCAATGCGGCGCACCAGTTGCATTTCGCTCAAGCTGGTGCATGAGACCCAATGGTCTGCGCGATTGCGGGCCTGCTGCGTCTGGTCATCGTGCGAGACACCGGTGTGGTAAATCGTCACCTCAAACTGCGACCTGTCCAAACGCGCCAGCACGGGTTGCATGAAAATATTCACCGGATGCTGGTGGTGGAAATCACCACTGAGCAAGCCCAGCTTCAAACGTTTTTTCGGATCTCGCGCGTTTTTGAAACTGCTGGCTGCACGCGCGCCCTGTCCCAGCTGCACAAACAAATCGCGGTGCAACTTGGCCACTTCTTCGGCGCTCATCGCATCGCTGTACAAAGAGCTCATCGCCGCGCTCGATCGCAATGCAGAGCGTGGGCCCTCTTCTTCGGACAGTTCCTTGTACAAACGCAATGCCGTGTCCACATCTCCCAGGCGTCCGGCCACCGATGCGCGCATCGACTTGGCCCCTGGCTGCGGCGCAATCGCCTCAGCCTTGGCCAAAGCGGCCATGGCCTCTTCCATCATCCAGCTCTCGGCATACGAGTGCGCCAAGTTCCAATAGGCTGTGGCACTTTCAGGGTGCAAGGCCACATTGCGCTTGAGCACCTCTTGCGCTTCGATCCACAAATTGTTTTGAAACGACTGCGCTGCCAAACGCGACAGCACTGTTTCGGACGTGGCCACCGAAGCGCGCTCAAACGCGCGGTGGGCCTCTTCATGCAAACCCAAACGCATCAGGATCTCGCCCAGATCAATCTGCACATCGGCGCGCTCGTTGACATCGGCCTCTGGCTTTTCAACGCGCATCACACCCAGCGTCTGGCGCATCGACTCCAGGGCACGCGCCGTGTCGCCACGGTCAAGCCGATAACGCGACATCAAGCGGTGCACCTGGCGTATGCCACCGGGCTTGCTGGCTGCCAAAGGCAAGGCACGGTGGTAATGCCCAGCAGCCTCTTCAAAACGCCCCGCATCTTCCAGCTCACGCGCCAAAGACAACATGCCTTCCCAACGCTCAGGCGCCGCCATCACGGCACGCTGATAGCTGATCAGGGCCTGCGCCGGAATGCCCAGCTGGCGGCACAAATGCCCCGCCTCCAGCCACGCTGTGAAATGGTTCGGATTGGCCTTGAGGATCTGTGCAAACAACTCACGCGCCTGCTTGGGGTCGTTCATGCGCACCGCACAACGCGCCAACTGCAAAGCCGCTGGCTCCATCGAAGGCTCGCGCTGCAAAGCCTCTTCAAACGCCTTTCTCGCATCCACCAAATTGCCCGCATCCATGAGCGCATTGCCCAGATTAAAAAACACCGGGCCAGGTGCTCCGCTCATGGCTGCAGCCTGCTGGTAAACCACCAAGGCCTCTTGCAGCTTGCCGTCTCGGCGCAGCTGCACACCTTGTTCGACCAAGGCACTGATGTCCTTGGGTATTACATCCGTGATGTCTTGCGTCATCTCTGTTGTCATGTCATTCACTCCTTGATTTATTGGTTGTTCAAACGTTGGTCAAAAAACTCTGCCTGCATCAAAGGCAAGCCATCCACTGCGCCAAGTTTTCCTTGGGCAAAAACACATGGTCGCGGGCGCGGTCATCGGGCACCACCTGCTGCGCTGGCGTGAGCCAGGGCGCTTGCGTCTTCATGGCCAAGTGCACGTAGTTAAAGCTCTGTGCCAGGCCGTACCAAAAACGCACATCCGTGCCCGGCAACACCTCGCACACCAGCGCCGGACGCCAGTGGTGCAACACCTGCATCGCCCCAGTCAGCACCTCGGACTCGGCCGTCTCGACATCGATTTTCATCAACACAGGTGGTTGCCCCGGTGACATGCCCTGTGTCAGGCTCGGCATCAAATCATCGAGCTTGCGCACCGGCACCGGCCGCTGGCCCGAATGCTGGGTGCGAAACTTCGGATTCAAGGACGCCGACGTCTCCACCAAACCGTGCTCGGTGGTGGGCATGAACAGCAAACCCTCTCCTGCCTGCGCACCCAGTGCCACCTGATGCAACGTGATCCGATCGGACAACTCCGACATGGACACATTGGCCTTCAACACCTCGACAATTTCCGTGACCGGCTCGAAGGCATGCACATGCCGCGCGCCGCACGCGGCGGCCAGCAAACTGTAAAAACCCGTGTTCGCGCCCACATCGATCATCAAAGGCCGCAAGGCACTGCACCAGCGCGCCACCAGATCAGGCAGCGGCGCTTCATAGGCTTGCCAACCATCGCGCTGCATCTGATGCGCCACCTGATCGCGGCCACCGCAAGAATCCATCCAAAAACGCGCGGCCACAGCAGAGCGCACCAGCGTGCTGGGCACATCGGCCTGGATCAAATGGTTAATTTGCATGCGCTGGTCTTTCATGTTGGGGCAACTCGAAATCGTCACCCTGCGGGCCCAACAAAGCGCGCCAGGCCAAGTCCAGCTCCTGTTCAAAACGAGACTCGGTGAAATGGGACACCTTCGCCTGCCCCATGAGCAGCCGCATCTGGGCCTCGTCTGCAGGCAAATCCAGCGCCTTGGCCACGGCGTGGGCAAAGCCCTCCAAATCGCCGTCGTCCACCCAAAAACCGTTGTCCGGCGTGGCATATTCCTGCCCGCCATGCCCGTCAAAACCACACACCAAAGCGCCAGCGGCCATGGCCTCCAGGGGCGGTAAACCCAGGCCCTCGTACTGGCTCAAACTCGCAAACACCTGTGACTCGCCCAGCACCTGCGCCACTTGCGGGCGCGCCATGTTGCTGATCTCCACCCAAGGCACATCGGCCATGTGCGGGTACAAATTGCTGAAAATCTGGCGCAACAGCATGGCATCCACCGGACGCTTGCGCGGCATAAAAGCCACCTGCCGCTTCTTGGGTTTATCGGCCATCTGCGCAAACACCGGCAACACATAAGGCCGCACCACCTGCCAATCCAGCGTCGTGCCCAAGCGCGTCAACATCTGCGCCGTGAAACGGCTGCAACACAGCCCACCCAACAGGCCATAGTCATTGAGCGCCTGCATGGACGTGAAACTCTGGTACGTGTAATAAGGGTTCTGGTTGTGCATCACCTTGCGGCAAGGCATGGCGGCAAATTTTTCCCACGCTGCTGGCGGCGTGATCTCGGGCAGGACCAACACATCGTCAGGCTGAAACACCATCGACTCGCCCAGTTGCACCATGGGCACCGCATACGGGCGGCTGGGCACCGCCACCTTGGAGCCGTCATCGAGCAGCGCAAAAGCGCGCCAGCCCTTGCGCCGCAAAGCCGCCACATGCTGAAAGTTCACCAACTCGCCACCGGCTGCCACCGGCAAACGACAAGCGTAATAAATAGAAGGCTTCGTCATGGAAAGCCTCCCGCGTGCACTCATGCTCATCCGCATCCCTTCTTCACCAACGATCACCCCGCCAAACCAGCCCCAACGAGTCTTTCTTGCGTCAAATTGACATAAAAAGCAAAATTAAGGAAGTTTTCGATAACCTGGATTGATTATCTTTTTTGGTGATTAAATTAAATTTATGAGGAAGATATCGTTAAATTCACCAACAAAAAACCCCCAATT
>JAIXOZ010000149.1 GCA_027486495.1 Comamonadaceae bacterium | reverse complement strand
GACCAACTGCTGGAAAACACGGAACTCATGCCGCCGACCCAGCCGTTGAACCAATAAAGCAGCGCCACGCCAGCGCCAATGGTGAGGCCGCCCAGCAGGTAGTGCTGCCAGCCCAGGGGGAAGAGGGTGTTGATGAGGGTCATGGGGTGGGATTATCAGGGATGCGGTTCAGGACAATTTTGCGGACATCCAGCTTGAGGCTCTGGGGCTCAGGGTGCCCTCAATTGTTTTGTATTGGCTGCACTCGACTTCTAAAAATGAAAACATTAAGGTTATAGTTTGACACCGCGCCGACTGACGAACCTCAGCGGATGACCAGCAAGGAGTGTCGGGTTTCATGGTGAATTTATACCTGTACAAAAATTCAGGCATTGGAACTGGCAACCCTTGAATGGGTAGCTTGGTTCAACCACCACCGACTGCTCAGCTCGATTGGGTATATTCCACCGGCTGAAGCTGAGGTGAAGTACTACCGGCAATTAGCCGAGAGCAACGAGACCGAGGTCTCAAACCAACTGGCCTCCACGAAACCCGGGGCGATTCAGTGACTCGCGAGGACAAACGGCAAGACTACGGCGAAGAGCGCTTGGTCTGTTTCGGTCTTCTCAAGTCAGAAGTGGTTGTGATGGTTTACACCGAGCGCCCGACAGGGCCTCACATGATCTCGCTGCGAAAGGCAGAAAAACATGAAGCTCGCTACTACCGCCAAGTTGCCAAAGAAAACCTCGGCTAAGGTCAACGACCCGGACAATCCAGCATGGACTGAGGACATGCTGGGCGCGCCAGTGCTGAAGCGGGGCCGCGGGCCGCAGGCTACACCCACGAAGGTTCTCACCTCAGTGCGTTTGGATGCGGACATTTTGGAGTTCTTCAAGTCGAAGGGGGCTGGCTATCAGTCGCGGATCAATGCAGCGCTTCGCATGGAAGTGGAGAGAAATTTATCTGCTCGTCCAAGAGCGACCTCGCGCAAGCGCGTCGCGGCTTGACTTCGACGTTACGCGCATCCATGACCTTCACTCAATTCGCGATGATCATAAAGGCCCGGGCTATGTTCCGGTCACTAGCTGGGCCACAATAAATTCCCCTGTTTTCTGGACAACGGTTGTTTGTGTTTCTTCCTTTGAATAGGCCATCTTCGTTGCCAATGATCTTGTAAGGGAAGGCGTTCAATTGATTGAACTTTGCGGTGGATTTACCCCCGATCAGGCAGATTCTCTACAGGCTTCGCTTGGCAAATATGTTCCAGTCGGGGTTGTTCGCTATTCCTCCAAAGAACAGCAACATCTCGCCTCCCTTTTTGGTGCACCATACGCCTAACGAATAAGAATGGGACGCGCGAAGTCGCGACCTGATCCGTTTGAACCCGCTATGCGCACCCAGCTTCGAATCGCTCGCCCCGTCACGGATCTTTCTGCCACCGCGGCCATGTACATACAGGGCCTCGAACTGGAGATCCTCGGCGAATTTAATGATCACGATGGATTCGATGGAATCATGCTCGGCACCAGCGCGCAAGACCATCACTTTGAGTTCACGTTCTGTCGCATCCATCCCATACAGCCATCGCCCACACAAGAAGATCTGCTTGTTTTTTACCTCCCCAAGGCCGAAGAATGGGAGCAAAGATGCAGCCGTATGCTCGCGGCCGGATTCCGGGAAGTTCAGTCCTTCAATCCATACTGGGCCCAGAGTGGGCGCACCTTTGAAGACCGCGATGGTTACAGGCTTGTCATTCAAAGGGCAGTCTGGGGCAACAACAGTGCCGCATAGCGTTGCCATAAGACGCGTCCGCGCTTGCAGCGTTCGGCCGTGATCAAGCCCAAAGCGCAGGAGCTGCTGGCCGAGCAGAACACCGTCAAGGTGCTGCGCATGTGGTTACACGACAAGTGATCGCAGTTGGCTGACCAAGTCGGTTTGTTGAAGCAGCTGTTGTCGCGCGGTCTGCGCATCTGCCGTCCAGTCTGCCAGCGCGCCTGCATTAAGCGTAGGCCATTCACCCGCTTCCATTCCATTCCAAACCCGATGCGCCCGCCGCAGACTCTCCGGCGCCTGCATCCAATCCAAAAACGCCTCCAGCTTGGCATGGTGCGCGTTGTCGTCTTGTGGGTAGATGTGCCAAATGAAAGGTTGGCCTGCCCATAGCGCCCGCACCAGCGAGTCTTCACCGCGCACAAAGTTGAGGTCGCAGGCCCAGAGCATGTCGTCGAAGCCGTTTTGGGTTGTGTAGGGCAGGGCGCTCCAGCTGGGGTGAATCGGCATGTGGGCCAGCGCTTGATGCACCGCCGCCAGCGGGCGACCGGGGGTGACGAGCAGGTGCTGGGGCGTGCCCACCAGTTGGGCCAGCAGCTGGGGCAGGGCGGCGGGTTCGTAGCAGAACAGGCTGATCAGCTGGCCGCCCGGTGCCAAGTGGGGGGCGTGTTGCTGACGCCAGGCTGCGCGGTCAAAGCGTTGTTGCCGTTCCTGCAAATCGGTTTCGCGCAGCAGACCGCCCGTGTCTGCCGTGAAGCCGGGGTAGAAAAAGCGCTTGGTCCAGCCTTTGGCCGGGCCGCTCATCACGGGCGAGGGCATGTTGTGCATGCGCGGCACCCAGTCTTCGGCGCTGAGGTATTCGAGGTTGATCCAAGCCGGTTGTTGCGGGTGCGTGGCAACACCGTGGGCCACAAAGGCTTCGGGCAGGGTGCAGCCAAAGGCTTCGATCCACACGTCGGCGGGCTTCAAGCTTTTCAGCACCTCGTTTTGGCTGGCGGCGGCCCAGGGCAGCACTTGCAGATTGGGCTGGGCGTGGGCGTCAGGGGCCATCCAGACAAGGGCCGAGGCGTCGTCCACCCACAGGCGCACCGATTGGCCTTGGGCCAGCAGCTGGCGCGTCAGGCGCCAGCACACGCCAAGGTCGCCGTGGTTGTCGATGACGGTGCAGAAAATGTCCCAAAGCCTATGCGTGTTCATAGTGGGGGATTGTCGCTTGGCTTTCTGCCTTCGTCGGAAATGGATACCCGATCAAGTCGGGTATGACACGTTCCAAATTGGGTATCACAGAGTCAATACAGCAGGGCGGGTGAATTCGCCGTCACAATACGCGCCATGACAGCGGAACATGACGAATCCTTGCTGGCCCAGGTGGCCGCGCTCCCGGCTTTGCCGGGGGTTTACCGCTACTTTGATGCGCAGGGCAACGTGCTGTATGTGGGCAAGGCCAAGCAGCTCAAAAAGCGGGTGTCGAGCTATTTCCAGAAGGACCATGGCGGCACGCGCATTGGCCACATGGTCAGCAAGATCGCCCGCCTAGAGACCACCGTGGTGCGCTCCGAGGCCGAGGCACTGCTGCTCGAAAACAACCTCATCAAGACGCTCAGCCCGCGTTTCAACATCCTGTTTCGGGACGATAAGACCTACCCCTACCTCAAGCTCACGGGCAACGGCACGCTGTTTTTGAAGGCCGTGCCAAGCGCTTCGGGTGCGCCCGAGCCGCAAACCTTTCCCCGCGTGGCGTATTACCGGGGCTCGGTTGAGAAAAAGCACCGGTATTTCGGGCCGTTTCCCAGTGCTTGGGCCGTTAAGGAGACGATTCAGCTCTTGCAAAAAGTGTTTCGCCTGCGCACTTGCGAAGACACGGTGTTTGCCAACCGCACCCGGCCGTGTTTGCTGTACCAGATCAAGCGCTGCTCGGGGCCCTGCGTGAATCTGATCAGCCCGCAGGCTTATGCCGACGATGTGCAGCATGCCGAGCGGTTTTTGAAAGGCGAAACCCAAGCGTTGTTGCAAGAGATGGAAGCGCGCATGATGGCGCACGCCGAGCGCTTGGCGTTTGAGCAAGCGGCCGAGGTGCGCAACCAAATGACGGCTTTGTCGCGGGTGTTGCATCAGCAGTCGGTGGACACGGGCACGGACACCGATGTGGATATTTTGGCGGTGCGGGTGCTGGGCGGGCGCGCCTGCGTGAACCTGGCCATGGTGCGCGGCGGTCGCCATTTGGGCGATCGGGCGTATTTTCCGGCGCATGTGGAAGACGCCCATGCCTTGCAGTCGGTGGAGGACGATGCCGAACTGCAGCGCCCGGTGGAGCAGCAAGTGCTGGAGGCCTTTTTGGCGCAGCATTACATCGGCATTCCGGTGCCAGCGGCCTTGATCACCAGCGTGGCGGTGGACAAAGCCTTGCTGGCGGCCTTATCGCAACAAGCGGGCTACAAGATTGCCGCCGTGCACAACCCGCGCGAGCAGCGCCGGGTGTGGCTGGAGATGAGCGAGAAAAACGCCGATATTCAGTTGGCCCGTTTGCTGGCCGAAGAGGGCTCTCAGCAGGCCCGCACCCGAGCGCTGGCCGAGGCGCTGGATTTGGCCCCGGACGATCTGGACGCTTTGCATGTGGAGTGTTTTGACATCTCGCACACGGCGGGTGAGAACACGCAGGCGTCTTGTGTGGTGTTTCGCCAGCACAAGATGCAAAGCAGCGAATACCGCCGCTACAACATCGAAGGCATCACGCCGGGCGACGATTACGCGGCCATGCACCAGGTGCTGATGCGCCGTTACAGCAAACTGGCTGAGGCTTTGCGCAGCGCGGAGGGCACGGCCCGCCTGCCCGACATCGTGCTGATCGACGGGGGTAAGGGCCAGGTGTCGATGGCGCGTGAAGTGTTCACCCAGCTGGGCCTGGATTTGTCGCGCATTGTGGGCGTGGAAAAAGGCGAGGGCCGCAAGGTGGGCCTGGAAGAGCTGGTGTTTGCCGATGGCCGCGAGAAGGTCTACTTGGGCAAGGATTCGGCAGCGCTCATGCTGGTGGCCCAAATCCGAGACGAGGCGCACCGCTTTGCCATCACGGGCATGCGGGCCCAGCGTGCCAAGGTGCGCATGGGGGGCAGCAAGATCGAGGAAATCCCGGGCATCGGGCCGCGCAAACGGGCCAAATTGCTCCAGCGCTTTGGGGGCGTGCGGGGTGTGGAAAGTGCCAGCGTGGAAGACTTGCTGGGCGTGGAAGGCATTTCGCGCGAATTGGCCGAGACCATTTACAACGCTTTGCATTAAGCCCTTGAACGTTTGTCATCAAGGCGTTGGCTGAGCGTGCCACAATCATCAGCATGTTTTTCACCATTCCCACCATCATGACCTGGACGCGCATTGTCGCGATTCCATTGATCATCGGCGTTTACTACCTTGACAGTTTGACGGTGGAGACCCAAAACCTCATTGCCACGGTCATGTTTGTCTTGTTCGCCCTGACCGACTGGCTGGACGGCTTTTTGGCACGCAAGCTCAACCAGACCTCGGCCTTCGGGGCTTTTTTGGACCCGGTGGCCGACAAGTTTTTGGTCTGTGCGGCTTTGCTGATTTTGGTGCACATGAACCGGGTGCATGTGCTGATTGCGCTGGTCATCATTGGCCGCGAGATCGCGATTTCATCGCTGCGAGAGTGGATGGCCCAAATTGGCGCAGGCAAGAGCGTGGCGGTGCACATGGTGGGCAAGCTCAAGACCACAGTGCAGATGGTGGCCATTCCCTTCTTGTTGTATGACGGGATTTTGTTCGGTGCGATCGACACCCGCGACTGGGGTGCGGTGCTGATCCTGGTCGCAGCCATCCTGACCATCTGGTCCATGGTCTATTACATGCGCAAGGCCTTGCCTGAGATACGGGCCCGGGTCAAATGACCGCCGCGCAGCAGCGCACGGCGTGGCTACAGGCCACGCCGGTGGTGTTTGTGTTGATTTGGAGCACCGGCTTCATCGTGGCGCGCTACGGCATGCCCCATTCCCCGCCGTTCAGTTTTTTGCTGGTGCGCTACCTTTTGTCGGTCGCGTGTTTCTTGTTTTGGATCGCGTTGGCGCAGGTGAAATGGCCCCAAAACCGCATGCAGTGGCTGCATTTGTCGGTCACCGGCATCCTGATGCATGCCGGGTATCTGGGCGGTGTATGGGCTGCGGTCAAGATGGGCATGGGCTCGGGCCTGTCTTCGCTCATCGTGGGTTTCCAGCCGGTGCTCACGGCGATTTGGCTGTCCTATAGTTTGCGCGGATCGGACCAGCCGGGCGTCACGCCACGCCAGTGGCTGGGTTTGACTTTGGGTTTTGTGGGCCTGCTCATGGTGGTCTGGCGCAAGCTCACTTTGGGCTCGCCCATGGACCACGTCACGCCCGTCAACATGGCTTTTGCCGTGGGGGCTTTGTTGAGCATCACCATCGGCACGCTTTACCAAAAACGCTTTGTCCAGCCTTGCGATGTGCGCTCGGCCAACACGGTGCAGTTGATGGTCGCATTCGTTGTCACCTTGCCCTTGGCGCTGGCCGAGCCCGAAGCCATGCGCTGGAACGCGGAGCTGGCCGGGGCCATGGCCTGGTCGGTGTTGGGGCTCACCTTGGGCGGTAGTTCGCTGCTGTATATGCTGATTCAGCGCGGGGCTGCCGCCTCGGTGACCAGTTTGATGTACCTGGTGCCGCCCACCACCGCCATCTTGGCCTGGCTGCTGTTTGGCGAAACCATCACCGCTGCCACCTTGGTGGGTACGGCGCTGACGGCTGTGGGTGTGAGTTTGGTCGTTCGCGGGTCACCTCGGTGAACCCGGGGTCGGAAAGTAGCTTGTATGCTCCCCGTTTTCCCAAAGCAGCCTTCATGCGCTGCCACCACTGAATTGATTTGACAAAGGACACCCCATGACCCGACACCGTATCGCCGTGATCCCAGGAGACGGCATTGGCAAAGAGGTGATGCCCGAGGGCTTGCGTGTCATGGATGCTGCCGCTCGCAAGTTTGGCATCGACCTGCACTTTGACCATTTCGATTTTTCCAGCTGGGACTTTTGCGAAAAGCATGGTCAGATGCTGCCCGACAACTGGAAAGACCTGATCGGCGGCCACGATGCCTTGTACTTTGGCGCGGTGGGCTGGCCCGACAAAATTGCCGACCATGTTTCGCTGTGGGGCTCGCTGCTCTTGTTTCGCCGGGAGTTTGACCAGTACATCAACCTGCGGCCTGCGCGCTTGATGCCCGGCATCATCGCCCCCGTGGTGCGCCGCGATGGCAGTGCGCGCCAGCCCGGCGAGATCGACATGTACATCGTGCGTGAAAATACCGAGGGCGAATACTCCAGCGTGGGTGGGCGCATGTTCCCGGGCACCGATCGCGAGATCGTGATGCAAGAATCCATCATGACCCGCATCGGCGTGGACCGTGTGCTCAAGTTTGCCTTTGAGTTGGCTCAAACCCGCCCCAAAAAGCACCTGACCAGCGCCACCAAATCGAATGGCATCGCCATCACCATGCCCTATTGGGACGAGCGCGTGGCCGAGATGGCCAAGGCCTATCCCAGCATCAATGTGGATAAGTTCCACATCGACATCCTCACGGCGCACTTTGTGCAGCGCCCCGACTTTTTTGATGTGGTGGTGGCCAGCAATTTGTTTGGCGACATCCTGAGCGATTTGGGGCCCGCTTGCACCGGCACGATTGGCATTGCGCCCAGTGCCAACCTCAACCCCGACCGCAAATTTCCATCGCTGTTTGAGCCTGTGCACGGCTCGGCGCCAGACATTGCGGGCAAAGGCATTGCCAACCCGATTGGCCAGATTTGGTGCGGTGCCATGATGCTCGAGTTTTTGGGCCACAAAGACGCGCACGATGCTGTGCTCGGCGCCATTGAAAAGGTGCTTGCTGCGGGTGCTGATGCGCCACGAACGCCCGATTTGGGTGGCAATGCCTCTACGGAAGATGTCGGTCGGGCCATTGCTCAGGCGCTTTGAGGGGGGCTGTTTTTATTGGTGAAATCAACAAAAATATCACTATTGCGCAAACGCTCGGTTGTCCGGGAAAAAACTCGCCAGCCCTTTTGTAAGTAGTACTTTCAAGGCTAAAATTCACATCCCATCGAACCGCGGTTCGATCCGATTGACAGACCCAAAAGGTCTGTGTTTAATCTCTTCAGACATTCTGTGTCTGGATAAGTTTCATCAACATGTCCAAGCTGTTGATGCCGATCTCAGTCCAAACGTCGGTCTTTCCGGCACTAACACCCAGAGGTTTTTTGTGAACAAAACAGAACTGATCGAACATATTGCCAAGCAAGCTGACCTGTCGAAGGCTGCGGCCGGTCGCGCTCTTGAAGCTACCATTGGTGCAGTACGCACCACATTGAAAAAAGGCGGCACAGTTTCCCTGGTGGGTTTTGGCACTTTTGCCGTAGGCAAACGTGCTGCTCGCACTGGCCGCAACCCCCGCACCGGCGCTGCGATTAAAATCAAGAAAGCCAATGTGCCAAAGTTCCGTCCAGGCAAGGGTCTGAAAGACGCGTTGAACTGAAAACACATGTGAGAGGGCGCTTAGCTCAGTTGGTAGAGCGGCTCCTTTACACGGAGTAGGTCGGCGGTTCGAGACCGTCAGCGCCCACCACCTCTCAAACAAAGGCGAACCCCAGGTTCGCCTTTTTTATTGACAACCCGAGACTTCAAACATGTTTGACACCATCCGCAACAATTCCAAGATCCTGATGGGCTTGCTGGTTTTGCTGATCATTCCCTCGTTTGTATTGTTTGGCGTGGACGGCTACAGCAGCATGAGTGACCGCGGTGCCGTGGTTGCCAAAGTTGGCGACCAGGAGATCACCCAGCAAGAGTGGGATGCGATGCACCAACAGGAAGTCGACCGCATCCGCGCTTCTGCGCCCAACCTCGATGCCAAGCTGCTGGGTTCGGAAGAAGCCCGTTACGCCAGTCTGGAGCGCATGGTCAATGACCGCTTGATCGCCGTGGCTGCCGAAAAACAGTTGCTCGTGACCAGCGACCAGCGGCTGGCCAACTACTTGCAGCAAGACCCCTCGATCGCCAGTCTGCGCGGCACCGACGGCAAGCTGGACATGGACCGTTACCGTCAACTGGCCGCCAGCCAGGGTATGACCCCTGAAATGTTTGAAGCGCGTGTGCGCCGCGACCTGTCCAATCAACAAGTTTTGGCGAGCTTGCAGGCCTCGGCTGTGGCTTCGCAGCGCCAAACCGACACCGCTTTGCAGGCCTTTTTTCAGCGCAGAGAAATTCAGATCCAGCGATTTGATCCCGCCGCTTTCGCAGCCAAGGTTCAGGTCACAGATGCCGATCTGGAGAAGTTCTACCAAGCCGAGTCGGAGCGTTTCCGCTCTCCAGAGTCGGCCGACGTGGAATACTTGGTGCTCGATGCGGCAGCATTGGCCAAAAGCATCCAGTTGCCCGAACAGGACGTGAAAACCTACTACGAGCAAAACCTGCAACGACTGTCTGGTCAAGAGCAGCGCCGCGCCCGTCACATCCTGGTCAATGCGGCCAAAGATGCGCCCGCAGCTGACCGTGAAAAAGCCCGAGCCAAAGCCGACGCCTTGCTCGCCGATGTGCGCAAAGACCCCAAAGCTTTTGCCGATTTGGCTCGTAAAAATTCCGATGACCCGGGTTCAGCGGCCAACGGTGGCGACCTGGATTTTTTTGCCAAAGGGGCTATGGTCAAGTCATTTGAAGAGGCCGTATTTGCCTTGAAAAAAGGTGACATCAGCGCCGTCGTCGAGTCCGAGTTCGGATTCCACATTATTCAGCTGACCGACATCAAAGCGCCTGCTGCACCCAGCCTGGAGGCCATGCGGCCGCAACTCGAAGCTGACTTGCGCGAGCAACAAGCCAAGCGTCAGTTTGCTGAACTGGCAGAGACCTTCAGCAACAGCGTTTACGAGCAGGCCGACACCTTCAAGCCCGTGGCTGACAAGCTCAAGCTCAGCATCCAGCAGGCACAAGGCTTGGGCCGCACACCCACGCCCGCAATTCAAGGCGTGATGGCCAACCCCAAAATTCTGGAAGCCTTGTTTGCCGAGGAGTCGATCAGCAAGCGCCGCAACACGGCCGCCATCGAGCTGGGCAACAACACCTTGGTATCAGCTCGTATTGTCAATTACCGGGCAGCCGCTGTAAGACCTTTTGCCGATGTCAAAGAGGCGGTGCGCACCCAATTCTTGTTGGAACAAGCGAAAACTTTGGCCAAGGCCGAAGGTCAGGCCCGACTGAACGAATGGAAAGCCCAACCCGCCCAAGCCCAAGTGGGCAACGCCATGGTCGTCTCGCGTGACCAAACGATGGGCATGCCCCAGGCCTTGGTCGATGCAGCGCTTCGCGCAGACGCTGCGGCCATGCCTGCCCTGCTGGGTGTGGACCTGGGCGCGCAAGGTTACGCCTTGGTGCGGGTGAACAAAGTGGTGGCGCGTGAAGAGCCTAATGCGCAGCAGCAAGCCCAAAGCCGAGAGCAATTTGCCCGTTTGCTGAGCAGCGCAGAAGCCGGGGCCTACCTGGCCCATTTGCGGTCCCAGTTCAAGGTGGAAATCCTGGTGAACAAACCCAAGGCCAAGACGGCTTCATAATTCTGACCTATGCCAGTTTTTGGCTCGAACTTCGGGTTATAATTTTGGTTCGCGGTGGCTGTAGCTCAGTTGGTAGAGTCCAGGATTGTGATTCCTGTTGTCGTGGGTTCGAGCCCCATCAGCCACCCCAATAAAAACAACGACTTGGCCCACTATCAACCTAGTGGGCTTTTTCGTTTATGGGCTTTTACAGACTGCGGTGCAAGGTTTTGCGCATTGAGCTCTGCTTGATTCGCTGGAGACTGGTATAAATTTTTTGGTTTGCCCGGTGTCTTCCAAATTTCCAGCCCAGCCAGACCCTACCATACCCCACCCCCCAAGTCCTGAGCAGGGACTCCAGTCTGCCCTATGCACTGTGATTTGCTCGTCCGATTGCCCTTTTGGCTAAATCCAAACACCCCCCCTTACTTTTCAAAACCAGCCCCGGGGTGTATGTAAATTTTGGGTAACGTTGCGAATGTTCGCAGGTTGTGCATGATGTGTTGTCGATGTGCGAATTATGATGATCGTCAATGATCGTCAATGATCGGAGCTTCTTGGTAACACTTTCACTAAGCAATATCAGGCTCTGTGGGGTTAGCGTAGGTTCTTGGGATAGAGATGCAAAGGCAGAAGCTCGATTCTCATAAGATTTTATGGTAAATAAATCAACTCACGTTTAAACTATCCATGACCACTTTAATCGTTCCAATATGATACAACTGTAGAGTCCGACTCCGTTTCCGCCAGTAACAAGATTTCAAGCATGAACGAACTAGCATCCCTAGCCAAAAGCTGGAGCAGCCAATTAAGTCATAGACCCTCCTTACAAGACGCCAGATGCTAAAAATTCAAAACTGGGAAACCGCACAGCTCGGAACAAAAGCCCTTAAAAAAGACACTTTTGAAGGAAGAGTCACCGACATCATTGGCACCCACACGCAAAGACATTCGGGCGCACAGGCTTTTTTAGTTGAGCAGGACCCCCTCTGGGTGACCCCGACGCACTTCCACTTAGAGCACCAATTTCAGGTCATCACGGCCGGCAGCGGGTCGATCGGAAAGCATGTTGTCAATCGGCTCAATGTCCATTACTCCGCGCCAGAAACAGCTTATGGCCCGATCACCGCAGGGCCAGAAGGCGTCTCGTATCTGACCATGCGCATGTCCGGCGACACGGGGGCTTGGTACATTCACAAGCCTGGCTCGCTGGAACGACTCAGATCGGGCGTCCGACAAAAACGCGAACAAACTCATGGCGCACCGACTGGCTCGGTTGGCACCAGTGATTTGTCTGCACTCATGGCACCCAGCGTCGAAAATTTAATTGGTCCCCGCGAGGATGGCTTGGCGGCACACTTTGTCCGTCTGCCGCCAGGTAGCCGTCAACAACTGCCGACGCAAATTCCTTACGGTGGGCGCTACTACATTGTGACAAGTGGCTCCGTCAAATTCAATGACGCCGAGGCACAGACCATGACTGTGGCTTTTGGTTCGCATGAAGAAGACTTGATGATGCAAGCTGGAAGTGAAGGCGCAGAACTCTTGGTTTTGCAATTTCCAGTGCAGGCTAGCGGCAGTATTGACGCGCAATGAAAAAGGGTTATTTCTCAAACCCCTAGCGCCGCCGAGCTCTGCAATGGTCTGCTCGGTGCGCAGCTCGATCTTGTGCAGAGGTGCTGCGCCTCCTCAGCGGCCCACGAGAGGGGCCACCTTCTCGGCCATCAGAGTCATGGACTGACGGGCCAGTGCCGGGTCTTTCCAGTCCACACCCGCATAAAGCAGGGTGCCGAAATCGCCTGTGACTTCTCGGAATTCATGGAGTTTATCGACCACCCGGTCTGGTGAACCATGGATCACCAACTGTTCCATGACGCCTTCGAGCGTGACCTGGTCGTCCGGCATTTGGGGGTCTGACTTGAACACCCCCAGGGCGCCACGCCGTTTGAGCTTTTTGAACAGGGTGTTGTAGTAATAGTGGTAAGGGCCTGCGGGGTCCATCGCGTAGGCCTTGGCGGTGGTGTCGTCTTTGGCCACAAACACCGTTTTGGCCACGCGCCAGTTTGCCGCATCGGCCACGCGGCCGCTGCGCTCGCAGCCTTCGACGTACTTTGTCCAGTGCGTGCGCACCCACTTGGGCAGCAAAAAGTTGGCGGAAATCGGCTCCCACCCGCGGGCAGCGGCCTCGGCAATGCCCTGAGAGAAGGGGGCTACCGCAGTCACCACAATGGGCGGATGCGGACGCTGAAGCGGCTTGGGGATGGTGCCCATGCCTGTTTCAGGAATGTGCGTTCGCGCAGAGCTGATGTTCCAGAACTGGCCCTGAATGTTGTAGGGCGGCTCGCTCGTCCAAATTTGCAAGACTTGGTTGATGGCCTCCAAAAACATGGCCGGCCTGGCCATGTCCATGTTGCCAAAGACCTCGGAATCCGACGGGAGAGCGCCCGGGCTGATACCCAAGATGAATCGCCCGCCCAAGAGGTGGTCGAGCATGGCAATTTCGCTGGCCACTGCCGCCGGGTGGTGGTTGGGCATGTTGAGCGTGCCCGTGCCCAACTTGATGCGGTGCGTGGCATGGGCCAGTGTGGCCATGAAAATCGCGCTGGAGGTGATGTTTTCTTCGGGGTCGGTGGAATGCTCGCCACAGTAACCCTCGACGAAGCCCAACTCGTCGGCCAAGATGAAAGCCTCCCTGTCTTCACGCAAAGATTGCTGCCAATCCTTGCCGATGGGGTGCATGGGCATGGTGAAGAAGCCGAGATTCATGCGATGTGTCTCCTGATGTGGCGGTAAGGCGGTGGCACCTACACCATCGGTTTTTGCGAGTAGGCCAAGAAAATCGATCCTAAATTTCCTATTTTCGAAATTTAATCTTCAATTTCGAAAATAGTAGCATAATCCAAATTCTCGGCTTGCCTGAACAGCAACCGATCAAAGTCTGCAAAAGACAGGCATAGTGAGAACACCTCCTTGATGCTGGGTCTGGTCATTGCTACATTTTTTATCCGCATCGGCTGAGATTTTGAAACCGCCCACTTTTTTATAGCCAACAGAAAGACTTTCTATGAGCCAAGGTACCGCCGGTTTTTTGCAACGCCGCCACATCCTCAGCGCCGCAGCAGGCCTGTGCATGAGCAGCCTGAGCGCCACGGCGCAAATGCCCACCAGCGAAGGCGTGGCCAGGCTGTTTGTAGGCTTTCCTCCGGGCGGCTCCGGAGACTTGTTTGCACGCATCTTGGCCGATGCCCTGCGCGAGGAGCTCAGTCGTCCCGTGGTGGTGGAGAACCGCCCTGGCGCGGGCGGTCTGACGGTGGCGGTGAATTTCCTGCGAGCCCCCAAAGACGGCAGCCACCTCATGTTGGCCACTGGCTCCACCGCGGTGTCGGCACCTATCTCTCGGGCCAAGCCACCGTACAACCCGATTGATGACTTTCAGTGGGTGGCACTGCTCACCAATGCGCCCTTTGTTATTGCGGTCAACCCGGCCCTGCCCGTGACCGACTTGCAAGGGTTGGTGGCCCACTGCAAAGCCAATGCGGGCAAACTGTCATATGGGCATGCCGGTTTGGGGACCACGGTGCACTTGGCTGCCGAGCTGTTCAAGGACCGCGCCGGCCTGCAGGTGCTGGACGTGCCCTACGCCGGCAGTGCTGGCGCGATCACCGACACCATCGCGGGCAATGTGCAATTCATTGTGGAAACATCAGGCACCTTGTTGCCCCACCATAAGAGCGGCAAACTGCGCATCATCAGCAGCATGGCCGAGGCGCGAGAGAAAATTTCACCCGACATTCCTACTGCGCGAGAGGCTGGTTACGACCTGATTGCTGGAACTTCAAACTTGTTGGCCGCTCCCCAAGGCACACCTGCCGACGTGGTGGATTACTTGGCGAGGTCCACCGTGCGCGCCATGCAAAAACCATCGGTCCAGCAGCGGCTGGACCAACTCGGTATTCAGGCCTTTCCCAAGTCAAGCCCAGAGCTGGCGCGCCAGTATGTGACTGCCGAGGTCAACCGCTGGTCTGCAGTAGTCAAAAAGCTTGGGATCGCTCTTTGAGATGTTAAGGCCTGTGGATGCCTTTCACGACAGCGAGTTGGCTGATGCCGCAAGGGCCTTGTTGGCACCGCAAAGCGTGGTCCTCATAGGTGCCTCTGACAAATCCCGCTGGTCGACCAGCGTGCACGACAACTTGGTTCGCTACGCTTATGCGGGCGACCTCCACCTGGTCAACCCGCGCGGTGCGATAGCGCATGGCCGCGTTTGCGCCACCCACTGCGCAGCCGTGGGTGAGCAAATGGATTTGGGGCTCATCATGGTGCCCCGTGAAGCCGTGCCTCAGGCGCTGGCTGACTTGGCTGACGCTGGCGGGCGCTCTGCCGTCATCTTGAGCGCTGGCTATGCCGAGCTTGGCCCCACAGGCCGTGCCGAACAAGACGCTATTTTGGGTTTGGCAAAGCGGCGCGGCATTCGGCTGCTGGGCCCCAACTGCCTGGGCTTCATCAACTTCACGCAAAACGCCATCGCCTGGACCACGCCTGTTCAGGCGCCTTCGCGAACACATGGCGTAGCGATCGTGTCACAAAGCGGCGCCACTGCGCATTTTCTTGCTCAATTGGCGCATCAGCAGGACGTGGGGCTGAGCCATGTCATCTCAACCGGTAACGAGGCAGACCTGGACATCACGAGCTTTATCGACTGTTTGATTGAAGAGCCGCAAGCACGCGCCATTGCAGTTTTCGCTGAGACAGTGCGGGAGCCGGAGCGCTTTTTGCGTGTGGCTGCACGGGCCTTGCGGGCTGGCAAGCCCATGGTGGTGCTGAAGGTCGGCTCCAGCGAGGTGACCGCCCAATCTGCCTTGGCACATACAGGTGCCTTGGTCGGGGATGACAAGGTGTTTGACGGCATTTGCCAGCAGTTTGGAATCCTGCGCACCTACGCTATGGAGGACCTGTTGGCCACCGCCGACATTGCAGGCCGCTGCGGCGTGTTGCGCGGCCGGGGGGTGGGCATCGTGACCAACTCGGGGGGGGTGGGCGAGATTGCAGCCGATACCGCACACCGCCATGGCTTGGTGCTGCCACCACTCAATGACACCGCATCAGCAGCCATGGTGTGCACCATCCCGTCCGTGGCCACAGCCCAAAACCCGCTGGACCTCACTGGTACCGTCACCCCTGAACAATGCGAGGGCGCAGTGCGAGCCATGGCGGGCGTGACCGATTGCGCTGCACTTCTTTGCCCCTGGTACGACATTCCCAGCGAGCCCCAACAGGTCAGTGAACGATTGACCGCATTGCACCTTCACCTCGTGCGCGGTCTGCGTGAGGCTGGAGTGCCGGGGTTCTTGGTCAGCTACACGCCGGCAGTGGTAAACGACATGGCGCGCCAGACGATTGCCGCGATAGGCGCCAATTACCTGGCTTGCGGGATGGACCGAGCGCTGGCCGGCTTGGCCGGTGCGGCGCGATGGTCACAGCGTTATTTGGAAGAGTCCCGTGACTCAGCCGAGCCGCCGCCTGCCTCCATGCCGCCGCCTTCTTTTAAAAAGCACAAGCCAACCTGGCAACCACGCTCTGAGCGCGAGGCACTGGACGCGCTGGCCTCTTGGGGCGTGCCAGTGGTTCCCGGCCGCATGGTCACGACGGCCGAGCAGGCGGTGCAGTGCGCGCAGACCTGGAACGGCCCAGTGGTGCTCAAAGTGGCCAGCGCCGATATTGCCCACAAAAGCGATATAGGCGGGGTGATTTTGAACCTGCTTGGTGAAAGTGCCGTCAGAGAAGCCTTTGTACAAATCACCAACGCAGCCCGACTGCATGCGCCTGAGGCCAAGCTCGATGGGGTGCTGGTGGCTCCCATGCGGGCGCCGGGCACCGAGCTGCTGGTCGGATTCAGTCGCGATTCACTGTGGGGGCCTGTGATGGCCGTCGGCTTGGGCGGCGTCTGGGTCGAGGTGCTGCAGGACGTTGCTTTGTGCCCCCTGCCAGTCAGCGAACAGCAAGCACTCCGTATGCTCAACAGTTTGCGGGGGCTGCCGCTGCTGCAAGGACACCGCGGCTTGCCTGCAGCCCATCTGGACGTGCTGGCAACGGTGATCGCGCGCATCAGCCAGGCCATTACGGCACTGGGGCCGGATCTGCTTGAACTCGACATCAACCCGCTGTGGGTGCGCGGCGATCAGGTGGAAGCGCTTGACGCTCTGATGGTTTGGCGACCCGATGGGCCCGCCGTCAACCCGCCCGAACACACCGCGCCTGCTGACCATTTTTCGAAAACCTGAAAGCCCCATGAAAACCCCTTTGTGCCAACGGCTGGGCTGCGAGCTGCCGATTTTTGCTTTTTCTCACTGCCGCGACGTGGTGGTCGCCGTCACTCGCGCTGGCGGATTTGGGGTATTGGGCGCGTCTACCTTTTCACCCCAGCAGCTCGAGGCCGAACTGCGCTGGATCGACCAACATGTCGAGGGCCGGCCGTATGGTGTGGATGTGATCATCCCCACGCGCTACGACCAGGCCTCAGAAGACAGCACCGAAGACTTGCGCGCGCTGATTCCACAGGCCCACAAGGACTTCATGGAAAACCTGCTGTCTGAGGCAGGTGTTGCAGCCTTGCCCGCTGGTGAGAAAGAAAGGATTGAACAAGAAATTGTTGATGGGCGTGGCAACATGACCCCCGACGGTGCCAGGCGGCTGCTGGCGGTCGCACTGACCCATTCGCAGGTGAATTTTGTGGTCAGCGCCTTAGGTTCTCCGCCGCCTGACGTGGTGGCCGAGTTGCGTGATCGCGGTATCTTGATTGGTGCCCTGTGTGGCAAAGCCGAGCACGCGGTGCGCCACATCGCAGCTGGCGTCGATGTGATCGTGGCCCAAGGCACCGAGGCGGGCGGTCACACTGGCGAGATTGCCACCATGGTGTTGGTGCCCCAGGTGGTCGAGGCCTGTGGCGACGGCGTGGCCGTGCTGGCCGCCGGCGGCATTGCCCGTGGCAGCCAAATTGCAGCCGCTCTGGCGCTGGGTGCACAAGGTGTGTGGTGCGGCACGGTGTGGCTGGGTACGCGTGAGAGCGAGCTCAACCCATTTGAAAAAGGGGTGCTCTTTGAAGCCCGCGCGGACGATGCCGTCAGACGCAAGGCCCGCACAGGCAAAACTGTGCGCATGCTCAAAAGTCAGCTGTCTGAGGCCTGGGAGCAGCCAGGCGCGCCCTCTTACCTGCCCACACCTTTGCAGGGCATTCTTTACAACGAAGCCCACGCACGCGTGGTGCGGGCCCAGCGCAAAGACCTGTACTCCGCGCCAGCCGGACAGGTAGTGGGCATGATCAATGAAGAAACCAGCGTGCGTGAGCTGATGTACCGTATGCAGACCGAATACCTGGAAGCCGTCGAGCGCCTGCAGCGGCTCAACGACTCCCACGAATGAAAAGAGCAGCCCATGACCGATGAAGTGCTGGTCGAACACGACGATGGCTTGGTGATCGTCACCATCAACCGCCCTGAGCAGCGCAACGCGGTGAACCGCGCTGTCTCTTACGCGGTGTGCGCGGCGATTGATGAGATGGACCGTAACCCTGCCCTGCGCGTCGGCATTTTGACCGGGGCAGGCGGTCACTTTTGTGCGGGCATGGACCTCAAGGCTTTTTTGCGTGGTGAGGTCACGCGTGTGGAAGGTCGCGGCATTTTGGGCTTGGCGCGTACGCCGCCTGTCAAACCTTTGATTGCCGCCGTGGAGGGCTACTGCCTGGCCGGGGGCTTTGAGTCCATGCTGTGCTGCGACTTGGCGGTGGTGGCGCGCAATGCACAGTTTGGCCTGCCTGAAGCCAAGCGCGGCCTGGCTGCCGCTGCCGGCGGCCTGATGCGGCTGCCCCGCCTGTTGCCCCAGCGCATCGCCATGGAGATGGCATTGACCGGCGACTTTTACGGCGCCGAGCGGCTGGCCGCTTACGGCCTGTTCAATGCGGTGGTGGAACCCGGAGAGGCGCTCCATGAAGCGCGCCAACTGGCGCGGCGCATCATGGTCAATGCGCCCATGTCGGTGGCCGCGAGCAAGCGTGTCATTGTGGAGCAGCGAGACTGGCCGATACACCAGATGTTTGAACGCCAAGAGCCCATCACCGCACCCGTGCTGGCCAGCCAAGACGCCCGCGAGGGTGCGGCGGCGTTTGCGCAGCGCCGGCCGCCCCAGTGGCGCGGCCAGTGAGTCGTACGCGCGCTCAGGGCGTGCGGCCTCTTTGTCATCTTCTTCAATTTCGTTCGATTTGCTTGTTCTACAAAAACTTAGGCAGTTTGTGGTGAGGAGAATTACACCCCGCCAATTTGTTAGACCCTGATCGACAGGCCAGACTCAGGATCGTCCTGACTGCAAGAGCGGGTCTCGATGGTCAGGCGACGCAATGGCGGCAATCAGCTCGCAACGTTCCTGAAGAGTGGTGGCACGGATGTCTGCCACGCCATGCTCCGTCACAATCACATCAACGTCGCAATAAGTCGAGGTGACGCGGTTGCAGTGCGGGACAATCCGGCTCTTACCGCGCGCTGTGCTGGATGTCAGCGCCAAAATCGCAAGTCCGCCAGCTGAGGCTCGTGCTGCACGAAAGTAGTCGGTCTGGCCGCCAACAGTGCCGACGTAGCGCTCGCCCAACCACTCGGCGTTGACCTGTCCTGCAAGGTCCACTTCAATCGCCGAATTGATGGCCATGAACGGCGATCCCGTCACCGGTAAGGCGAGTTGGGCCGGCTGCGCGAACCCGAGGGGCCCCTTGCGCGACAGTGTCTGGTAAAGGTGCCGACTTCCCACAGCCAACGACCCCATGCAGGCGTCTGGCATCGTGGTGTCAATTGCGCCGCTGGCGACCAAGCCCAGGAACCAATCGCCCACCATGCCAGAACGCACTTTCAGCCCACGCCGCGTTTGAAGCTCGCCAGCGATCGCAGCGGCGAGGCTGCCAATGCCCAACTGCAGCGTGGCACCGTCCGGCACCAGACTGGCCACGTTGCGGGCCAATTGCCGCTGCAAGGCGTTGGGTTCCTCGACCAGCGATTCGAGCAGGGGTGCATCGCCCTGCCGTGCCACCAGTATCTGGCTGCGATGCAAGCGGGGGGCACCGCGCGTCACCGGCATGTTGAGGTTGACCTCGACCACCACTTGGCGCGCAACCTGCACTGCATCCCAAGCGTAGTCGACTGCACAGCCCAGGCTGTGGTAGCCCTCGGCATCGGCCGGCGCCACCTGCAGCAGCACAACGTCGGCTGCAAGCTTGCGCGAGCGCAGTTGGGCAGACAATTGTGAGAGTGACGATGGGATGAGCCTGGCACCTTGGCGCGCGAGCAGCTTGCCCATCGTGCCCAGACCGCAATAGGTCGTCACGCGCAGGGCGTCCGGCAGAGGATCCTCCCAAGCCGGGTTGAGCGAGTAACCGCAGAACGCGTCAATATGGCCCAGCCGCGTCGCTTGTGCGAAAAGGTCCGAGACCAGGCCGACGGGTTCGCCGCAGGCCTGACCGATGACGACGCGGTCACCGGGACGAAGGCAGTCAGCGAGCACGGAGGAGGTCATGTCGGTCATGCCTGCTTGTTAACGCCAGCTTGTTTCGACTGCAGTTGCAGGTGTTGCGGCAGCTTGCCGGCGATGGTGAGCGTCATGCTGCCCATTCCTGTGCTGGTCTCACCGTTGAGATTGGCGCTAAGTCCTACCGGCTGAATCCGGTGCCAGTGTTCCTTCTGGGTGCCATCGGGGTAGACGACTTTTGACGGATGCGAGACATCCCAGACGTCCGTCTCCAAATGGTTCTCCGCACGCCAAGCGCCCAGACCTTTTCCGTCGTTGTAGCCGCCGCTGTAGCCCAGGCCTTGCATGGCGATCGACGAGCCACGCGCCTGGACGGCGATGTGCAAGCGACGGCCATCCTCCAGGGTGACGTCGACGCTGGCCTGACTGAAGCGCCGCGTCCCTTCATACAGATCGACGCTGAGCTCGATCTTTGTGGCGTGGTACCGCTCTTGTGTGCGGCGGTCCGTGACGACGCCGGTGGTGTAAGGAGTGTCGTCGCCGCGGCCGGAAAACAGCAGTGAACCGCTCATGGTGTCAGTGGAAAAAAACAAGAAGGACATCACGTGCCCTTTCTCGGCCAGCGTCACCTTGGGCCCCGTGACGGGCTCCGGCACGCCCATGCCACGGCGCACGCCCCAGGAATGGTCGCGACAGGCCCACCAGCGTTCGATCTCGATGCGGCGGCCGCCTGCCTCCAGCCAGCCGCTGGCCACGCCGATCTGGTCGAAGCGGCGGTAGTCCTCCACGGTGCGGGATTGGAGACGCGTGTAGTGCGGGTGCTCTTCGTGCGCAGGTTCGACGCATTCCCAGCGCAGTTCACCGTGCAGCGCGTGCTCGCCGGGGGCAATGCTGATCTCGAACGATTTGAGCGGTTCGATGGGGCGCACCCGCAGTGGGCCGCAGTCGGTCTCGACTCTGCTGCCCAGGGAACGGGAGACCCGCACGTTGTATTGTTTGTTGTCGACCACCATCACAGCCCCGCCGTCCAGCACATTCATGTTGCGGTAGGCACCCATGGTGATTTGTATGGCGACGCTGCCATCCTGCGAATAAATTGCAAACCAGTAACGGTCGAACCAGCGCGGATCACTGGTCCAGACATGGTCGAAGGTGGTCGGCAGCTGGTGGCAAAGCGTGTCGTCAAGAGGAGTGAGCATGGTTCAGGTTTTCGCGGTAGAGGGCGGGCTGGGCGTTGTTGCCACGTAACGCATGGGCACGCGAGACGCGCGCTCGCCCATGTGCTTCACGATGGTACGGTGTTGGTCGTCTGTGAGGCGCTCGGCGCAAACGGCCTGTGCAAGAAGCTCGCGCAGGCTCTGGTTGCGTGCGCCGAGGGCCGCCACATCGGCAGGGTCTGGCTCAGGTTTGTTCAGGGTGTCGGACAAGCGGGCTGTGAGTTCGGCTGGCAACGAACTGGCCAGCGCCGACAGCAGTTGCACGGTGCATGCGTTGTCTTGGCGCAGGAAGGCCGGCACAGCGGGCAAGGCAACGGTGAGCATGCGCAGGTTGGCGATGAGCCCATCCAGCATGGTGCGGGCCATCGGGTCGTTGACGCATGGTGCCACGACGGTTTCAAGGACTCGGCAGGTGCCCTGCAATTGCTCTTCTATGCTTGGCCTCATGGTGGGCTCCCTGCTTTATCTGCTGCCTGTGCAGTTTCCATCATTTGGAACATTGGGCGGTACAACCACGACGGGGTCTGGAACACCCGGTTGTAGCGGCCGGCCACAAACTCGGCCACAGCCGTTAGCTGAATAACCGACAATTTCCAACAAGAGAACACGTTCCACCACAGCAGGTCTGCCTCGCGCACAGTTCGACCGGTCAGATCGCGGTAGGCCGCAACAATTTCTTGCCGCTCCCAATGGCCTGCGATCTGGTGCTCACGCTTGCGCACCGGGTTGGTCACCCAGCCCAGGTCCTCCAGCGGGTCACCCAAGTGCGCCGTCTCCCAATCCAACTTGGCGGTGATGCGCTTGCCCTCCACCAGCGCATTGCCCGGCTTGAAGTCACCATGCACCAGCACGATGGATTCGGCCTCTGGGGCTCGGCGCTTAAGCCAAGCCAGAATGTATTCGAGTTCGGGGTGTGGCTCGAGTTGCGCCTTTTGGTACTCAGCCTCCCAGTGAGCCAGCTCGTGCAGGGAGGGCTTGCCTTCAGGCAGTCCTAGGCTGCTGTCGAGACCCTGCATTTGCCAGTCAACAGCGTGCAGCTTGGCCATCAGGCCGGTAAAGGCTCGCGCCAGTGTCAGGCGCACGTCTAGCGGACTCGAATTGTTCAAGACCATGTAGTCGCATTGTCCAGGCATGCGTGTCATCACGATGGAGGGTGAGCCCAGCCAGCGACCAGGCTTGTCGATCCAGAAAACCTGGGGTGCAGGCACATCGGTGTTGGCCAGCGCCTTGAGTACGGAAAACTCGCGCTGGCGCTCCGTGTTCAGCAGCGTGCCAGCGGCGTCGCGCATGAGCATCAGAGGGAATGTGTGAACACCTGAGTCGTCGGTCCAGCTTGCGTCAAAAGACCAGTTTTCGCGTGAAAGACCGCCTGCGCTTCGCACCAGATCTTTCAGCACAATCTCGCGTGCCGAGGGGATGGCTGCTGCGATCAGGCTGCGCATGCCGTCGGCGACTTGCGCCACCGGGTCATCGATGTCAACAGCATGAACATCAGCTTGCGTGCGCGACATGGCTGTTGCTTTCATCACGCGGTGCTTGGTGCGGCAGTGAAGAACAGCTCAGGCCCTTCGCTGCGCTGTTCGAATTGGGCGACGACAGCATCGCCAATGGCAAGACCTGCGCCGCGCCACCGGCCCAGCGCCCGCACGCCTTCTTCAAGGTCAACGGTGACCAAGGTGTAAGGCAGATCCGCAACGAAGGACGGATGAAATGCGTGGTGACAGACAGTCCAACTGTGGACCTTGCCACGGCCACTGACCTGTAACCAGTCCGTTTGGGCTGAGTAGCAAGCGTCACACAGCATTCGGGGGTAGTGGCGAAATTTGCCGCAGCTGGCGCACTGTTGTAGCAGCAGGCGGCCTTGCGCGGCAGCTTCCCAGTAAGGGGCTGAGAGCGGTGTGATCTTGGGTGACGGCCTTGCTGGTGTGTCGGGCTGGGCGGGATTCGTGGTGTGTGTCATTGATTAGCCCCTTCGCATGATGGCAACAGCGCCGTCACCGAGGTCGCCGTAGCCTGTGACCAGACCGATTTCGGCGTCCTTGACCTGGGCCCTGCCAGCATCGCCACGCAGCTGACGCACAAGCTCGACGATGTGGTTCAGGCCCCAGACATGTCCCTGCGACAGCAGGCCGCCGTGGGTGTTGGTGGGCAGCGCTCCGTCAAGCCTCAGACGACCACCCTCGACGAATGGCCCGCCTTCACCTTTCTTGCAGAACCCGAGATCTTCAAGTTGGCGGATGACCGCATAGGTGAAACAGTCGTAAATCTCGGCAACGTCAATGTCGGCATGGCTCACACTGGCCATCTGAAAGGCGCGCTGGGCGGCCTTGGCAATGCCCAAGCTCGTCATGTCTGGCCGCTGGGTGATCGCGCCAGGCTGGTCTGGGTGTCCTGCTGCTGTGCCTGAAATAAACACGCGCCGGTGTTTCAGGTCGCCCGCGCGCTCAGCGGCGCTGACGATGCAGGCCGCGCCGCCATCGCTTTCTAGGCTGCAGTCGAACAGCCGGAATGGGTCGGCGATCATGCGGGAATTGGCGTGATCTTCCAGCGTCATTGGCTTTTTCATCACCGCGTTGTCGTTGAGCAGCGCATGCTGCCGGTGCGCCACCGCCACCTCGCCGAAGTGCGAGACCTTGGTGCCGTACAGTGCCATGTGCCGCTGTGCCATGGGGGCATAAATCTGGGCCGGTGCGGCGTTGCCAATTGGGTATTCAAACTCGGTGACATAGTGGAACTGGGGCATCGTGTGGATGCGCGCACCCGCCTTGGTCGCGGCGGCCCCGGTGACGTTGCGGCCAAAGGCAATCAGCACGTGATTGCACACGCCTGCGGCAACTGCGGCTGCCGCGCACTGCAAGGCCATGACCGGGCTGGCACCGCCATGCGGGACGATGGCCGAAAAGCGCAAGTCCGGGATGCCGAAATTGTCGATGAAGTCCTCGGCCGTCGCGCTGACGATGCCGATGGGGATGACTCCGTCAATTTGTTTGGGGTCGAGTCCGGCGTCGGCAATTGCTTTCAATGAGGCTTCGATTTGCAGCTCGAATGCGGTCTGGGTCGAGCCTCGCATGTAGCTTGTCTCGCCGACGCCCGTCACGCAGGCCTTGTCTCTGAGCGTCACTTCGGGTTCCTTGGTGGGTTGTTGCGAGCACCGCGTGCGCGCTGGAACTCGCGCTGCAGATGCTTGCGGTAGAACACGGGGTCGAGTTCCAGCGCATATCGCGGCGCGGCCGGGAAGTGCTTGCGCAGGAAAGCCTGTTCTTCTTCAATGCCGGCACGGATGGTGGCCTGGTCTGGCGGCGCAAGTTCTCCCGTCACGAGCATGGCCACCCAATCGGCCTGGTCGTCCATCATGCGGATATTGCCCCCGCCAGCCACGTTGAACATGCCAACGAAATAAAGGCCTGTGTGGGCAGGGTGAACAACCCGCAGGAACAGTTCAAGCTTTCGTCCGTTGAGTGGCCTCAGTTCAGGTGCGAGAAAGGGCAGGTCGACCTGATAGCCAGTCGCCACAATGACGCTGTCGTAGGTCTTGCTCGTGCCGTCAACAAACGTGACTTCTTGTTTCTTGACCGATGCAATGCCAGGCTTGGCCTTGATGCGGTCCCAAACAAAATGCGACATCAGGCTTGGGTGGCTGGTCGGGTGGGTGCGACGCTTGGGTGTGACAAAGCCCCATTGCTCCATGCGACCATGCACGATGCGCGTAAGTGCCTCGCGAATGGTGCGCCGCACGGACCAGGGCATCCAAGGCTTTTCCAGGCGTCCCAGCACGCGTGAGGTGGGCACGCCAAACAGCATGCGCGGCATCATCAGGACCGGCGAACGCGCCGAAATGGTGGTGGACTTCGTGACAACACAGATATCAGCCGCGATATCAACCGCGCTGTTGCCCATGCCGACCACCAAGACCCGTTTGCCTCTGAAGGGCTCGGGTACGCGGTAGCTGTGCGAATGCAAATATTCGCCAGTGAAATCATCGCGCCAGCTTGGGTGGGCTGGCAAACCCTGGTGGCCGCTACCGACCACCACGGCATCAAAATCCGAGCTGCTGCCATCTGCCAGTGTGACGCGCCAGCGCCCCGCTCCCACAGGCGCAACCTCCGTCACGCGCGAACCAAAGCGGATGTGCGGGGTGACACCGAATTTTTCTGCGTAAGCTTCTAAGTACTCTCGAACTTTCCGATGGTCCGGATACAGTGGACCACCCTCTGGAAACGGGAAGTCCTTGTAAGCCGTGACTCTGGCCTCGGAGTTCAGGTGCAGCGAGTCGTACGCCGGAGACAGGCCGTTGTCGTTGCCAAATACCCAGAGGCCACCAATGCAACTGCCAATCTCATAGACCACGGTGTCCACATTGCGGGCCAGCAGGTACTTGGCCGAGCACAGGCCGGCCGCACCTGCACCAATGACGGCGACTCTCATTCCCATACAGGGTCAGTCCAACTTGGCGCCGGAGATTCTGACCACTTCGCGCCACTTCACCCGCTCGTTGGCGGCGAAGTCGGCAGTCTCCTTGGGTGTCGTGGGCTTGATGATGGCGCCGATCTCCAGGTACTTGGCCTTGAGTGCTGGGTCAGCCGCCAATTCGGTGATCGCCTGTGAAAGTTTGCTGGAGATGGCCGCTGGCGTGCCCTTTGGCAAAACGAAAGCGCCCCAGGATGTGACCACAAAGTCTGGCACGCCCGCTTCGGCCATGGTGGGCACCTCTGGCATGGTTGGCCAGCGCTCGGGGCAGGTCACGGCAAGTGCGCGCACCTTGCCAGATTTGATCAGGGGTGTGTAGCTGGCGATGTTGTCGATGGCGAAATCCGTTTCGCCGGACATGAGCGCCGGCATCGACTGTGCCGCACCGCGGAAGGGAATGTGCACCGCCTGGATCCCGGTGCGCGCCCGAAACAGCTCTCCTGCCAAGTGGGGAGTCGTGCCAACGCCAGCCGAGCCGAAGTTCACGCCTTTGGGCCGCTGTTTGGCCCAGTCCAGAAATTCCTTGACGTTGCGAGCGGGGTTTGAGGGTGACACGACAAATGCGTTGCAGTTCTCCCAGATCTTCGAGACGTATTCGAAATCCACAGCCGGGTCGTAGGGCAGCTTGGCAAACAAGAACTGATTGATCGACAGTGTGCCGATGGTGGCCGATGAGATGGTGGTGCCGTCGGGTGCTGCGGCCTTGACGGCTTCCATGCCGATGTTGCCGCCTGCACCGGTCCTGTTTTCGATGACCCAACTGCCACCGATCTTGTCTTGTAGGCGTTGGGCCAGCGTGCGAGTTAGCACGTCGGAGGCGCCGCCCGAAGAGAACGGGACGACGACCTTGATGTTTGAAGTGCCGGGCCAGCTCGTCTGCGCTTGCGCGAAGACGCCAGTGGCGATGCTGGCCACTACGATGCTCGATTTGAGGAGGATGTGCAGTGAGGTTTGCATGGGCTGGTCTCCAGATGTAAAGGTTGGGGTTAAGAAAATGGGCTTTGGAAAGTACGGTGAAATCTGGCGGCTTGATCGGATCAAACCTTGCGCACACGCGGCAGGAGTGAATTGGCGATGATCTGCTTCATCACTTCGGCGGTGCCGCCGCCAATGCGGCACATGCGCGCGTCGGCGAAGGCCCGGGCAATCGGGTACTCCCACATATAGCCCCAGCCACCGAAAAATTGCAGGCATTCGTCCATGACCTTGAACTGCAAGTCAGTTGTGACCAGCTTGCAAGAAGCTGCGTCAACTGCATCGAGCTTGCCCTCTGCATGCAATTGCATGCAGCGGTCAACAAACACACGTTGTGCGAGGACCTGCGCGTGCAGATTGGCCAAGCTGAAGCGAGTATTTTGGAAGTCGGCCAGTGTTTGGCCGAACATCTTGCGATCGACCGCGTAGGCCAGCGTCCACTCGATCGCGGCCTCCGACGCTGAAACGGCACGTATGGCCTGAATGAGCCGCTCCCCCGCCAGTTGAGTCATCAAGATGGCGAAGCCGCCGCCTTCGGTACCGAGCAGGTTAGACGCCGGTACGCGCAAATCGGAAAAGAACAGCTCCGACGTGTCTTGGGCCTTGCAGCCGATCTTCTCAAGCTTGCGACCACGGCTAAAGCCGGGGCTGTCGGTTTCAACCAGGATCATGCTCACGCCTTTGGCCTTTTGCGTGGGGTCAGTCTTGCAGGCCAACAGCAAGAGGTCTGCGCTGTGGCCGTTGGTGGTGAAGACCTTCTGGCCGTTGATCACGTATTCGTCGCCATCGCGGATGGCCTGGGTGCGGATGTTCTGCACATCGCTGCCACCGGACGGCTCGCTCATGCCCAGCGCCACCACCACTTCGCCGGTGGCCATCCTCGGCAGCCATTTGGTTTTTTGTGCTTCGGTGCCGAAGTCCACGAGGTAGGGTGCGACGATGTCCGAGTGCAGGTAAAACGTCGGACCCGTTGCGCCCGCGCGCGCCATCTCTTCGATGAGGATGGCGCTGTAAAGAAAATCAGCGCCCTGACCGCCGTAGGCTTCCGGCGCATTGACACACAACAGACCGAGTTCGCCAGCTTTTGTCCAGAGTGAGCGGGGCACCTGGCCGGCCTTTTCCCAGTCTGCATGGTGCGGGGTGACTTCTGTTTCGATGAAGCGGCGCACCGTGTCGCGGAACGCTTCGTGCTCGGGTGTAAAGATGGTGCGTGGGATCATGTTTCTTGGCCTCGGCAGGTACCGCCGGCGGCAGTCAGGTGTGCAATGGATGGTTCGTCGTATCCGCATTCGCGCAGGATCTCTGCGCTGTGCTCGCCAAGGCGGGGTTGCATGCGCGTCATGCGCATGGGCGATTCGCGCAGGTCCACGGGGCTGGCGGCAAAACGCAGCGGACCTTCGCTGGGGTGTTCGGCAATGGTCCAAAACCCGACGCTCTCGAGGTGCGGGTCCTGGGTCAGGTCTTCCAGCGAATTAACGACCGAAAACGGGATGTCTGCAGTCGACAGCAGTGCCAGCCATTCGGCATTGGTCTTTCGTGCCGCCTGCCGTTCGACTTCGTCCCAGACCTCGCGAAAGTGTTTCTGCCGCGCGGCAAAGGTGGAAAAGCGCGGGTCGTCCATGATCTGTGGCTCGCCTGCGATTTCAAACAGACTGTGCCAGTTCGCATCCGAATACGGCAGCAGCGCGAGGTAGCCGTCCTTCGTTTTGTAGGGGCGCCGTACAGCCGTGCTGACGGGCTGGTAGCCCATCGGCCCGATGGGTGGATCGAAGCAGAAGCCCCACTGGTGTTCGGCCATGTTGAACGCCACCAGGCTTTCAAACATCGGTACCTCGACCTGCTGGCCTTGCCCTGTGGCAGACCGGTGCGCAATGGCGGCGAGCATGCCGATGCTCGCGTGCAGCGCGCCAATTTTGTCCGCGAAAATCGAGGGCATGAAACGCGGCTGCCCAGCCACCGCGGTCTGCAATTGCGCAAGGCCCGAGGCGGCCTGGCCGATGTCGTCGTAGGCAGGTCGCCCCGCATAAGCGCCTTCGTCGCTGTAGCCTGTGACGTGGCAATAAACAAGGCGCGGGTTGAGCTGCTTGAGCGTCGCATAGTCGAGGCCCAGTTTGTGGGCGGCTGGCGTGCGCAGCGAGTGCAGCAGCACGTCGGTGTTTTTCAACAAACTGCGCAGAATGGCCTGTCCTTCGGCCTTTTTCAGGTCGACAACAATACTGCGTTTGCTGCGGTTGCTGGAAAGAAAAAACGAGCCCATCAGCGGTGAACGTCGCGGGCCGATCGAGCGTGTCAGGTCACCTTCAGGAGGCTCGAGCTTGATCACGTCCGCTCCGAGGTCGCCCAGATATTGGCCGGCCAGCGGTCCAAGAATCATCGAAGCAATCTCGAGGACGCGGATGCCTGCCAGGGGACCTGGGCGGGTGGTGTCGGGTTTTATGGCCATGTGTATCAGAGAATGGCCAGGGGCGTGAGCGGGCTGCCGGTGGCGCCAACAATGGGCAGCGCAGCGGCGACAAAAAGAAACTCGCGTCGGCCGGTGCGCACCAGCGGATCCAGCAGCAGGCCTTCGAGCAACGGGATGCCAAAATCGCGGATCACGCACTGGTGCACCGGGAACACGGTGCCCTCTGCGAAGGGCAGCACTTCGACTGCGTAGTTGTCGGCTCCTATGAGGGCAACGTCGCGCTGCGCCAGCCAAAGGCCCGCTTCGTAGTCTATCCCGGGCTCGGTATTGAAATCCACGTCGCTCACGCCTTGTTGGGCGGCCAACCAGCCGGTGTGCAGCAGCACCGCGTCGCCGGGCTCGATCTCCAGCTGCGCGGCGCTCAGGCAAGCCTCAAGGTCGGCTCGAGAGACCACTTCTCCCCCGCGTAAGGGGCGGCCACGCAAGCCGACCAGGTCCAGCAGCAGGCCGCGCGTGACCGCAGGCGGCATTTTCTCCACCCCGAGTCGGGTCGCACCGCTGGTGCTGCGCAGGGTGTCTTCGCGGTAGTTGTTGAACATGCGGCTGTCGCACCACGCGTGGCACAGCGCGTCGATGTGGGTGCCGATGTGCAGGGGCATGACCACCGTGTCTTCGGCGAACTGGAAACCACCGGGGCGCTTGGCGCCTGCCGCGTAGTCGCCCCCGTCGCGCCCCATGAAATGTTGCAGTCCTGCGCGGTGGCGTGGCACCGGGGTTTTGTGCGAGAGCAGCTGCGCGAGCCGCACCACCTGACCGGTTCGCACCAGGCTGGCTGCGCGCTTGACCTGCTCGGGGCCGATCAGGTTGAGCGCCCCGGCCTCGTCGTCTGCGCCCCAGCGGCCCCAGGCGTTCGGTCTCTCATTCAGGAAGCTGTCTTCGCTCATGTCTTGGGCTCTCCGCTTGTTGGCATCAGCGTATGCAACCTGGCCTTCTGCAACTTGCCGGTGGTGGTCAGGGGCAGCTCGTTTTCCGTTGTGAAGTGGAACTGGTGCGGTACTTTGTAGGCGGCCATCTCGTTTTTGCAGAAGGCCAGCAGTTCGTCGCGGCCCGGTGTCGCACCAGCCTCGGCGATGATGATGGCCACGAGCGCTTCGTCCAATGCCGGGTGAGGCACGCCGATGACGTAGGCTGTGCGAACCGCAGGGTGGCGCATCAGCACCTCCTCGACTTCAGCAGGGGCGATGTTGATGCCCCCGCTCTTGACCATTTCCTTGATGCGGCCCTTGAAGTACAGCCGGCCATCGGCGTCGAGCAGGCCCAAGTCCCCCGTGCGAAAAAATCCGTTTTCGTCGAAAGACTCGGCGGTTTTTGCCGGGTCCTTCAGGTATTCCCTGACCACCGGTCCCTTGACCCTGATCTCGCCAACTTCGCCTGCCGGCTGCAACTCGCCCGAGTCGATGTGGCAAATGCGCAGGGTGACTCCAGGAAGCGGACGGCCGACCGATTGCAGCCGCACCGCCACAGGATCGTGCGCATCGGTCACCGCGCAATTACCGTAGGTTTCGCTCAAGCCGTAGATGTTGCAGATTTCCCGAACACCCAGCTCCACAGCCCGTTGCACTTGTTCGGGTGTGCCGATGGTGGCACCGCTGCGCAGCGATGACAGATCGTGCTGCGCTCGTTTCGGGTGCTCCCACAGGGCCTGCACGATGTTCGGCGTGCCGTAAAAGATCGAGCAGCGCTCGCGCTCGATCAGCGCCAGCGCCTCGCCGGCGTCAAAGCTTTCTTGCAGCACCACACAGCCGCCGTGGGTGAGCAGGTTGGGAGCCGCATTGACGATGCCGAAACTCCAAAAGAGCGACACCGCCAGCCACAGCCTGTCGTGCTGCGTGACGCGCTGGCGCTCGCCGATGTGGAATGCGTTGCTGACCCAATGCCCGTGCTGCAGCAGGATGCCCTTGGGCGCTGCCGTGGAGCCGGAGGTGTACAACAACATGGCGTCGTCGTCCGGCTGCACGGACCGCGCCGCCGCATCCACCTGCGCTTGGGCAATGCCCTCGCCCCTTTGCAGCAACTCGTTCCAGGTGATCTCGCCAGGGCCCAAGGCGCTGTTGATGTCGTCCTTCACGGGCGATGTCAGGTCAGCATGGAGCCAGACAATGTTTCGCAATGAAGTCATGACACCGCTGCTACGGATGCCGGCCATCGTGCTGCGAAAATCCTGGCGGCGTAGCCGGTCAGTTGTCACCAGACAGCTGACTTCGGCATGAGACAGGGTGTATTCGAGTTCGCGGGCGGTGGACCAGGTATTGAGGCCGACAGAAACGGCACCGATTTGCTGGATCGCGAGGAATGTCAGCAGCCACTCTGCCCGGTTGCCCATGAGAATGGCCACGCGATCGCCACGCCCCAAACCGAGCGCGGCGAGGCCCCTCGCCACGTTGTTTGCCTCATTCAGCAGCTGCGCATAGGTGTAGCGGCGCGCCCCGTCCACCAGCGCTTCATGGGTGGCAAAGCGTTTGGCCTGCTCCTGCATCAGCAGCGGGATGGTCCGAGTTTCGGGCATGCTCATGACGGTGTCGTGTGGTCTCGGTATTTCGAAATTTGGAAAATTATTCCATAATCAGGAAATGTTAACGTGCAATGCTTGGCTGGGCAAGTTGTTTTTTCATGCCAGCTTGACGGATCGGCTGAGTTCGGATGGTTTAATCAATGAAATTATTTTCGAATTTACGAATTTTCTCGCGAACCTAAATCGACCATGAGCCCTGAACGTTACCTGAGAACCTTCGACCTCCTCAAGCTGCTGGTCGAGCGCAACACCCCTTTGCGACTGACGGAAATCAAACAGGCGCTGGACCTGCCCTTGAGCAGCCTGCACAACATGCTGCAAACCATGGTGAGCGCCGAGGTCGTGACGGTCGATGACGATCTGCGCTATGCCGTCGGCCCGCGCACGGTGTCCCTGGCCTTGCGCACCGTCCAATCGCTGGACTTGCGAACGGTGGCCCGGCGGCCGCTGCAAGACCTTGCCCGCGAGCTTGGAGACGACGTTTATCTGGCCCTGCGGGTCGGGCAACGGGTCATCTATGTGGACCGCGTCCTGGGTAACCAGCGGATCTCTCTGGACATTCGGCTGGGCGAGCCGTTGATGATGCACTGCACCGCCACAGGAAAGCTTTTCGCCGCGCTCGATGGGCGGCTCGAAGCACATGTGCTGGCCGGCAAGCTGCCCAAAATGACACCCCTGACCATCACCGACCCGCAGCTTTTGCACAAGGAGTACAACAGCATCCGTATGGCTGGCTTCTCGAGGAGTGACCAAGAAGCCATGGAAGGCGTGGTCGGCTATGCCTTGCCCATACGCGATGGCAATGGCAGCGCCGTCGCGGCGCTGCACGTGTCGGTGCTGTCTACCCGCGCTACTAAAGCGCACGAGCGCAAGATATTGACCCAGGCGCGTGCCTGCGTCGAGCAGATTGACAAGCAACTGGGCCACGAGCATCGCGGCGCTAACAAGAGGACTTCGACATGACAAACAGTGACCGCAATACGGCCGCCCCGGGAGGCGCGCGCGGGGCGCTCGACGGCCTGAAAGTGCTGGACGCTAGCCGTTTGCTGCCCGCCGCCCTGTGCACCCAGTTGCTCGGCGACCTGGGTGCTGACATCCTGAAGGTGGAGGAGCCCGGGCGAGGCGATTACCAGCGCAGCTTCCCGCCGATGGGCAAGGTGGATTCAGGCACGTTCCTGCTGTGCAACCGAAACAAGCGCAGCATGACCTTGAACCTCAAGCATGAAGAAGGCAAGCGCATCTTCCGGGAACTCGCAGCGCAGTCCGATGTGGTGGTCGAAGGCTTTCGGCCGGGTGTGATGGACCGCCTCGGCCTAGGCTACGAGGAACTGAAGAAGATCAATTCCCGCCTGGTTTATTGCGCCATTTCCGGTTATGGGCAGGACGGTCCCTACCAGCGCGTGGCTGGGCATGATTTGAACTACCTTGGTGTCATCGGCGCGCTGCCTCTGTTTGGCAAAGCGGGCGAAGGGCCCATGGTCCCGGGACTGCTTGCCGCCGATATTGGTGCGTCCATGCTCGGCGCATGGGGCATTCTGGCGGCCGTGCTTGCGCGGCAGAACACTGGAACCGGCCAATTCGTCGACGTCTCCATGATGGACGCCGCCGTCGCGTTCTTGACTTACCACGCCGCGGAGCCCTTGTTTGGCACGGTCGAGCCCAAGGGTGGGGAATACCGCAACACCGGCGGCGCACCCTGTTACGGCATTTTCCGCTGTAAGGACGGGCACTATGTGACCTTGGGCGCGCTGGAGGAGCACTTCTGGGCCCGCTTTTGCGACCTCGCAGGCGTGCCGCAGCTCAAGCAAGACCAGTTCCCCGAGGGAGAAGACCGAGAAAGTCAATTCCGCCTGATGGAGGAGGTGTTTCGCCAGCGCACTCGGCAGGAATGGGTGGCGCTGTTTTTTGCCAACGACATCCCTGGTGGGCCAGTGAACACCATGCGCGAGGCGTTCGATGACCCGCACATGCGTGCGCGCCAGATGTTGTTGCATGTGGACCATCCGGTCGAGGGCCGCATTCCGCAGCTCGGTTTCCCGGTGAAGTTCTCCGGGACGCCGGCCAGCATCAACTCGGCGCCGCCTTCGCTGGGCCAGCACACCGGCGATGTCCTCTCGGGGCTCGGTTACGACGCGGGCCGCATCGCCGATCTCGCCCGCAACGGAACCACCTGAGGCAGCGGCCCACTCACATTGACAGGGGCTATACCTTTTAGCACTTCCCACATTGGCACCGACATGAACACTCCATAAGTCCTAGTCGAGCACGCAGACGGCCTGGTGATCATCTGTTGTTGGCTCACCTAAAAAAATCTGTGCTGGCTGCAACAGTGAGCAATGAATGAGTAATTGGAAATTTTCCAGTGCTAAACCAGTGCTAATTTAGGGGAACTGAGGGGCCTAGTGAGTTAGCCCCCTGAATCACAGTCCCGTCGGTATTCCTTAAACTAAGAAACAGGAATACGACCATGGATATGACTATGTCTTCAGCAACGCCTTCTCGGGTGGAAGTGGTGACCAGCGTTCAGCGCCGCAGGCGCTGGACCCCAGAGCAAAAGCTTGAAATCGTCAAACAGACCAACGAACCTGGCAGCTCAGTTTCAATGGTTGCCCGGCAATTCGGCATCACAGCAG